>CACHFP010000023.1 GCA_902579115.1 uncultured Pelagibacteraceae bacterium | reverse complement strand
CCTCTCCTGGTTTTGCTCCTTGAGCAATTTTTATTTCTATTTCGTTAGCGTTATTAAGGTAGTCTACTGTCACACCAAACCTTGCCGAAGCGATTTGTTTTACTCTTGAATTTGCACTATCACCATTAGACAAAACTTTAAATCTTTTAGCGTCTTCACCACCCTCTCCACTGCATGAAGCTCCCTTAATTCTATTCATGCCTGTCGCTAATGTTTCGTGTGCTTCAGCCGACAAAGCTCCGTGTGACATACTCCCACTACCGAATCTTTTTAGTATATTTTCGGTAGGTTCTACTTCGTTAATATCTATTTCCTTTTTAGATTTCTTGAATTCTAATAAATCCCTAATATTGATTGGTGGTAGACTGTGTATCCCAGCAGAGTACTTTTTATATTGATCATATGATCCGCTTCCAACTGCACTTTGAAGAAGATGGATTAATCTACCTTGGTATTGATGATCCTCTCCGCTTTTTCTATACCTATAGAGACCTCCAATAGGCAAAGTAAATACATTTTTTCCATTAAATTTAGAATGAAGTTGTTTTATTTTTTTTTCAATTCCAATAATACCTATTCCTGAAATTCTAGAAGACATTCCCGGAAAGTAGTCGGAAACTATTGCCCTACTGAGGCCCACAGCTTCAAAGTTACATCCACCTCTGTAAGAACTTATTACAGAAATTCCCATCTTTGATATTATTTTTAACAGTCCAGCATCAATTGATTGTTTGAACTTAACTACACAGCTTTCAAAGTCTGATTTACCAAATAATTTTTTTTCAAATCTTTGATAGATACTGTCTATAGCTAAGTAAGGATTTACAGTTGTCGCGCCAACTCCAATTAATACTGCAAAAGAATGTGTATCTAAAGCATCTGAACATTCTACATTCAATGAACAGTATCCCCTTAAACCATGTTTAACTAGATGGGAATGAACTGCTCCCACAGTCAATATGCTGGGTATACTCGCTCTTTGATTTGTAATATTTTTATCTGATAAAACTAGACAAGAGCTTCCTTCTCTAACTGAAGTTTCCGCCTCCTCTCTAATGGCTTCAATTCTGTCCTTTAGTGATAAAGAAATATCAAATGTACAGTCAATTACTTTTGTTTTTTTTGAAAAGATTTTTTTAAATTTTTTAAATTGTGAATTTGTTAAAATTGGACTATCCAAAACATATATATTTTCCTCAGTTAAATTATCAAAATCTAAAATATTACCAAGATTTCCAAACCTCGTTTTTAAACTCATGACTTTGTTCTCTCTTAAAGAGTCAATTGGTGGATTTGTTACTTGGCTGAAATTTTGCCTAAAGTAATGTGAAACTGGTCTAAAGTGACTTGATAATACTGCAACAGGTGTATCATCCCCCATTGAGCCTGATGCTTCTTTACCTTCTTCGGCCATTGGGTGAAGTATTAATTCTAAATCTTCCACGCTCAATCCTGATAAATATTGTCTTTTTCTCAGATCTTCATTTGTAAAATTTGGTCTCTCATTTTCATTAGAAATTTTCTTTTCTAGATCAATAATTTGTTTGTTATATTTTTTATAATCCTTGGCTAAAAAATCTTTAATATCTTTATCTTTAAATAATTCACCTTTTTTTAAATCTATAGCTATTATTTGACCTGGGCCTAACTTACCCTTTTCAATAATTTTTTCTTCAGGAATTTTTATCATTCCAGTTTCTGAGCCTGCAAAAAATAAATCGTCTGATGTTATCGTATATCTTAAGGGTCTTAATCCATTTCTATCAGAAGATGCTAAAACCCACTTTGCATCTGTTGCACAAATTGCAGCAGGTCCGTCCCATGGCTCAATAGCACTATTTAAAAAATTAAATAAGTCTTGATGGTTTTTCGGAACAGTTTTGCTTCTCTTAGACCATGCGTCAGGTATCATCATTAATTTTATTAAAGGGGCTAGTTTACCTGAGTGCACTAATAGCTCAAAAACGTTATCAAGAGCACCGGAGTCGGATGAGCTTCTAATAACAGGTTTTAGGTCTTTTACGTTTTTAAATAGTGGACTAGACATGTCTTGCTCATGAATTTTCATCCAATTTATATTGCCTTTTAAAGTGTTAATTTCTCCATTATGAGCAAGTGTTCTAAAAGGTTGTGCCAAATCCCAACTTGGAAAAGTGTTTGTTGAGTACCTTTGGTGAAAAACAGCGAATCTTGAAGTAAGTTTTTCATCATTTAAATCTGGATAAAACTCAGACAACATTTCTGCCAAGAACATACCTTTATATACGATTGACCTTGAGCTGAAAGAGCAAATGTAAAAGTCTTTAAGTTGACTCTCTCTAGCAATTTTTTCTATTTTTTTTCTGGTTTCAAATAAATCTCTTTCAAGATCATTTGTTGCCAGATTTTCATTTTTTTTAAACATTACCTGCGCTATTTCCGGTCTACTTTGATCGGCAGTTTTCCCTAGCACACTTGGATTAATTGGAACTTGTCTCCACCCGTAAATATAGTAATTGCCTTCCAGAAGAGCT
>CACHFP010000022.1 GCA_902579115.1 uncultured Pelagibacteraceae bacterium | reverse complement strand
TAAAAGTTTTTATATAACAACACCAATTTATTATCCTTCGGGTAAACCACACATGGGTCACGCTTACTCAAGCATTGTAGCAGATATATTTGCTCGATTTAAAAGATTAGAGGGTTATGATGTTATTTTTTTAACTGGAACAGATGAACATGGACAGAAAATAGAAAAGGAAGCAAAAAAATATAAGAAGAACCCTAAACAATTTTGTGACGAACTTTCTGAAAAGTTTCGATCTCTTACTAAGATTTTAAATCTATCTAATGATGATTTTATAAGAACAACAGAAAAGAGACATTATAATTCAGTAAATGAAATCTGGAAAAGATTAATTAAGTCTGGTGATATTTATTTAGATAAATACAGCGGCTGGTATTCTGTATCTGATGAAGCTTTTTATGATGAAGAAGAAATAGAAGAAAGAGAGGGTAAAAAAGTTTCAAAACTATCTGGATCTTTAGTAGAGTGGGTTGAAGAAGAATCATACTTTTTTAAATTGTCATCTTGGACAAACAAATTACTTGAACATTATAAAAATAATAAAGAATTTATTTTACCAGTTTCTAGAAAAAATGAAGTAGTCAGTTTTGTTGAAAAAGGTTTAAAAGATTTATCAATAAGTAGAACGTCATTTACTTGGGGGATACCAGTACCAAATAACAACAAGCATGTCATTTATGTTTGGTTAGATGCTCTTACAAATTATATAAGCGCTTTAAATTTTCCTGATACAAATGACGAAAAATTCAAAAAATTTTGGCCAGCAGATGTTCATATAATAGGAAAAGATATATTAAGATTTCACGCTATATTTTGGCCAGCATTTTTACTCGCAGCAAAGTTACCATTACCTAAAAGAGTGTTCGGCCACGGTTGGATATTATCTGAGGAAAAAAAAATGTCGAAATCTCTTGGAAATATTTTAGATCCAATTGAGATAATTAATAAATTTGGGATTGATCAATTAAGATATTATTTAATAAAAGAAGTATCTCTAGGAAATGACGGAAACATTTCTATGAATAACTTAAAAAATTGCATTAATAATGATTTAGCAAATAATTATGGAAATTTATGTCAAAGAGTATTTTCATTCATAAAAAAAAATTGTAAAAACAAAATTCCAAAAGCAGCTAAGTTAAATAAAAATGATGAGAATTTGATTAATGATGTAAAAAAAAATATACCAAAACTTGTCGAACTTATAGATAAACAAAATTTAAATGAATACATAAAAATGGTTGTAAATTTTTCGTTTGCTGCGAATAAATATTTTAATGACTCAGAACCATGGTCTTTAAAAAATAATGATCTTGAAAGAATGGAAACTGTAGTTTATACCATTTGTGAGCAAATTAAAAATATTTCTATTTTATTAAATCCAATTATTCCTTTAGCTACAAATAAAGCGCTTAAAATTATGAATATTGATGAAAAAAATATATCAATTAAAAATATTATTAAGAATAAATTTTTAAAACATGATAAAGATTTACAAAACTTAGAAATACTTTTTAAAAAAATTGAATGATAATTGATTCACATTGCCATTTAGACTATGAGCCAATGTCTCAATCTTTGTCTGAGACAATTCAAAGAGCTAAAGATGATGGAATTAATTATATTCTAACTATTTCGACTAAAGATAAAAGCTTTAATAAGATTTTGAAAATAATAAATGATTTTGATAATGTTTATGGTTCCTATGGTATTCATCCACATGAAGCAAAATCACATCAAACTCTTAAAAGCACAGATATAATTAAAAGAATTAATGAAAATAATAAATTAATTGGAATTGGAGAAACCGGCTTAGATTTTTACTATAACCATTCTGCTAAAGCCGAACAAATTAAATGTTTTGAAGAACATATTGAAGCTGCTCAAAATACAAATAAACCAATTATAGTCCATACCAGATCTGCGGAAGATGAAACTTTAGAAATATTAAAAAAAAGAATTAAAGAAAAGAGTTTTAAAATTCTTATTCATTGTTTTACCGGTTCAAGAAACTTTGCTTTTAAACTTTTGGATTTGGGAGCATATATATCTGCAAGTGGTGTAGTTACTTTTAAAAAATCGAAAGATTTAGCTGCAACATTTAAAGATATACCAAACAATAAAATTCTTGTAGAAACAGATGCTCCTTATTTATCTCCTGAACCTCTTAGAGGGAAATCGAATGAGCCAAGTTTTATTATTCACACTGTAAAATTCTTATCACAATTAAAAAAACTATCTTTTTCAGAATTTTCAATGATTACTTCAAATAATTTTTTTAAACTATTTGGAAAATTAAATTGAAAAATAGATTTACAATACTAGGCTGTGGCAGCTCTCTCGGTGCTCCATGGATTACGAATTATAGAGGTAATTTAAAAAAACATAAAAAAAATATTAGAACTAGATGCTGCGCTCATATTCAAAATGGTAATCTGTCAATTTTAATCGACACATCGCCAGATATTAAATATCAGTTTTTAAAAAATAAAATTACATCACTAGATGCTATAATCTATACCCATGAGCACGCAGATCAGACTTCAGGTATTTTTGAGATGCGTCCTTTTTTTTGGAAAAATAAAAGAAAAATAGATGTTTATGGTAGTTCAAGGACTATAAAACTTTTGAAAAATAAATACTCATATTGTTTTGTTCCAAGATATGGATACAAACCAATTATGAAATCAAAAATTGTAAAAAATAGATTTTTAGTAAAAAAAGGTAGAACAAAATTAAAT
>CACHFP010000021.1 GCA_902579115.1 uncultured Pelagibacteraceae bacterium | reverse complement strand
GTCTCTTAATGCCTCAACTCTTCTGATACCTGAGGCAATCGAGGATTGGCTTATAACTTTAAACTTACCAACTTCTCCAGTATTTCTAACATGAGTACCTCCACATAATTCTGTTGAAAAAAAACCATTATTTTCCTTCCCCATAAAAACCACTCTTACTTCCTCTCCGTATTTTTCTCCAAATAGTGCAAGAGCACCCATACTAACAGCTTCTTTTGGAGTCATTATTCTTGTTTGTACATCGGAGGATCCTGTTATTATTTCATTTACTATATTATTTATTTTTATCATTTCGTCTTTTTCAATAGGTTTATTGTGACTAAAATCAAACCTTAATCTCTCAGGTGAAACTAATGATCCTTTTTGAGTCACATGTTTTCCAAGAGTTCTTCTTAATGACTCATGTAACAAGTGAGTTGCTGAATGATTAGCTTTAGAGTTATTTCTTTTCAAAACATCTATTTCTAAATTTACACTCTGCCCAGTTGATATTGTGCCTTTTTCAATTTTTCCGTAATGAACAAATAAATCTCCCATTTTTTTTTGTGTATCATTAATTTTTATTTTACACTCTGAGCTAAAAATATATCCCTGGTCACCAACTTGACCACCTGACTCACCATAAAATGGTGTTTGATTAGTTATTATTTCTACTTCGTCTCCAGTGCTAGCAGATTGAACAAATTTACCGTTTTTTGAAATTTTAATTATTACGCCTTCAGCTTTATCAAATTCATAACCTAAAAATTCAGTAGGATTTAATTCCTCTCTAATTTTAAACCATCTTTCTTCAACAGTCTTGTCTCCCGAACCTTTCCAATTAGCTCTAGCTAACGCTTTACTTTTTTCCATCTCCTTCTCAAATTCATCGTTATCTACTTTAATATCTTTGCCTCTTAAGATGTCAGCAGTCAGATCTAGAGGGAAACCATAGGTATCATATAACTTGAATGCTTCTTTTCCTGGAAGAGTTTTGTTTTGAACTTTATTTAAATTTTCATTCAATATTTTCATACCTCGTTCAAGAAGTGAGGAAAATTTTTCCTCTTCATTTTTAAGAGTTTCGACTATTAATTCTTTCCCGCTAATTAGTTCAGGATAACTACTTTTCATTTCATTAAGTAGAGTTTCAAAAAGTTTATAAAAAACAGGGTGTTTGCTACCTAGAGAATGAGCGTGTCTCATTCCCCTTCTCATGATTCTTCTTAAAACATATCCTCGGCCTTCATTAGAAGGCAATATCCCCTCAGCAATTAAAAAGCTACTTGCTCTTAAGTGATCAGCAATTACTCTGTGGCTTGCGATCGTTTTATCATCGATTGGAGTTTTTGTAATATCAGATGAAACATCCATAATTTTCTGAAAGTGATCAATTTTATAATTATCGTGAGTGCCTTGAAGGACTGCTGTCATTCTCTCTAGTCCCATACCTGTATCAACTGAAGGTTTAGGTAAATCAATTCGTTTATCTTTAGATATTTGTTCAAATTGCATAAATACAAGATTCCAAATTTCAATAAATCTATCACCGTCTTCATCAGGGCTTCCTGGAATTCCACCTTTTAACTTATCACCGTGATCATAAAATATTTCAGAGCATGGGCCACATGGCCCCGTATCACCCATAGACCAGAAATTATCAGATGTTGATATTTTAATTATCTTATTTTCACTTATCCCCGATATTTTTTTCCAAAGATTGAGTGCGTCTTCGTCTTCATGAAAAACAGTTACTAATAATTTTTCTTTTGGTAATCCAAAATCTTTAGTTAACAAATTCCAAGCATGATGGATGGCTTGCTCTTTGAAATAATCACCAAATGAAAAATTTCCTAGCATTTCAAAAAATGTGTGATGTCTAGGAGTATAACCAACATTTTCTAGATCATTGTGTTTTCCGCCTGCTCTCACACATTTTTGTGATGTGGTCGCAGTTTTATAGGGTCTTTTTTCTAACCCAGTAAATACGTTCTTAAACTGGACCATTCCTGAATTAGTAAACATTAATGTTGGATCGTTATTAGGTACTAAATTACTTGAATCAACAATTTGATGATTGTTTTTTTCAAAATATTCTAAAAATTTTTTTCTTACATCTGTAAGCAAAATTTGGCTCATTCTTAATTAAATACAGATATTTTTCAGCTTGTCTATAAAGAGATTAATTTGTCTGCTTTTTATCGTTATCTACTACAACACATATTTCTGATTTTGTGAGAAATCTTTGACCTGTGCCATTATCTAGCGAGAACATTCCACCAATTCCTTTAACTGCGTCGATTGTTAGATCTGTATGTTTCCATTTTTCATATTGATCACCATTCATATAAAAAGGAACACCTCCTATTTCACCCAGTTTGATGTCATTTTCACCTAAAGGAAATTCGCCCTCTTGAAAACACATGGGAGCGCTACCATCACAACATCCTCCAGATTGATGAAACATTAGTTTATCACCATATTTTTCTTGAAGTTTAGATAATAGATTTAATGCTGATTGAGTTGCAGATACTTTCATTTTTATTGTTCGGCCCATGATTTAGAATCATGGGCCAGTATATATTATTGTTTAAAAGAATCCCAATTTCTTCTCTGCGTAAGAAACATGAAGATTTTTATTTTGTCTATAGTGATTAAGCATCATCTTATGCGTTTCTCTACCCACTCCAGACTGTTTATAACCACCGAATGGTGAGTGAGCTGGATAAGCGTGATAACAATTTGTCCATACTATCCCTGCTTGTATAGCTCTTCCCATTCTATAGGCAATATTCCCATTTCTAGTCCAAACACCTGCTCCTAAACCATAAAGAGTGTCATTCGCAATTCTTAATGCGTCTGCTTCATCTTTAAATTTAATTACAGAAACAACCGGGCCAAAAATTTCTTCTTGAGAAATACGCATATCGTTTTTAGCTTCAAAAATAGTTGGTTGAATGTAATTTCCTTTTTCCAATCCACTATTAAGTTTTCCAACGCTTCCCCCTGTAAGAACTTTAGCTCCTTCTTTTTTTCCTAGATCAAGGTAAGATTTTATCTTCTCCATTTGTTCTACAGAAGCTTGCGCTCCGATCATAGTTTCCATTTTTAAAGGGTTGTCTTGAACTACTGCTTTAGTTCTTTTGATACATCTTTCCATAAATTTATCATAGATAGATTCTTGAACTAACGCTCTGCTTGGGCAAGTACATACCTCGCCTTGGTTTAGATTAAACATTACAAAACCTTCAACACATTTATCTAAGAAATCATCATCTTTATTCATAATGTCCTCAAAAAATATGTTTGGAGATTTGCCGCCTAATTCCAAGGTAATTGGAATTATGTTTTGTGCAGCATACTGCATTATTAATCTTCCAGTTGTTGTTTCACCTGTAAAAGCAACTTTAGCAACCCTTTTTGATGATGCTAAAGGCTTACCTGCTTCTAAACCGTAACCACTTACGATGTTTACTACTCCTGGAGGTAATAAGTCTCCAATAAGTTCCATCATTACCATGATTGATGCTGGTGTTTGCTCAGCTGGTTTAAGAACTGAACAGTTTCCTGCAGCCAAAGCTGGTGCAAGTTTCCATGTCGCCATTAATAACGGAAAATTCCATGGAACTATTTGACCAACCACTCCTAGAGGTTCTGGTATATTATAAGAGTATTGAGAGTTGCTTATTTCAGCCACTGAACCCTCTTCGGCTCTTATTACTCCAGCAAAATATCTCCAATGATCTATCACTAAAGGCAAATCTGCTGCCATACATTCTCTAATTGGTTTACCATTATCTAAACACTCAGCAGTAGCTAATAAATTTAGATTTTTTTCAAGCACATCAGCTATTTTGTACAAAATATTTGACCTAGTAGTGATGTCCGTTTTTCCCCATTCAACGAAAGCCGCATGAGCTGCATCTAATGCAGCCTCTAC
>CACHFP010000020.1 GCA_902579115.1 uncultured Pelagibacteraceae bacterium | reverse complement strand
GTAAGTTAAAATAGCACTAGGCATTGCAGATTGAATTAAAAGCACTCCAGCAGCCAATCCATTAAGGTTTAAATATTTAATTAAACCAAATCCAATTATAGGACCAATTACAATTCTAATAATACTTAAACAAGATGCATTTAACCATGAAACAACTTTTAGCTTTGTTAATGCTATACCTAAGGACATAAGAACCAGAAATATTGTAGCGTAAGTTAATAAAAACGTGGTGTTTACAACAAAACCAGGAACCTCCCAATTAAAATATAAAACTATTACAGCAGCTATTATCCCATAAATAGGCATATTAGTAATTAATATTTTCAATGAAAAACTTTTTTTTGCTAAAAGAACACCTAAGGTGAAGTGAAGCAAGATAATAACAGATGCAATTGCTGAAGCTATGCCTAAACCTTCAGTACCATAAGCAAATAAACAAATAGGTATACCCATATTACCGGTATTTGGTAATATTAAAGGAGGAAGTTCACTTATCATGTCCTTTTTCATTAATGCAAGAGCAATTAAACCTACTACGGCAAAACCTCCGATTATAATTATAGCATAAATAAAATATTCTATAAAAGTTTCCAAAGTTACACCTGTAGATGTAATAGTATAGAAAATCATTGCGGGTGTACCAACATTACCAGCTAATGTAGTTATAAAATCAGTATTAAAATTAGGATCTTTTTTTCCAAGGTAATAGCCTATACCAATAACAAAAAATACCGGAAGTATGACGTCTATTAGCTTGATATAGAGTTCCATTAAACTCTTACATCAGATTTTCTTGGTTTTCTCAACTTATTAGTATTATAATTAATAGCAGTTTCGAACTCCATTAATCGCTTGTGTATTGATCTTAATTCCGTAATTCTTGTCCAATTATACAAAAAGACTGAAAATGCGTCTTTAACTTCACCAAATGCATTTACAACTTGCATCATCACACCCAAAGTGAACGCTGCAGTAAATAACCCGGGTGCCATTATTAAAAACGGAACAATTACAAATAATTGTCTGTACCATATAGCCCATAAATCAAAATATCCGTAGTGTAAAAATAATTTGTGATAATTGAATTTTATGCCAGTAAATAATTGTAAAATTGTAGGAGCTTGAACATAATTTTTTCTATCGTCTTCACCATATACTAACTCTTTTCTAAATGCGGCTTCAACTTTTTGATTGTTATATTCCAAACCAGGTAATTTTATTCCAACCAACCAACTAATAAGTATTCCTCCTAAACTAAGAGTAAGTGCTACCCATACTAAAGATCCAGATACATTATTTAAAAAAGGTACAGAAACATTTGAGGAAAGAGCCCATAAAATTGGAATAAATGCTATTAATGTCATAATAGCTTTTACAACCTGCAATCCAATTGACTCTACAATTTTAGCAAAATTCATACAATCTTCTTGAATTCTTTGAGATGAGCCCTCTACTTTTGCTTCAGTAGCTCTCCAATATGGCATGTACGAAAACGTCATTGCTTCTCTCCATCTGAATGCCCACAATCTTGTGAACCAATTAGTGAAAGCAAAAAGTGTAACGTATGGTAGTGCTATATACAAAAATCTTTCTATAGACTGCCAAAACTCGGATATCTCACGTTTTTCAGCTGTTTGAAGAATATCGTAAAAATCCTTATACCAACTATTAAAAAGAACATCCAAATAGGTTTGCAGCACTAGCAAAGTAATAATAAAAAACCCTCCCCCGTAGGACCAATAAAACCACCTTTTATCTCTAAAAAAACTTCTCCACATATTTAATCTTTAAGAAAATTATCTGCGTAAGATTTTATAACAAATTCTTTTTTATTTGGTTCAATAACCTCATAAAATATATTATTTTTTTCAGCATATTCTATAGCTTTTTCTTTTGATGGAAACTTAAGAACAACTTCTTCAAGAGTATCCGTAGATGTCTCCCACCCCATTAAAGGATTTATTGAGGGGTCTTTAGTTATAAATTCTAATATCCAATTTTTAAGTTTTCCTCTGCCCGATTGCATGGCAGTTTTAGAAGGAATATAAATTTTAGCTTTTTTCATAGTTTTTTATGGTCGGGGCGGCAGGATTTGAACCTGCGACCCTCTGGTCCCAAACCAGATGCGCTACCAGGCTGCGCTACGCCCCGATTGTATGTTTTATAGGTTAATTATATGTTTTTGGCAATTGAAAGATGGTCTCGATAGAAGTAAATAATAACAATGATCCATCAAATTACGAAATCGTTTAGATACTTTTTTAAATTAGAGGCTGCCTCTGGATTAATTTTACTATTTGCGGCCATACTAGCCCTTATCATAAGTAACGGTATTTTTAGTGAATACTATTTTTCAATATTAGAAAAATACATTACTCTTGGCACAAAAGATTTTGGTTTAAAACTAAGTGTTCTTCATTGGATAAATGATGTTTTAATGGCCATTTTTTTCTTTTTTGTTTCTCTAGAAATTAAAAGAGAGTTTCTACAAGGAGAATTATCTAACCCCAAACAGGCAATGCTACCAATTATTGGTGCAGTAGGAGGAATGGCTATTCCAGCATTATTTTATATTGTTGTAAATTTTTCAGATAGCGCAACTCTTAATGGTTGGGCTATACCATCTGCAACTGACATAGCATTTTCATTAGGCGTCTTATCCTTGTTAGGTAAAAGAGTCCCTATCTCTCTAAAAGTTTTTTTAACTGCTTTAGCTATCATTGATGATTTAGGCGCGATAGTAATAATTGCTTTTTTTTTACTCAGGTAATATTGAGATTAAATATTTAGTATTAATGGTTGTTGCTCTATTGGTTTTAGTGATTTTAAATAAATATAAGATTAAAAGCTTTATACCCTTTTTAATTGTTGGGATATTTTTATGGGACTTTACACATCAGTCGGGAATACATGCAACTATAGCTGGAGTACTGTTAGCTCTAACTATTCCACATAATATTAAAAATAATAAGCAATCAATGCTTCTTAAATTAGAACATGGTCTGTCACCATATGTTGCATTTGGAATAATGCCTGTCTTTGCTTTTGCTAACGCAGGAGTTTCTTTAGAGGGATTAACTTTTGCGACGCTTCTTAACCCTGTTCCTTTAGGAATAGTTTTGGGTCTTTTTTTTGGAAAACAAATTGGTGTTTTCTTTTTATCTTATATTTCTGTAAAACTAAAGTTAGCTGACAAGCCAGCAGGTTCAACTTGGCCTGCGTTTTATGCTGTATCAATATTAACAGGAATTGGTTTTACTATGAGTTTATTTGTTGGAAATTTAGCTTTTGCTAACAACTTAGAATATATGGATGGTGTAAAAATCGGTGTGCTAACTGGTTCGTTACTATCAACTTTATTTGGTTACTTCTTGCTTCTAATTTTTTCAAAAAAATGATTAGTGAAGAAATATTTAAATTAGCATCTAACACATCGAACGCTCAATTAAAAAATAAATATTCTCATAGGGTTTCATTAAAAAACCCAGTATGTGGTGACAGTATTACTTTAGAAATTATAGTTAATAAGAAGAAAATAAATTCTATGAAGTATGAGACAGATTCTTGTATATATTGTGAAGCATCTGCAAGTCTATTGTCTCGTAAGATTAAAAATGTAAATATTAAGGACATTAAAAATGATTTCATATCGCTAAAAAAAATTTCAAAACAAAAAAATGTAAATATCCCAAAAAAATACGCTGATTTTAAAAAACTATTAAATAGCGACAATTTAAATAGATTTAAATGTATATTTTTACCTTTTGATGCAGTAATTAAAGCTCTTAAATTATGAAAAAAATAGTAATACTAATATTTATGTTTAGTTTTTTTTCCAAATTAACATCTGCAAATGTCGGCAATGCCTACGATTACATTTTTAGTGGAATAGATGGCGATACAATAAAATTAAGTGATTATAAAGATAAAGTAATTGTTGTAGTAAATGTCGCAAGTCGATGTGGATACACTCCTCAATATGAGGATCTTCAATCTCTTTGGTCTAAATACAAAGATAAGAATTTGGTAGTAATTGGTGTACCTACTAATAATTTTAGACAAGAACCTGGGTCAAACAAAGAAATTAAGGATTTTTGCGAGACAAACTTTGGCATTAATTTTCCAATGACAGAAAAAATGAATGTTATAGGTAAAGATTCCCATCCATTTTATAAGTGGGCAAAAAGAGATTTCGGCATAGGTGCTATACCTAAATGGAATTTTCATAAAATTATAAT
>CACHFP010000019.1 GCA_902579115.1 uncultured Pelagibacteraceae bacterium | reverse complement strand
AAAATAAATATATAAACAACAAAGAGCAGCGGTTATGCTTATTAAAATGTCAAATACTGAAATTTTTTTTCCTCTAACTGCTGGAAAAATTAAGAAAGCTAAAGTTAAGGCGAAACCTAAGTGAATAGCTCTTGCAGGTAATCCCTTAAACATTCCGAAATTGAACCAAAAAGGAAATGGAGAGGCGTACCAAAGCTGAAAAAATGTCCAAAGAATTGCAATTCCGAAAACTATTTTTAAATGCATTCCCGATAAATTACGAGTTGGAGAAATATCTTCTTGAATTTTATCTTTGATCTTGTTTTGAATGTTTTGATTCATTTTAGTTAAGATACCTTATTCTAAAAAAAAAGGCCCAAAAATATTGGGCCTTTTTTTATTAAACTATAAAGTTAGATTACATTAATCCAGCTTCTTTGTAGTACTTAATTGCACCTGGATGTAACGGAGCTGATAATCCATCAGCTATCATGTTTTTCTTTTCCAATGGTCCAAAAGCAGGGTGTTGAGCTCTGAAATCGTCAAAGTTTTCCATTACCGCTTTTGTTACTAAGTATACAAGCTCTTCAGAAACATTAGCACTTGTTACAACAGTAGCTTTTACACCAAATGTTGTAGCGTCTTTTTTCTGGTTTGAATAAGTTCCAGCTGGTATTACAGCTTTAGCATAATAGTCAGCACCATCAATTAACCCTTGAACTGGCGCACCAGTTAAATTTATAGGACTTGCTTTTGCCTTACATGTAGCTGCTTGTTCCATAGCTCCATTTGGAAATCCAACTGAATATCCAAATGCATCTATTTTACCATCGCAAAGAGCTTTAACTTGTTCAGAAGAAGTAAGTTCAGTAGTTGCTTTGAACATACTCATATCTGCTCCCATAGCTTTCATTAATTCTTCCATAGTTCCTCTTTGACCAGAACCTGGGTTACCAATGTTTACTGTTTTTCCTTTAAGGCCTTTAAAATCTTTGATTTTCGATTTTTTACTTGCCCAAATTTGGAAAGGTTCATTGTGAACAGAAAATACAGCTCTTAAGTCACTGAACTGTTTTCCTTCCCATTTGCTTGAACCATTGTAAGCATGATACTGCCAGTCTGACTGTGCAACACCAAATTGAAACTCACCATCTTTGATTTGTCCAATATTGTAGTTTGAACCACCTGTTGAAGGTGCGGTACATCTATACGCTTTAGCTGTACCTTTTTTTCTACCATGGTCAGCACTAATTGCTGATTTGTGTAACATTTTACATATAGCGTTTCCTGTTTGGAAGTAAACTCCAGTTGGTCCGCCTGTTCCTATAGTAAAGAACTCTGCTGATTTAGCGATTGATGTAATGGGGCTTGAAAAAGCAAACATTACTAGTACCGCTGAAATCAATGACATCATTTTTTTCATGTGTACTCCTCTTGTTATAATGATTAATTTAACTACGTTATTTAATTGAGGTCAAAGAAATTCTTATTAATTTTTAGCCCAATTTGACAACTTACTAACCCCCTCAACTACATTTGGTGCATAGGTCTTGACCATTTCCTCACTAATAGACTTATTGATGGAAACATTTTTGAAAAATTCTACTCCATTAAAATCAGTATAACTTAATCTTGTTAACATTCTCTTTGGTTTGAAGCCAAAATCAGAACCTGGTAACATTGCTACACCAGTCTCATTTAAAATTGCATCACAAAGTTTTGCAGAAGTTTTATATCTTTTATTTTTAAATTCCGGCATTAAATAAAACGCACCTTGTGGTGGGTTTATTAAAATTTTATTGGATTTTAAATTATTGTAAACGTATAACCCAACCGCATTTAATATACTTCTTACTTTTAGTTTATACTCTTCGTAGTCACCATGATAAGCTTCCACTGCTGCAAATTGAGTTGGTGTATTGACCGTTGAATAAGACTCACTTGCTAAGGATTTTAAACTATTCATAAAGTCTTTCATTCCACTTGGAACAGCTAAAAAACCTAATCTCCATCCACCTGCGCCACACCATTTACTTAGACCTCCGCTTATAAAAGTTGATTCAGGATAAAATTTAGAAATAGATTTATAGCTATTATCAAAAGACAAATCAGTATAAATTTCATCTGATAAAATTATCAAATTATTTTTTTTAGCAACTTTAGCTAACTCTTTTAAATTATCGCAAATAGCACCAGATGGGTTGTTTGGTGAATTCAAAATTAAAATTTTATTTTTACTTTTTCCTAATCTTTTAAGTATATTCTCGAGTTCTTTTGCACTGGGAAACCAATTATTTTCTCTTGATGTTTCCAGCCAATGAACTTTGTTGGTACCAATTTCTGCCTGAGGTTCGTATGAAACCCAGCTTGGAGCGGGAGTTATAATATCTCCATTAAAAGTAACATGCATTAATAACATTGCCTCTTTTGAGCCTGGTGTAATTAAAATATTCTCCTTTGAATATTTTACTCCAGATCTTTCGAATAAATATTTAGAAATATTTTCTCTTAATTCAGGCAAACCTTGTATTGGTAAATATTCTTTTCTATGAGCATTTAGTTTTAAAGTTTCGACAATCTTATTAGGAATTTGAAAAGGTGACTGACCAAAACCAAATCTGTAAATTTTTTTACCAGATTTTATCAAATTTTTTGATTTTTCGTTAATTGCTAAAGTTGAGGACTCTTTGAGTTTTAAGATATTTTTTTTAACTTTTGACTTCATTATTAAAGTACAAATACCTATACGGGGACTGCTAGTAAAAAGTCAAATCAATTGTTAAAAATAGGAACATTTGACAAATTGATTCGGTCATGTTTTAATCTTATTTTGTTCTCAACTTTAATCTACATATAGTGTAAAAAAAATTAGCTGGCACAAAAATGGAAAAACAATCTAATAGAATAATAGCTTTGCTTGGGCCAACTAATACTGGCAAAACCTATGTAGCAATAGAAAAAATGCTAGAGTACAACACTGGTATCTTCGGGTTACCACTAAGACTTCTTGCAAGAGAAGTTTATGACAAATGTGTTGAAAAGGTTGGGATTGAAAAAGTAGCGCTAATCACTGGTGAGGAAAAAATAATCCCAAGTACAGCTATTTATTTTATTTGCACTGTAGAGTCCATGCCAAAAGATAAATTAGTAGAGTTTGTTGCAATAGATGAAATTCAAATGTGTGCAGACCGCGAAAGAGGACATATTTTTACGGAAAGACTTTTAGAGTCAAGAGGTACAAAATTGACTATGTTTTTAGGTTCTCAAGTTATGGAAAAGATTATTAACGACTTGGTTAAAGAAGTTGAATTTGAAAAAAAGGAAAGATATTCAAAATTGAGTTACTCGGGAATAAAAAAAATATCAAGATTGGATAGAAAAGTCGCAATTATAGCATTCTCGATCGAAGAAGTTTATGCAATTGCAGAATTAGTGAGACGACAAAAAGGTGGAGCTGCCGTAATTATGGGCTCACTAAGCCCTAAAACAAGAAACTCTCAAGTAGGGTTATACCAGTCTGGAGATGTAGATTATTTGATTGCGACAGATGCTATCGGTATGGGTCTTAATATGGATATAAACGAAATTTACTTTTCGAACTTAAAAAAGTTTGATGGAAAAAAAACTAGAAGATTAAATTTAATCGAAATGTCCCAAATAGCTGGACGGGCTGGAAGATATAAAAATGATGGAGGTTTCGGGACTACTGGCGATTGTGAAACTTTAAATTCTGATGAAATAGAAAAAATTGAAAAACATCAATTACCTGAGACAAAAACTATTTACTGGAGGAATTCAAGATTAGATTTTAAAAATCCTGAAAAACTAATCACTTCATTAGAACTTAAAGCCTCTAATAAAAATCTTTTAAGAACTAATGACTCACTTGATGAAAGTGTATTAAGGTTTTTCTTAAAAAAAGGTGCAAACAATATTATTTATCATAAAAATTTAGAATTACTCTGGGAATGTTGTCAGATTCCAGATTTTGAAAAAAAAGCTTATGGTCAACATATTAATGTAATAGATAAAGTATTCCAATTCTTATCTACAAGAAAAAAAAGAATACCAAGTACATTTATGAAAGAACAACTTAAGGGTTTAGAAAAAGACCACGGCAATGTAGATTTATTATCGCACAGATTATCAAACGTAAGAACTTGGTCATATGTAGCAAACAAAAAAAATTGGGTAGAAAATTCAGACTACTGGGTACAACTTACAAAGAGTATAGAGGATAAGTTATCAGATAAATTACATGAAGAGTTGACGAAAAGTTTTATTGATAAAAAAATTAGTATTCTCTCAAGAAGTTTAAAACAGGACCTGGTTTTAAACACTGAAATTAATGATGAAAATAAAATTCATATTGATGGTCAATTAGTAGGTGAATTAAAAGGGTTAAAGTTTTTAATTGAAGTGACAGCAAAAACTTTAGATACAGATATTAAATCAATAAAAAAAGCTGCAAGAAAAGGTGTTGAGGAAGAATTGGTTAAAAGAGTGGACGAAATATTAACGAAAAAAGAAATTAAGATTAATGATGAGAATAAGATCACATGGAAGAGTAATCCAATAGCAAGATTAAAAAAGGGACATGAATATTTAAGTCCAGAAATAGAAATTATAAGCGATGACTCCCTAAATGAAGACTCTAAAACAAAATTAACTAGGTTTTTAAACAAATGGCTATCGGAATACATAAATGAAGTCTTGGGTGATCTTATCAAACTTACGAAACATAAAATTGATAACCAATATCTAAGGGGGCTTGTATTCCAGTTATATGAGAATAATGGTG
>CACHFP010000018.1 GCA_902579115.1 uncultured Pelagibacteraceae bacterium | reverse complement strand
CAGATCCTGAACATGATAAAAAATTAAAAGAATTTTTAAAAAAAAAGGGAATAAAAACAGGAACTAATAATTAAAATTTCAAAAGTGTGTCACTAGAGAGTCCGTTCTTGCTTAATTTTTTAAAATCATTTAATAATAAGCCTTATTTAAACTAACAAAGAGGGGTTCGATTCCCCTTGGGACCGCCAAAAAAAATGCATAAGGTAGCAATTATAGAAAAAATTCACCAAGACGGAATAAATTTATTAAAAAATAATCCAGAGTTTGAATTTGAAATAATCGAAGATGCTTCTGAAGAAAATTTAATAAAAGTACTACCTAATTTTGATGCTTGTACACTTAGAGTTTCAAAACTAAATGAAAAAATTCTATCTAGATGTAAAAATTTAAAAGTTATATCTAGACATGGTGTTGGATATGATAATGTCGATTTAAATTATATAAAAAAAAATAGAATAACTTTATTAATAACTGCTACTGCGAATGCAGTGGCTGTAGCAGAACATGTGATTTACATGATGCTATCTATATCTAAAAGTATTAATCAATACGACCAGGAAGTTAGAATTGGAAATTTTAAAAAAAATGCATCTACTATTACTACTCTAGAACTTTTTAAAAAAGAGATTCTAATAGTTGGATTTGGAAGGATAGGTCAAAGTTTAATCAAGAGATGTAAAGGTTTCGAGATGAAAGTAAAAGTATTTGATCCTTTTGTTAATAAAGAGACTATTGAAAGTTTTGGAGGACAAAAAATTGAAAATCTCGATGATGGATTAAAAATTTGTGACTATCTTTCTTTACATGTTCCATTAAATGAAAAAACTAAAAATTTAATTAATTATTCTAAACTTAAGAATATGAAAAAGGAAGTAATTTTAATCAATACTGCAAGAGGTGGAATTATCAACGAAAACGATTTAGATAAGGCATTGAGAGAGAATATAATTTTTGGAGCAGGATTAGATGTTTTTGAAAATGAGCCTATAGATAAAACCAACCCTCTGTTATCAAATAAAAAAGTTTTATTAAGTCCACACTCAGCAACATTTACAAATGAATGTAAATCTAGAATGTCTTTAGAAACAACTAAAAATATTATTGATTTTTTTGAAAATAAGATTGATAAATCTATGATTGTAAAATTATGATAGATATAAATAGAAAATTAAAAAATTTTGGTCCATTAGAAGTTTTAGTATTGGGTTCTATTACATATGTGGTTGCAATGTTATTATGGACAGCTTCAACAAGATCAGAAGTTTTACAAAAAGCAAACGATATAAAATCAAATCATAAGTCTGTGGTTGATTTCATTAATGACGAGGTAAATACCTGTAGTTCAAATGAAGAGGGCTCTACGTCTTGGGGTGAGAAATGCAATTCTGTTTGGAGTTCAGATAAAATCGTAAATTATGTGTTAAATAATATTGATCTAAAAAACCCATATTCAATTAAAAAGCCGTTAATACAAACCTCTCAAGATCCCAGAATCCAGGCCGAAGGTAAAGCTGGTCAATCTACAGATAAAGGTATAATTTTTGTTTCTTCAAATAACTTTGAGTCAGAGGCAGGCTCAGAATGGGTTGTTGGTACTTGTATAAAGTCACCTTGCGTGGCTGCGGGTAATAATGAATTAGTCTCTGTATACCGTTAATTAATAATTTCAAAACCACATTGTTTTGCAGTTTTACTTAAATAGTTGAAACCAATTTTTGCATATTCAAATGGATTTGCTTTAACAGGGTCTTGTTCTGCTTCTACCACAAGCCATCCTGAATAATTTTTTTTCTTCAAAGTATTTAAGAAAGGAAAGTAGTCAATACACCCATCACCTGGCACAGTAAATGCCCCATCTAAAAACGCTTGTCTAAATGTTGCATCATTTCTCAGTGATTTTTCTAAAATATCTTTTCTAATATCTTTGCAATGAACGTGGATTATTCGTTCGTAAAAATTTTCAACTAATTTAATAGAGTCACCTTGAGCAAACAACATATGACCAGTATCTATTAATAATTTAACTGTATCATTTGTATTTTCTATAAGTCTAGAAGTATCTTCTTCAGTTTCTATTATAGTTCCCATATGATGATGATAAGCTAATGGCATATTTTCATCTATCATCATTTTGCTAATTTCATTAATTGAATAAATAAATTTATTCCAATCATCTTTATCTAATTTAGGCCTTTTTGATAACGGTGTTATAGGATCTCCTTGGACTGAGTCTGTAACCTCAGCAAAAACCATGCAAGGCGCTTTACAATCTTTGAATAATTTAAGTTGTTTTTGCATAAGTTTAAATTCTTCTTTGGGTGATCTTTTTAATAGTTGAGCTCCATACCAACCTGAACATAATTTAAGGTTTTCTTTTTGAAGTTTAGGAATAAGTTCTTTCGAATTCATTGGAAATTTTCCGCCAGATTCAATTCCAGTAAAACCTGCCATACTTGCTTCTTTTAAACATTGTTCCAATGAAGTTTTTCCGCCTAATTCAGGCATATCATCGTTACTCCATGCAATGGGTGCTATTCCTAATCTTATCGACATAGTTTTAAGAAAGTAATAATATTTTATATTATAAATATTTAACTTACAAAAGAATTTATGATCAATGTAGCACTTTTGGGTTTTGGTAGAATTGGGCAAATGCATGCTCAAAATATATATCTAAATAAAACGCTTAATTTGTTATATGTATACGAAAAGATTGATAAACTTAGGAAAAAAGCTAAAAATCTTTACAATTGTAAAATTGAAAAAGATCATAAAAAAATATTTTCAGACGCAAAAGTAGATATTATTTTTATTTCTAGCCCTACAAATACTCATATCAAATTTATCGAAGAGGGCATCAAATACAATAAAACTATTTTTTGTGAAAAACCTTTAGACTTAAATATAAATAAAATTGTTAAAACTTTCAAAAAAGTGAAGAAAAATAATTCGAAGATACAGATGGGGTTTAATCGAAGATTTGATCCTAGCCACCACTCAATTAAAAAAGATCTAGAAAAAGGTAAAATAGGAAGATTGGAAAAAATAATAATCACAAGTAGAGATCCAGCGCCTCCTTCAAAGAATTATCTTAGATCTTCTGGAGGCATATTCAGAGACATGATGATCCATGATTTTGATTTATGTAGGTATTATTTAAATAATGATGAAATTTCCGAAATAAGTTCATTTGTAAGCTCATTTGAGAATTTTTACAAAAAAATCAAAGATCATGAATTAGCTACTGTTACTATGAAATCAAAGAAAGGTGTTATATGTGTAATCACAAATTCTAGACATTGTTCTTTTGGATACGATCAAAGGGTTGAGTTATTTGGGAAAAAAGGAATGCTTTTATCAGGTAATCAAAAGAGGACGGCAACAGAAATATTTAATTCAAATCAATCACATTCGCAAAAACCATTTTTAAATTTTTTTATTGAACGATACAAAGAAGCTTATAATTTGCAATTAAATGAACTAATTTCTCTTCATAAACATAGAATAAAACCTAGATCAACTTTCAAAGATGGTTATTTAGCTTTAAAAATTGCTAATGCTGCATATCAATCTCTAAAGCAAAAAAAAGTAGTAAAATTAAAGTAATTTTTAACTACCTCTAGTTGTATGTATTTTTTTTCCTTTTGTATTTTAATAAATTTTTTGTTTTAATTACGCAAGTTTAACAAACAAATGAGGGAAATAATCATGAAAAAAGTATACTTAACTATTGCTGCTCTAATGAGCTGGGCAATGATGTCAGTAGCTGCTTTAGCAGTAGATATTATTGTTGTGTCTCATGGACAAGCAAATGACCCTTTCTGGTCTGTTGCAAAAAATGGAGTTGATAAAGCTTGTAAAGATATGAAAGTATCTTGCAAATACACTGCTCCAGCAACATTTGACATGGTAGAGATGGCAAAACTTATTGACAACGCTGTTTCTCAAAAACCAAAAGGTATTGTAATAACTCTTCCAGATGCTGCCGCTTTAGGTAAATCTGTTAAAGCTGCAATATCTGCAGGTATCCCAGTAATCTCTATGAATTCAGGTTCAGACGACTACATGAAACTAGGTATTAGTGCTCACGTAGGTCAAACAGAGTTTGAAGCTGGCGTAGGTGGCGGACAAAAAATGAAAGCTGCTGGTGGTAAAAAAGCACTATGTGTTAACCATGAAGTAGGTAACGTCGCTTTAGATAGAAGATGTGCTGGTTTCAAAAAAGGTTTTGGTGGATCTGTAGACATATTGGGTACATCAAATGACCCGACTGAAATTCAAAAAGCTGTAGCTGCTAAATTAGGTGGTGGATATGATACTATTCTTACTTTAGGAGCTGGTCTTGCGGGAGAAGCTGCTCTAAAAGCATTAGAGTCTGCTGGTAAAGTTGGAAGCGTTAAACTTGGTACATTTGATATGTCGCCAGGTATGCTAAAAGCTGCTGCTGCTGGAAAAGTTGAATTTTTAATTGACCAACAACAGTATCTACAAGGTTATTTACCTATAGCTATCTTTTCTCAATATATGAGATATGGAACAATGCCAGCTGGTGTTGTTATGACAGGACCTGGTTTTGTTACTCCTAACAATGCGAAGGACGTTATAAAATGGGCTGCTCAAGGTTATAGATAAGAACAATATTAAAAAGGCCTAGTGAATAATCACTAGGCCTTTTTTTTTAAATTTTTTTTATATGTCTACAAAGTCTAAAAGTATTGAAACAAAAACTGATTTCAATCAGGATGAAAGACTCAAAAAAGTTTCCAAATTAAGATTATTGTTAAATAGACCTGAGCTTGGCGCTCTTGGTGGAGCAATACTAGTTTTCATATTCTTTGGTATCGTTGCCGGAGA
>CACHFP010000017.1 GCA_902579115.1 uncultured Pelagibacteraceae bacterium | reverse complement strand
ATTTTTAAAATTACTTGACCCTTTGTTAATTCTATTTCTACCACCTTGTATTAAATCATCAAATGATTTTGCATTTCGAATTTCATCTATAAGTTTTCCACAATCTTTTTTTGAAATAGCACCTTTGCTAACCATTACAGGAAAGTTACTTTTTACTTTCTTCAATTTATTAACGTTTATCATTTTTGTGGTTTCCTTGAAAAAATGAGCGGTAGTTTTACCTACCGCTCACAATTTTTTTAAATATTATAAACCAGCGCTAGCATTAAATGTTACAGTGCCAGCAACTTTTGTTTTAAAGTTTTTTCCACCTTTAGTGTACTCAATCATAACAGGAGTTCTGTTACCATCTCTACACTCAGGCGTTCCTGATTTACAGAAATTGATTGGACCAGAAGCTAAACCTCTAAAGTCAGTTGTCGCAGCAATTGCGTCTCTAACTTTATTTCTATCAGCTGCTAGATCTCCAGAGAATTTAACTTTTTTAAGAGCTATCTCTAGAATATCTAGTAAGTCCATCATTTGTGAAAAGTCGTGACCAGGTACAACACCATATTTGTCTTTAACCATTTTCACAAATTTCTTAGCTACAGGTCTAGTGTCAGATGCAGCGAATGCAGCTGAGAAAGTTACACCTTTTGCAGCAGAACCAGCATTTATTGGTATCTCTACTTTAGAACCAATAGAAGCTGTTACTCTGTGAACAGATTTTGGTATTCCAACTTCATACGATTGTACAAGTCCTCTAACTGTTTCATCCAATAGAGCTGAAATTACAAGAACTTCTGGATTAGTAGCTTTAGCTTTAGTTAAGTAACTTCTAAAGTCAGTTTCTTTTTCTCCAGATTGAACCATATAAGTTGGCTCAACGTTGTAGTTCTCTCTCATGTAATCAGCTAAAGATAATGCAAAATCTTTACCAGCAGCATCTGGACCATAGATATAAGCTATCTTAGTACCTTGATTTTCTGCAGTAAATTTACCTTGTACGATTTTGTAAAATCTTGATGATACAGGTACTCTAAAAATGTATTCACTACCTTTTTTAGTAATGTCAGCATTTGTTGAGTGAGGTATGATTTGTGGAACTTTAGCTTTAGCTGAAACAGGTACCATAGGTAATGTTACAGAACTACAGCTAGATCCAATTATAACGTGAACTTTATCTTGGTAAGCAAGTTTTGTTGCGTTTGCTACACCTTTCTCAGATTTACACTCATCGTTATAAAGTGTTAAGTCGATTTTTTGACCGTTGATAGTGCCTTCTTTATTCCACTTTTCAACAGTATCAGTAATTAACTCTCCGTGTTTATAACCAACATCTGATAGCATTCTAAAAGAAACACCAATTTTGATTGTTTCTGCTTGAGCTAAAGTCGTGATTGCTAAACCTGCGGAAAAGACAATTGCTGAAAAAACAAATTTAAGTTTATTCATTATTTCCCCCATTTGTTATTTAATTGTTGCTAAGGCTATAAAATAATAGTTATAATGTCTATGACTAATAGTTACATTTTTAGTAAATCAGAAAAAAAAATTGGAGGATGATTGCTTAAGATAGATCAACTTATTTCTGGATATGGCTCTGTACAGATTTTAAATGGAGCTAATATGAAAGTTGAAAAACAATCTATAGTTGCATTGCTCGGTGGTAATGGTACAGGCAAATCAACTATTCTTAGAGCTGCATCTGGATTAATTAGATCATGGAAAGGTACGATCGAATTTAATGGTGAGCAAATACAAAACTTACCCGCTCACGAAATAGTTGGAAGAGGATTAGTGCAAGTAACTCAAGGAAAAGATGTTTTCCCTGCGATGTCTGTCACTGAAAATTTAAAATTGGGCGGCTTTATTTTAAAAAGCAAACAACAACTGTCAGATAATTTAGAAAAAGTTTATAACTATTTTCCAAGATTAAATGAAAGAAAAGATCAGTTGGCTGCAACTTTATCAGGTGGTGAGTTACAAATGTTATGTATTGGAAGAGGGTTAATGTCTAATCCTAAAATGATAATGCTAGACGAACCTAGTGCTGCTTTAGCGCCTCAAATTGTTTTAGATATTTTTAAAAATATTAATAGAATTAGACAAGATGGATTAACAGTTCTAGTCGTTGAACAAAATGTTAGGATGGCATTATTACTTGCTGATTACGGGTATGTAATTAAAGACGGTGTAATCAATGTTGAGGGCGATAGTAAGAAATTAATGTATGATGAAAGTGTAAAAGAGTCATATCTTGGAGGAACTAAAGCCAATGTTTAATAAACTGAGAATTGGAAAAAAAGGTGAAAATATCATATTCGGAACATTTGTGCTTCTATATATCGGTTGGTGTGTAAATAGCCCCGATATGAATATTGAATCGCTTAAATCTGTTTTAACAATTGGTCTTTCTGTTGGTATTATTTATGGCTTAGTTGCGCTTGGAATTTCGTTGATCTACACAGGTCTAGATGTAGTTAATTTTTCTCACGGCGAATTTTTCATGATAGGTGCTTTTGCTGGTCTTACCATGTTTAATCTTTTGGGTAATCAAGATTGGATTTTTAATATATTTCCTGATGCTTATGGTTGGATAATTTACGTAGTTTGTTTATTTACAGCCTTTGTTTCAATGGGTTTATTTGGGGTTTTTATTGAAAGAGTTTTCTTAAGACCTCTAACAAAAAAAGGTGGTGGTTACACTGTAGCTGGAATGGGAATAATCATATGTGGATTTGGTCTTTCTGTGGTTTTAATAAACGTTGCTTATTTAATTTGGAATCCAGTAGCAAAACCTTTCCCTGCTGAATTAGGTTTGCCAATGGAAATTGGAGGACTATTTTTACCGATTACTTATATTTGGATGATTGTAGTAGGTTTATCTGTAGCTGCAGGTCTTTGGTTCTTTTTAAATAAAACAAAAATGGGGTTAGGTATCAGAGCTGTAGCTTACTCCAAAGATGTCTCAAATCTGGTTGGAATAAATGTACCACTATACATATCAATTATTTTTGGTATTGCTTGCGCCATAGCAGGTATAGGAGGAACTTTAGTTGGTCCAACTTATCAAGTTGTTGTATTCATGGGTTATATCATTCTTATGAAAGCTTTCGCTGCTGCGGTCGTAGGTGGTTTTGGTAATCTGCCTGGTGCAATAGTTGGAGGTTTTACAGTTGGAATATTTGAAACAGCTTCTTCTTTTTATATTTCTGGAAGTCACAAAGATTTATACGCCTTTTTATTAATGATAGTTGTTTTAATGATCAAGCCAACAGGCTTTTTTGGTGTTCAAGTTAAAATGAAAGCTTAATGATAAAGAAAGATACAAAAGTTGCAGTGTTAGGTGCTGGTGCTATGGGCTGTCTTTTCGGCGGGTTGTTAGCTGAAAAAGGATTAGAGGTTCATCTTATTGATGTTTGGAAAGAACATGTAGACGAAATTAATAGTAAAGGTTTAAAAATGATGGGTCATGGCGGAGATAGAACAGTAAAAATCCATGCTACTACTGATCCAAAAACTTTAAAGCCAGTCGATGCAATAATTATTATGTGTAAAGCTACAGCTTTAGAGCAAGCTTTATCCAATTCAAAAAATATTATCGGAGATGATACAGTGCTAATGTCATTTCAAAATGGTATTGGACATGAAGAAATCATGCAAAAAATAGCTGGTAAAGAGAAAGTTTTAGGTGGTTCCACAACACAAGCTTCTAGTATTCAAGGTCCTGGAATAATTCAAAACCACGCAAGTTTGCCATCATGGATTGGTGAATACGAAGGTGGTTCAAGTGAAAGAGTAAAAAATTTAGCTGAAACTTTTACTGCATATGGCTTAGAAACTATTGCAGAAGAAAATATCAAAAGAAGAAAATGGATGAAATTATTTGCTTTAACAGCAATTGGTCCGTTATCTGCAATATTTGATTTACATCATACAGATTTATACATTTCTAATAAAAATCAGACTATGTCTCGAAAATTAGGTAAGGATATAATCCTTGAAACTAGAGAAGTAGCAAAAGCCGATGGAGTTGATGTTAGTGAAAGTGATTGTTTAGAAATGTTCAACAGAATAGTAGACTCAAGACAAACCAATAAATCGTCTATGGCATTCGATGTTGTAAAGCATAGAAAAACAGAAATTGATTTTATAAGTGGAGCTGTTTCTAAAATTGGAAAAAAACATGGGATTAAAACACCTTTAAATGACCTCATGTATAATATTATTAAGATTAAAGAGGGTATGTACGTATAAGACTTGTGTCTAAAGAAATTATTTGGCAACCATCAAAAGAGCAAATTGAAAATTCAAAGCTAACTAAGTTTATACAGCATTGTGAATTAAAAAATTATGATGAGTTAGAAAAAAAAAGTTTTTCTGATCCAGGATGGTTATGGGACAGTGTAATAAAATTTTCAGATTTAAAATTTTATAAACCTTACTCAAAAATATCAGATGAATCAAAAGGGACTCCCTGGACAAAGTGGTGTATCGGGGGAAAAACTAATATAGTTTTAAATTGTATAGATCGACATAAAGATAAGGAATTTTTTAAAAATACTTTTATTTTTGCCGAAAGAGAGGACGGGAAAGAAAGCTCAATTACTTATGAAGAATTTGATAAGCAAATCTCAAAAATTGGGAATACTTTAAAAATAAATGGCTTTAAAAAAGGTGATGTGATTGCACTTTACATGCCTCAATTTATAGAAACTTACATTGCTTACTTTGCTATTTTAAAAATTGGGTGTGTAGTGCTACCTTTATTCTCTGGATATGGATCAAAGGCAGTTATTGAAAGACTCAACATAGCAAAAGCTAAAGGTATTTTTACTGTTGAAAAAACATTTAGAAAAGCAAAAGAAATAAGAATGTTTGATCAAATCAAAAGTGAATTAGATCAAGTAATTTCTTTAGAAAAAATTTTTTTATTGGGAAAAGAGAAAGGAAAGAAAATCTTTAATTGGGAAAATTTTCAAAATGTTTCTGATAATTTAAAGACAGAGGAAACTGATGCTGAAGATCCTGCTATTATCCACTTTACATCAGGTACAACTGGAAAACCGAAAGGATGTGTTTATACACATATTGGTTTAGTTGCTAAGATGTCTTTTGATGAAGGAGTTTTAGCAGACTTTAAACAAACTGATATTCATTTGTGTATGGCTGATATGGGATGGATGGTGGGTTCTAAGTCTGCAACAATAGCTTCTACACATGGAGCGCAAATGGTAATAGCTGAGGGAGTTCCTGATTTTCCTGATGAAGTTCGTTTTTGGAAACTAATAGAAAAATATAAGGTTTCCTGGACAGAGCTTTCCCCTGCTCTCATTAGAGCACAAATGATTAAAGATGAAAAACTTTTTAAAGATTTAGATTTAAGTTCATTAAGAATGATTTGTACGGGAGGAGAACCTTGGACGGAAAAACCTTGGAAATGGTTATTTCAAGTCATAGGTAAATCTAAAGTTCCTATTATGAATTCAGCTGGGGGTACTGAGGTTTCTGGCTCTATATTACATTGTTGTTTACATCGTCCTTTTAAGGTTGGATCTTTTAATGCTCCTATTCCTGGAATGAGCGCGGATATCTTAAATTTAAATGGACAAAAAGTTTCCACAAATGAGATGGGCGAATTAGTCATGAGAAAATCATCAATCGGATTAACTAAAAGTTTATGGAATGATGATAAGCGTTACATCGATAATTATTGGAGCGTAATTAAAGATTATTGGGTGCATGGTGATCTTGCAAGTAGAGATGCTGATGGTCATTGGTATTTACATGGAAGATCTGATGATACTATCAAAGTATCAGGTAAAAGAATAGGTCCTTCTGAGCTTGAGAGTGTAATAATAAAAAGTGGAAAAGCAAAAGAGGTTGCTGCTGTTGGAATACCTGACGCAAATAAAGGGTCAAAAATAATTTTATCTATAGTTCCTGTAGAAAATAATGATCAAAAAGAAAGTTTTTTTGAAGATTTAGTTATAAAAGATTTAGGGAAATCATTTAAGCCTGATAAGGTAATTTTTGTGAAAGATTTGCCTAAAACAAGAAATATGAAAATTATGAGAAGAGTTATAAAATCATGTTTATCAAACCAAGACCCAGGTGATTTATCAACGCTTTTAAATCCGGAGTCTGTAGAGGAGATTAAATCACATGCAATTTAAAGATATATTATATGAAGTTAAAGGCGATTACGCTCATGTCACTATAAATAGACCTAAGGTGTTAAACGCTTTTACACCAGTTACTCTTCAAGAACTTAAGGCAGCTCTCGACGCTGCTGAAAAAGATAAAGAAGTTGGAGTAATAGTTTTATCAGGTGCTGGAGATAGAGCTTTTTGTTCAGGTGGAGATATGAATTGGGAAAGCTCTAAAGAATTTCAAGATCATGAATATGAATTTCATATTCACTTAACAAAATGTAGCAAACCAATCATAGCTAAAGTGGATGGATACGCGATTGGTGGTGGAAATCATATGGCTTACTTCTGTGATTTAACTATTGCAAGTGCGACCTCTATTTTTGGACAAAACGGTCCTAGAGTTGGTTCTCCTGCAGGAGGAGCTATTGTTGCCCATTCTGCAAATATTTTAGGGCACAAACGTGCAAGAGAAATGTGGATGACTTGTAAAAAGTATTCAGCAAAAGAGATGATGAATTGGGGCTTGGTAAATTCAGTAGTAAAAAAAGATAAATTAGACGAGGAAGTTAAAAAGTATGGCGATGAAATATTAAAAGCTGCACCAACTTGTTTAAAGATTTTAAAGGCCAGTTTTAGAAAACAATTTGAAGAAATTTTAAAGATTACCCAAAAAGGTATGGTTGAAGAAGTTGCACCTGGGTATTTTAAAACTGGAGAACAGGCTGAAGGCGCAAAGGCCTTTTTAGAAAAAAGAAAGCCAAATTTCAAAAAATTTAGATAATGAAAATTAAATCCATCAAAGCAATCACTTTGAGTATGCCGTTTAGCCATGGAGGAAAGAAGGTAATTTTTCATGGAAAAGAATGGAAAAGTTTGGAATTCAACATAGTAAAAATTGAAACAGATAAAGGTATCACTGGTTGGGGTGAAGCCTTTGGTTATACAAGTTGGAAAGCAGTTAAAATTTCAATTGAAGAAATGGTGGCTCCTTTACTCGTTGGAAAAGATATGAGTAATATACCGGAACTACTTTTAACTCTTCAAAAATCTTTGCACTTATTTGGTAGATACGGGATAACAATGTTTGCAATATCTGGTGTCGAAATTGCATTATGG
>CACHFP010000016.1 GCA_902579115.1 uncultured Pelagibacteraceae bacterium | reverse complement strand
TTATTAAACCTTTATTCATATCTTCAAACTTTTCTTTGTTCATACATACTATTTCTACCTTAAATTTTCTTTTTAAAAGGTTGATAATTTTAAGGGATCTTATGACATCACCCGAGTATCTTCCGGAATATGGATTTCTTGTTGAAATGAATAAAACTTTTTTCATCAGCTAAATTTTCTTGATTTTTTTATCCGCCATCTAGAACCTTCACGAATGATATAACCAACACATTTTTCAGATCCGCATCTACATGGATATTGTTTGTAATCTTCATCGAAACTAAAACCATAATCATATGAAAGTTCTTCACCTTTTTTTATATCTTTCATAGCGTAAACCCAAATTTTTAAACCTGATCCAAAAACTTCACAATTAGGATCACATGAATGATTAATTAGTCTTGCAGTATTAAATTTAAAATCACCATCCAAATCAAATTTTTTATTTATATTAAAAAGATAAATAGCCCTCTCATTATTAAATTTGGGATCAATCTCGCTCTTGGTTACGGATATTATTTTCCCTTTATACTGAATGATTCTTCTACCTTTTTTAATATCGCAGTTTGCGTATAAACCATTTTTATCAATATTAGATTTTTTTATCTTGTATAGTTTCACTTAAAATACTCAACTAAAATATTATTATATATTTCCGTAAGTTTTCTTAAGTCTGATAATGAAACACACTCATCAACTCTATGCATTGTTTTATTGACTAAACCAAATTCAAGGCAAGGAGCAATTTTTTTGATAAATCTGGCATCAGAAGTTCCTCCTGTTGTTGAGAATTTAGGAGTTATTTTAGTAATTTTTTTTATAATCTTCTTGGCCATATAAATAGTTTTTTCAGGTTTAGTGAGGAATGAGTCTCCATTAGCCATATAATCTATTCTGAATTTGCATTTATTTTTTTTACTAATATTTTTTACCAAAACATTAATCTTTTTTTTCAAAGAGCTTGCCGTGTGAAAATTATTATACCTTATATTAAATTGTGCATGAGCTCTTGCAGGTATAACATTATGTGCTTTGTTCCTCACATTTATCGAGGTAAATTCTAAATTAGACGGTTGAAAATTTTTATTTCCATTATCTAGCCTCTTTTCTTTAAGTTTTTTACAAATAGTTATTAGTGTATTTATTGGGTTATTTGAGAGATGAGGATAAGCAATATGTCCTTGAGTACCTAAAATTTCAATATTTCCTGATAAACTTCCTCTTCTACCTATCTTAATCATTTCCCCAAGTCTTCTTGGATTCGTTGGTTCCCCAACAATGCAAAAATCAATTTTCTCTCTTCTTTTTCTAAGATATTCGACAACTTTTTTTGTCCCATTAATTGCATATCCTTCTTCATCGCCAGTAATTAAAAAACTAATAGATCCATTAAATTTTTTATTTTTCTGCAAAAATTTACTTACTGCTGCCGCAAAGCATGCAATGGAACTTTTCATGTCATTAGCTCCTCTTCCGATTAAATAATTTTTTTTTACTGAGGGTTTAAAGGGATTAATAGTCCAGTCATCTATATTTCCAGGTGGTACCACATCTGTATGACCAGCATAGCAAAGATTTGGTCCTTTTTTTCCTATACGTGCGTACAAATTTTTTATTGGTTTGCTTTTTTTATCTTTGAACTCTAATATTTTACAATTAAAACCTAATTTTTTTAATTTTTGACTTAGAAATTTTATTGCTCCTGCATCCTTAGGAGTAACACTAGGGAATCTAATTAAATCTTTAGACAATTGTAATTCGTTAATTATAGTCATTAATCTCTTAGTAAATCATTAATTGAGGTTTTGCTTCTTGTTTTCTCATCAACTTTTTTAACTATGACTGCACAATACAATGAAGGTCCACTCGGGTTTGATTTATTTGGTAGGCTTCCAGGAACTACAACTGAATATGCAGGTACTTTACCGTAATATATTTCACCAGAACTCCTATCCACTATTTTGGTAGATGCGCCTATGTAAACTCCCATTGATAATACTGCACCTTCTTCCACTAAAACACCCTCTGCAATTTCAGATCTAGCACCTATAAAACAATTATCCTCAATAATTACCGGACCAGCTTGAAGTGGTTCTAACACTCCCCCAATTCCTGCACCTCCAGAAATATGACAATTCTTCCCAACTTGAGCACATGAGCCAACTGATGCCCAAGTGTCAATCATTGTACCTTCATCTACATAAGCTCCAAGGTTTACAAAGCTAGGCATCAAAACAACATTTTTAGCAATGAATGCTCCTTTTCTAACAACTCCATTAGGTACGTGACGGTATCCAGCTTTTTTCCAATCTTTCTTTTTCCACTTAACTGTTTTCCCTGGTACTTTATCATACCAGGTAGTGTAAGGACCTTTCATCATCTCCATCTTGTTTATTCTAAAGCTTAATAAGATAGCTTTTTTAATCCATTGATTTACAACCCAACTACCATTTTGTTTATTTGCCACTCTAATTTTACCGCTATCAACTAAATTGATAGTGTCATTAATAGCTTTTATTAATTTTTTATCTGATTTTGGATCTACTTTTTCTTTTTTTTCAAAACTAAGGTTTATTATTTGTTCTAATTTATCGTAACTCATTAATCTCCTTTAAAAATTTTGCCAAATTGTCAGTTTTATAATTGATAAATTCTGAGTCAGAATATTTTGCTGCCCAAGGTTCATCATTTTTAATCCAAACAGTTTTCATTCCTAATTCGTATGCTGGCTTTAAATTTCTTGCAATGTCTTCAAAGAATATACAATATTGTGGCTCAATTTTGTAATTTTCTACTAATTTTTTATAAGGTTCTTTTGAAGGCTTTGGAATAAATTCGCAATCTCGTATGTCAAAAATTCCATCAAAAAGCTTATCTATTCCTATTCGTTTCGTAACATTAAGGGCATGCGCTCTAGAGCCATTTGTAAAAATTATTTTTTTTCCATCTAATTTTTTAATTTCATCCTCTAAATCTTTATCTTTATCTAAAAAACTTAGATCTACGTCATGAACAAATTCTAAAAATTCATCAGCATCTATTTTGTGGTTTTTTATCATTCCGTTTAAAGTTGTATTATATTCCTGAAAATAATTCTTTTGAATTTTTCTAGCCTCTTCAATACCAACATTGAGTTTTTTTGAAATAAATTTTGACATTTTTTTATCAACTTGGTCAAAAACTTTAGTAGCACCATCGTAGAGGGTATTATCTAAGTCAAATAACCAAAATTTTATATCTTTTAAATCTTTCATTCTCGAATAAGTGTACCAGATCCCTTATCTGAAAAAATTTCATGTAACACTGAATGAGGTTTTCTTCCATCTAGAATTACTACACCTCTCACTCCATTTTGTACAGCATCGACACAATTTTGTATTTTTGGAATCATACCTCCTTGAACAACTTTCCATTTAATAAGATTTTCAAGATCTAAAGGTTTTATTTCTGATATTAACTTTTTTTGATCGTCATATACACCTTCAACATTTGTCATTAATATTAGTCTTCTAGACTTAAGTTTTTTTGCAATGGCACTTGCTGCAGTGTCCCCATTGATATTATAAGATTGATCATTCTTTCCTAAACCTAAAGGCGCTATGATTGGAATTTTATTTTCATTTAATGCTTTTTGAATTGAACTATCGTGAATTTTATTTGGTATTCCAACAAATCCAAGTTCCTCTCTTTCTGGCTCTACTTCTATTACATTATTTGTTTTAGTATGAAATGAGGTTGCATTGGAACCTAATTTATTGAGAGAATTTACTATATCTTTATTAAAATCTATTAAAACTTCTTCTACGGTATCAATTATATTTTTATCGGTAACTCTTAAGCCATTTATAAATTTTGAAACAATTTTTTTTTTATCTAATTCTCTTTTTATCCTTGGTCCACCACCATGGACTACTATTATGGATAAACCTAACTTATTGAGAACATTTATGTCAGATATAAAGTTATTAAAAACATTCCTGTCTATAAGAACATTTCCTCCATATTTTATTACAATTTTCTCTTTTTCATATTTTCTAACATATTTTTGAACGATATTTATATCTGGAGCTTTCTCAGGCCAAAATTTTTTTATCTCATTTAGAGAAATATTTTTTGACATCTAGTTTGTTTTGACAGTTGTTTTTTTTACAATTACGTACTGTTGAGCGATAGTTAAAATATTATTAATTGTCCAATAAACAACTAACCCAGAAGGAAAAGATGCAAGTATAATTGTTAAGAACAACGGAAAGAAAGCAAAAATTTTTGCTTGAATTGGGTCTGCTGGTGCTGGATTTAACTTCTGTTGAACCCACATTGAAGCCCCCATTAAAATAGGCCAAATTCCAATAATCATAAAACCCGGAGGATCCCAAGGTATTAAGCCGAACAAATTAAACAATGAGGTTGGATCTTGAGCTGATAAATCTTTTATCCATCCAAAGAAAGGTTGATGCCTCATCTCTAAAGAAATAAAGAGCATTTTATATATCGCAAAAAAGAAAGGTATTTGAATTAGAACAGGCAAACACCCAGATGCAGGATTAATTTTTTCTTTTCTATACAAAGCCATCATTTCTTGCTGCAGTTTAACCTTATCTTCTTTATGAAGCTCTTTAAGCCTCATCATCTCCGGTTGAACTGCTTTCATTTTAGCCATAGATCTAAACGAAAAGTTAGCTAATGGGAAAAAAATTAGTCTTATTGCTATAGTTAATAAAACAATTGCTGTCCCAAAATTCCCTGAAATTTTAAATAAATAGTCAATGACAAAAAATAGGGGTTTCGTGAAGAAATAAAACCACCCCCAATCAATAACTAAATCAAACTTATTTATATTTTGATTAGCCGCATATCCGTCAATTGTTTCAACTTCTTTGGCAGCAACAAATAATCTTAACTTATTAATACCTGAAGAAGATTTTTTTATAGTTGTGGGTTTATTAATTATATAATTCGCCTTATATCCATCCTCATATAAAAAAGTTGACTTAAAATTTTTTCCCTTTTCTGGAACAAAGGCAGTCACCCAGTATTTATCTGTTATCCCAAGCCATCCATCATTAGAATCTCTAACAATTTTTTTCTCTTTTACATCATCGTAATCATCCTCTTTTAATTCATCATCAAACACTCCAATGAAACCCTCATGTTGTATATAAAAATTTTGAATGTCATCAGGAATTTTATTTCTTGTCATTTGCGCGTATGGATATAAGTCTATTGAAGAATTTGAGTTATTTTTTACCTTTTGAGATATCTTAAATAAATATTTATCATCTAATTCTATCCTTTTTTCAAAAGTCACTCCTTCTTTATTACTCCATTGTAAAATAACTGGAGAATTATTACTTAGAACGTTATTATCCACCACTTTCCAAATAGAGTCCTTGTTAGGTACTTTGATTTTATTACCAATACTTGTCCAACCTGTTTCTATGTAAAAACCATTCTCAGTATTAGATGGATTTAAAAAAACAATATTTTTTCCATCTTCAACTTTTTGCTTATGCTTTTTAAAAGAGATATCGTCTAATATTGCACCTTCTAAATTTATTGAACCTGATATACTATTATTTTCAATTTTAATTCTTCTACTATTACTAATAGAATCTTCTCTTGTAAGTTTTTTGATTGTTTTTGGTTGATTAATGGTTGGAGCAATAGTGTTTTGTTGAACCTTTTCTTCGACTTTTTGATTATTTTTTTGATCAATAGGTTTTCTAGGTGTTTCAAAAAAAGCACCCCAAAAAAGTAAAACAGACATTGAAAGAGCGATTGCTACAAATACATTTTTGTTATCCATTATTATTTCCCTTTTTATTTGCACTTGGAACAAGATCTAAACCTTCGCCCCCTCCTAAGCTTTTGATTGGATGACATTTTAAAATTCTCTTTGATCCCAAAATAAATCCTTTTATTAGACCATGGGTATTAAGCGCTTCAATAAAATATTCTGAGCATGTAGGCAAATATCTACATTTACTACCCAATAAGGGAGAAATGAAAAACTGATAAGCTTTAATAATGATAATAAAAATTTTTCTCATTCTACTTTTTTAATTTGCTAAAACTTTTCTCCATTAATGGCAGTAGCACATCTTGTTTTTGAGCATAAGCATTAGACTTACCAAAAACTATATAAGTGTAATCTTTATTAATTGCACCCTTTTTTTTCAATAATTTTTGTACAATTGCTTTTAATTTTCTTCTAATTCTATTTCTTTTAACTGCCTTTCCAATTTTTTTTTTCATTACAAAACTAATTATTAAATTGGATCTTTGCTTTGGTTTTAAAAAGTTTTTTGCAGCGAAAACAGAAAAATATGCAGTATGAGTTTTCTTTTCTTTTAGAGCTTTTTGGAATTGGTTGCTTTTTTTCAAACTTTCAAGCCTAACCATTGAGTTTAAGTAGATAGTGTTTTTCTTCCTTTAGCTCGTCTACGAGCAATAAGCTGTCTTCCAGTTTTGGTAGCCATTCTAGCTCTAAAACCGTGTCTTCTTTTTCTTACTAAATTACTAGGCTGATAAGTTCTTTTCATAAATATTTAAAGGTATATATTTTAATTGTCTTCTAATGTACAGGTAAATTATGAGTAAAAATTTGAAAATATTTTTAGGCATTTCTTATCTGCTTATACTTTTTGGATTTTTGTATTTTATTTTTACCAGCATACAGATAAATAGATTAGACGATTTTTCTTACTATAAAGAACTTCAATCTCAATTAGATATTTATATAAGCGAAAACATGCTTATAAATTTGCTGTACTTTTTTATTTTTTCAATAATTTGGGTAGCACTTCTAGGCTTTGGCGCTCCAATTTTAATTTTTTCTGGAATATTATTTGGTAAATGGTATGGCACAATCATTTCAGTCATCTCTATTTCAATTGGTGCTTTACTACTTTATTCAATTGGAAATTTTTTTTTTAGGGATTTAATAAAAAGAATTTTGGAGAAAAGATTTAATAAATACATTCATTTATTTCAAAAAAATGAGCTTTATTATTTTTTTATATATAGATTCATTGGGGGCCTTGGAGTGCCTTTTGGATTACAGAATTTAATTCCTATATTATTTGGAATGAAAAAAACAAACTATTTTATTTCCAGTTTTTTCGGATTCATACCTGGTTTTTTTATTATTAATACAATAGGAGCTGGATTGAATTCTTATATTAAACAAGCAGAAACTTTTAGTGTACTTAAATTAATTTTAACCCCCGATATATATTTTCCGATAATAATGTTTGCTGCCTTGATGATAATATCATTACTAATTAAAAAAAAATTTTTTGATAATGGAAATTAATAAAAATATTTTATCCAATGATTTAAGTCCCTATCTAAAACAACATAAAGACAACCCCGTTTACTGGCAGACCTGGTCAAAAGAAACTTTGGAATTTGCAAGGCTAAATAAGAGTCCAATTTTATTAAGCATTGGGTACGCTAGTTGCCACTGGTGTCACGTAATGGCTCATGAAAGTTTTGAGGATAACGATACTGCTAAAACTATGAATGAACTATTTGTAAATATTAAAGTTGATAGGGAGGAAAGACCAGATTTAGATTTTATTTTTCAGAGCTCATTTCAACTATTTAATCAAACAGGCGGGGGCTGGCCTTTGACAATGTTCCTTGATGAAAATGGAGTTCCATTTATGGGAGGAACATATTTTCCAAAACATGCTAAGCATGGGTTACCGTCATTTAAGGAAGTTCTTAAAAAAGTCTCTAAAGTTTATGAAGAGCAAAGAGATAATATTATTAAACAAAAAGACTTAATAATTAAAAATTTAGATCTTAAAAAAAATTCGGTTTTGCAACAAGATCTTGAACCAATATTAGAGACATCATTAGCTAATTTAGATAATATAAAAGGAGGATATAAAGGATCCCCAAAATTTCCAACTTTTAATTTGTATGAAACTTTGCTTTATTTTTACAATAAATCACATGATAGGAAGTTTCTTGATCCGGTAAAACTAATCATTAATAAACTTTGCTCGAGGGGTATATACGATCATGTGGAAGGGGGAATAGCAAGGTATACAGTTGATGAGGACTGGATTATTCCCCACTTTGAGAAAATGCTTTATGATAATGCACAATTTATTTTACTTCTTTCGAAGTATTGTAAAATTAATACAAAAAATTACTACAAAGATAAATTAGAACAAACAATAGAATTTTTAAGAAAAAGTTTTTTGAATAAAGAAGGATTTTTAGGATCGGCTTATGATGCCGATAGTGAAGGCGAAGAGGGCAAATATTACATTTATGAATACGAAGA
>CACHFP010000015.1 GCA_902579115.1 uncultured Pelagibacteraceae bacterium | reverse complement strand
ATAATGTTTGAGCTAAAGCTAATTTTCTAACTTTTTTATTTATTTTTTTCACCTTATAAGCTAGACCTTTGGGACCATGAGCTATACCGCCTCCTACAAAGATTGGTGCTTTTTTACTAGCATGTCTAGCTCCACCACTACCTTTTTGAGCTATAATTTTTTTTGTTGAACCTTTAATTTGATTTCTTTGTTTAGTTTTTGCAGTCCTTGGTTTAGCATGATTAAGCTGCCAATCTATTACGAACTTTATCAACTTATGATTAACTTTTAACTTTACAAGTTTATCAGAAATTTCAATTGAGTTGTTTTTGCTACCGTCAATGTTTAAAAGAGGAAATTTCATTTATTTTTTTCCTTTTTTTGCAGCCGCAGCTTTAACTTTTGCTTCATGCTTTTCTTTAATTGTTTTTCTTGTAATATTTTTCACAGACTCTCTTAGAAATACTGTTGAATTTTTCGCCCCGGGTATTGAACCTTTTAAGTATAAAAGACTATTATCAACATCAGATTTAATAATCTCTAAATTTAAAATTGTCCTAACTTTATCTCCCATATGTCCTGCCATTTTTTTTCCTTTAAAGACTTTCCCCGGATCTTGCCTTTGACCAGTTGACCCGTGTGATCTATGAGAAACTGAAACGCCATGTGATGCTCTTAAACCTCCAAAGTTCCATCTTTTAATAACTCCGGCAAACCCTTTTCCAATCGTTTTTGATTTTACATCTAAAAATTTTTTGTCCTTAAATATTTCTAAACCAAGTTCATTTCCCTCTTTAAATCCATCGTTGTTTTCAACTCTAAACTCTTTTAAGATTTTCTTTGGCTCTGTATTTTTTTTAGAAAAGTAACCTTTCATTTGCTTTGTTAACTTTGAATTTTTAATTTTAAAAAAGCCTAATTTTACTGCGTTGTATCCACTTTTTTCTTTTGTAATAATATCTAGAACCCTTCCCTTTTCTACTTTTATAACAGTCACAGGAACTGATTGTCCTGTTTCCATAAATTCTCTTGTCATTCCAATTTTTTTTCCTATTAATCCAATTGTCATAATTTTAAATCTTTATTTCTATGTCTACCCCTGAAGCTAAATCGAGTTTCATTAATGCTTCTACGGTTTGTGGAGTAGGCTCAATTATATCTATTAATCTTTTATGCGTTCTTGACTCAAACTGTTCCCTGCTTTTTTTATCTATATGTGGAGATCGAAGCACAGTATATCGTTCTATTCTCGTAGGTAGAGGTATCGGACCTTTTACTTGAGCACCAGTTCTTTTAGCGGTATTAACTATTTCCTCAGTAGATAAATCGAGGATTTTGTTATCGTAAGCTTTCAAATGTATTCGTATATTTTGATTTTCCATAAATTAAGCTAATTTTTTTGTTACCTCGTCTTGAACATTTTGCGGTACTTTATCATAATGACTAAATTGCATTGTATATTGAGCTCGACCTTGAGTTGATGACCTTAAATTATTTATATAGCCAAACATATTAGCTAGAGGTACAACTGCATTTATGGCAGTAGCATTACCTCTGGGTTCGGTTGAACCAACCTGACCTCTACGACTATTTAAATCTCCAATAACATCACCCATAAATTCTTCAGGGGTGACTACTTCGACTTTCATCATTGGTTCTAATAATTTAAGCTTAGCTTTTTGACAAGCTTCACGAAAACATGCTCTGCTAGCAATTTCAAAAGTTAAAACACTCGAGTCAACTTCATGATGTAAACCGTCTAAAATCTTAACTTTGTAATCAATAATTGGAAATCCAGCTAAAATTCCACTATCAGAAACACTCTCAACACCTTTTTCAACGCCAGGAATAAATTCTTTTGGAATTGAACCACCTTTTATTAAATTCTCAACTTCTCTACCTTTGCCTGCTTCTAGTGGTTCCACACCTAGTTTTACTTTGGCAAATTGTCCTGCACCACCACTCTGTTTTTTATGAATATATTCCATCTCAGCCGAACCAAGAATTGTTTCTCTATATGCTACTTGTGGGGCTCCAATGTTTGCTTCAACTTTAAATTCTCTTTTCATTCTATCTACAATAATATCTAAATGTAATTCACCCATCCCCTTAATTATTGTTTGACCAGACTCCTCGTCTGACGAAACTCTGAAAGATGGATCTTCTTTAGCAAGTCTAGCCAAAGCTTCACCCATTTTTTCTTGGTCGCCTTTAGTCTTAGGTTCAACAGCAATTTCAATAACTGGATCAGGAAATTCCATGGGCTCTAATAAAATTGGATTTTTTGAGTCACATAAAGTGTGTCCTGTAATAGTAAACTTTAGTCCAGCCAAAGCAACAATATCTCCTGCACTCGCAGTCTTTATATCTTCTCTACTGTTAGCATGCATTAGTAGCATTCTACCAATACGCTCGTTTTTATCTTTTGAAGAGTTTAAGATTGATGTACCAGCATTTAGAGTCCCTGAATAAATTCTTATAAACGTTAAAGATCCAACAAATGGGTCATTCGCAACTTTAAATGCTAAAGCTGAAAAATTCTCACTTGCATTGAACTTCATTGTGACTTTTTCATCAGAACCTACCTTGGTTCCTTCAATTGAACTAAGGTCACTGGGACTTGGCAAATAATCAATAACGGCGTCTAAGAGTGGCTGCACTCCTTTATTTTTAAATGCTGAACCAGTTAATATTGGTACAAAATTAAAGTTGAGTGTACCCTTTCTTACACATTTTATTAAATCTTCCTCTGAAGGCTCTTTACCTTCTAGATAAGCCTCCATAAGTTTTTCATCTTCTTCCACTGCAGTTTCTACTAAGTTTTGTCTATAAGTTTTTGCTTTTTCCCTTAAATCTTGTGGAATATCTACATACTCAAATTTTGCCCCTAAATCCTCGTTTTGCCATACTACACCTTTCATTTTTACCAAATCAACAACACCTTTTAGATCAGCCTCTGAGCCGATAGGCAATTGTAAAGGTAATGGTTTACAACCTAACCTTTCCTTAATCATCTCAACACATCTATAAAAATCAGCTCCTGTTCTATCTAATTTATTTACAAAACAAATTCTTGGCACTTTATATTTATCTGCTTGTCTCCATACAGTTTCAGATTGTGGTTCAACGCCAGCAACTCCATCAAATACTGCTACAGCTCCATCCAAAACCTTTAATGATCTCTCAACTTCAATTGTAAAATCTACGTGACCAGGGGTATCAATAATATTTATTCTATGTTCTCTCCAAAAACATGTTGTTGCAGCAGATGTTATTGTAATTCCTCTTTCCTGCTCTTGCTCCATCCAATCCATTGTTGCAGCTCCGTCGTGAACTTCTCCAATTTTATGGCTTTTACCTGTATAATATAAAATTCTTTCAGTAGTAGTCGTTTTACCTGCATCAATGTGAGCCATTATGCCAATGTTTCTATATTTATCTAAAGAATAATTAGCCATAAATCTCTACCATCTAAAATGTGCAAAAGCTTTATTTGACTCTGCCATTTTATGTGTATCCTCTCTTTTTTTTATTGCCGAACCTTTATTTTGTGACGCATCCATTATTTCGGAGTATAATTTTTCTGCCATAGTTTTATTTTTTCTTTTTCTAGTAGCATCCATTATCCACCTTAAAGCTAAAGCTTGAGCTCTTTTAGATTTAACCTCAACAGGAACTTGGTACGTTGCACCGCCAACACGTCTTGATCTACACTCTAAATTAGGTTTTACGTTGTTGATAGCATTATTAAATATTTTTAATGGATCATCATTATTTTTTGATCTTATTTTTTCTAGAGCGTTATAAAGAATCTTTTCAGCTGTAGACCTTTTTCCGTCATACATAATTGAATTTATAAACTTAGAGATTACTTCTGAATGATATTTTGGATCAGGATAAACTTTTCTCACTGGAGCTTTTCGTTTTCTAGACATAATTTTTATTTAGGTTTTTTTGCTCCGTATAATGATCTTCTTTGTTTTCTATTAGCCACACCTTGAGTATCAAGATTACCTCTTAATATGTGATATCTTACGCCAGGCAAATCTTTTACCCGGCCTCCGCGTAACAAGACTACTGAATGCTCTTGCAAGTTATGTCCTTCGCCTGGAATATAAGCTGTCACTTCATAACCATTAGATAATCTAACCCTAGCTACTTTTCTTAAAGCTGAGTTAGGTTTTTTTGGAGTAGTGGTGTAAACTTTTACACAAACTCCCCTTTTTAAAGGTTGTCGCTCCAAAGCTGGAACTTTGTTTCTGGAGATAGGTTTAACTCTACTTTTTCTTATCAATTGATTTATTGTCGGCATAAATTTATTTTGAAGTAAAAGTAAGATTAACTTGAGTTATTTGTTAGTGTTTAAGGTTATAAAATACCTTACTTCTAACATTCAAAATGTGCCGTAAACTAGCATCGAATTAACAAAAGTCAATATTAAATGGAATTAAAGATAGGTTTAAGTTGCCTGTTCAGGCACTGTAGAAGCGGATTCTAGCTCCTGTTTTTTTAACTCTTCGAGTCGCATCTTATCTTGTTCTCTGGCTTGTTTATCCCATTGGATTTTAGTAAGACCTGTGCCTGCTGGAACTAATCTACCTACAATGACATTCTCTTTAAGTCCTTCTAATGTGTCAGTCTTCCCCTTAATAGATGCGTCTGTTAAAACTCTAGTTGTTTCTTGGAACGAAGCAGCAGAAATAAATGAATTTGTTTGCAAAGAAGCTTTTGTGATGCCTAATAAAACCCTTTCAAATGTAGCTGGTTTCTTTTTTTCATTTCTTAAATTTTCGTTAATAGAATTTATATCTAATAAATCAATGATTTCTCCTGTCAATAATTCAGAGTCACCAGGATCTTTGATCTCAACTCTTTTTAACATTTGTCTCACTATTGTTTCAATATGTTTATCGTTAATTACCACTCCCTGAAGTCTGTATACCTCTTGAACTTCTGTTACAAAATATTCAGTTAGCTTTTCAACGCCTAAAATTCTAAGTATATCGTGAGGCGCGGGGCTACCATCTAAAAGATATTCTCCTTTTTTTATTTTTTCACCTTGATTAAAATTCACGTGTTTACCTTTTGGGATAAGGTAATTAGATGTTTCTCCATTTGATGAAACAATTGATATTTTCTGCTTTCCTCTAACTTCTTTACCAAATTCTATAACGCCATCGTTTTCTGCAATTATTGCGCTGTCTTTAGGTCTTCTTGCTTCAAAAAGTTCAGCTACTCTAGGTAGACCACCTGTAATATCTTTTGTTTTTGAGGTTTCCTTTGGTAATCTGGCTAATACATCGCCTGCAGATATTTTTTGACCATCTTTAACAGATAAAATCGTATCAGGAACTAAATAGTATCTAGCTTCATTTCCATCAGCTTTTTTTATAATCTCCCCTTTTTCATTTCTTAATGTAATTCGAGGTTTAAGTTCAGAATTTTTTGAAGATGATTTCCAATCAGTTACGGATTTAGATGATAGACCTGTGGCATCATCAAGAGTTTCTGTTAATGAACTACCCTCCATAAGATCCATGTAATTAACTATTCCGCTAGTTTCAGCGATCACAGGTAGGGTGTAAGGATCCCACTCCGCAATCTTCTTACCTTTTGAAATCAATTCTCCATCTTTAAAGAATAATTTCGATCCATAAACAACTTTATAAATTGCTAACTGTCTTCCATTCTCATCTTCAATACTTAACTGCGTATTTCGACCCATAACAATTTTATTTTTTTTAGAATCTTCAATTAAATTCTTATTTATAATATTAAGTTTACCATTTGTTTGAGCTATGATTTGAGACTCCTCTTTTATTTGAGCAGTACCTCCAACATGAAATGTTCGCATTGTTAATTGGGTTCCTGGCTCACCAATTGATTGTGCAGCTATCATTCCAACTGCTTCCCCTACACTTACTAGTTTTCCTCGAGCTAAATCTCTACCATAGCTCATAGCGCATACGCCTCTTAAAGATCCGCAAGTTATTACAGAATAAACGTTAACTGATTTTACACCAGCTGCATCAATTTTTTCACAGTCGTTCTCATCAATTAATTTTTCTTTTTTTATAATTATTTCACCTGTAATAGGATTTTTGATATTTTCAGCAATCACTCTTCCAAGAACTCTTTCAGATAAGCTTACTAAAACGTTACCTCCTTCGATTATTTCAGAAATAGTGACAGAGGATTTTGATTTACAATCACATTCTTTTTTAGTGATTTGCACATCTTGAGCAACGTCACAAAGCCTTCTTGTTAAATATCCTGAGTTAGCCGTTTTCAAAGCTGTATCAGCTAAACCTTTTCTAGCTCCATGCGTAGAATTAAAGTATTCTAATACTGATAAACCCTCTTTAAAATTTGAGATAATCGGAGTTTCAATAATTTCACCTGAAGGTTTGGCAATTAGACCTCTCATACCAGCTAACTGTTTCATTTGAGCTTGAGATCCTCTAGCGCCTGAGTCTGCCATCATGAATACAGAGTTAGTCTCAATTCTGTCATTATCGTAAGTTTTTTCTGCAGATGATATTTCTTTCATCATTTCGTTAGCAACTGTATCTGTACATTTCGACCAAACGTCTACGACTTTATTATATTTTTCTCCCCTTGTAATCAAACCATCAGAATATTGTTTTTCGTATTCCTCGATCTGTTTCTTTGTATTGTTAATTAAGTTTTCTTTCGTGTTTGGAATTATTAAATCATCTTTTCCAAATGAAATACCTGCTTTAAACGCATGTTTAAAACCTAACGTTTTAATTTTATCACAAAAAATAACTGTTTCTTTTTGTCCACAATATCTGAAAATTGTATCAATTACTTCAGAAACATTTTTTTTTGTTAATAGCTTGTTAATCAAATTAAATTTTATATTGTAATTCACTGGTAAAATATTAGCTAATAAAAATCTTCCTGCTGTACTCGTGTATTTTTCAGTTATATTATTTCCCTCTATATCTATCGTTTTAAAAATGGATACTATTTTTGTGTGTAAACTAATTGATTTATTTTCTAAAGCTTGTTCAATTTCCTCAACGCTAGAAAATATTCCTTTAGGTTTTTTATCATCTTTACTTGATTGAGAAAGATAGTATATACCCAATACTATATCTTGACTTGGCACAATGATTGGTTTTCCATTCGAAGGGCTTAAAATATTATTAGTAGACATCATCAATACTCTAGCTTCAAGTTGTGCCTCTAAACTCAAAGGTATATGTACAGCCATTTGGTCTCCATCAAAATCAGCATTAAAGGCTGCACAAACAAGTGGGTGTAACTCTATTGCATTACCTTCGATTAATTTTGCCTCAAAAGCTTGAACACCCAACCTGTGAAGTGTCGGCGCTCTATTTAGTAAAATAGGATGTTCTCTAATGATGTGTTCTAAGGAATCCCAAACTTCGCTTTTTTCTTTTTCTACTAATCTTTTTGCTTGTTTAATTGTAGTAGCTAAGCCTAGTTTATCTAATCTTGCATACAAAAAAGGTTTAAATAGCTCCAGAGCCATTTTTTTAGGTAAACCACATTGATGAAGCTTGAGTTCAGGGCCTACTACAATGACTGATCTTCCAGAATAGTCTACTCGTTTACCTAACAAGTTTTGTCTAAATCTGCCTTGTTTCCCTTTTAGCATTTCAGCCAAAGACTTAAGAGGTCTCTTGCCTGTTCCTGTTATTACTCTTCCCCTTCTTCCATTGTCAAATAGTGCATCAACTGATTCTTGAAGCATTCTCTTCTCATTTCTAACGATTATATCGGGAGCTTTTAAGTCAAGCAGTCTTTTTAAACGGTTGTTTCTATTAATTACTCTTCTATATAGATCATTTAAATCTGAGGTAGCAAATCTACCACCGTCAAGCGGAACTAATGGCCTTAACTCTGGTGGAATAACTGGTACAGAGGTCAATATCATCCATTCTGGTTTATTTCCTGATGATATAAATGACTCGATTAATTTTAATCTTTTTATTGTTCTTTCTTCAGTTACTTTTGATTTAATTTCTGTTAGTAACTCTCTTAACTTCTTTTGCTCTTTTTTTAAGTCGAGGTTAACTAAAATTTCTCTGACTGCTTCAGCTCCTATTCCAGCAGTAAACGCATCTTCACCAAATTCCTCCTGTGCTTTAAGCAATGCTTCCTCTGAAATAAGCTGACCTTTTTTTAATGTAGTCAGGCCTGGTTCGATAATTATAAAACTTTCAAAGTATAAAACTTTTTCGACCTCCTTTAGTTTCATATCTATTGCCAGAGAAATTCTACTAGGAAGTGATTTTAAGAACCATATGTGCGCGACTGGACAAGCTAAATCTATGTGGCCCATTCGCTCACGTCTAACATTTGATTTTGTAACCTCAACACCACATTTTTCACATATAATTCCCCTAAATTTCATTCTCTTATATTTTCCGCACAAACATTCATAATCTTTAACTGGACCAAAAATTCTAGAACAAAATAAACCATCCTTCTCAGGTCTAAAAGTTCTGTAATTTATCGTTTCCGGTTTTTTGATTTCGCCGTACGACCAAGATTTTATTTTCTCTGGGCTAGCTAATGTTATTTTTATACTATCGAAATTATTTTCTTGCGAAAGTTGTTGATTATCAAAATTCTTAACTAAATTTTTTTCCATAATTAATTTAATTCTATATTTAAACCTAGTGCTCTTATTTCTTTTACCAAAACATTAAATGATTCTGGTACACCTGACTCAAAATTATTATTTCCTTTAACTATTGTTTCATAAACTTTTGTTCTTCCAGCGACATCGTCAGATTTTACTGTGAGAATTTCTTGCAATGTGTATGAGGCTCCATATGCCTCTAAAGCCCAAACTTCCATTTCACCAAATCTTTGACCGCCTAATTGTGCTTTTCCACCTAAAGGTTGTTGAGTAACCAAACTGTAAGGGCCAGTAGATCTTGCATGTATTTTATCTTCGACAAGGTGATTTAGTTTTAACATATAAATAATTCCAACAGTTACTGGTCTGTCAAATCTTTCTCCTGTTTGTCCATTCCATAAATGGGTCTGACCAGAGCTTGGTAATTTTGCTAAATCTAACATTTTTGTAATGTCTTTAGTGCTAGCACCGTCAAATACTGGTGTAGCAATTGGAACTCCATTTGATAAATTTTGAACTAATTCTGCTACTTCCTTATTTGATAATTTTGAAACAATATTTTCAAAATATTCACTTCCATAAATTTCTTTAAGTTTTAATTTTACTTTATCAATTTCTTTATCAAAATTTTTTAGATATTTTTTTATTTGCTCCCCAAGCTCAGAACACGACCAACCTAAATGTGTCTCTAAAATTTGGCCTACATTCATTCTACTAGGAACACCTAAAGGATTTAAAACTATATCAACTGGTTTTCCACTTTCCATGTATGGCATGTCTTCTACTGGCACAATTTTACTTACTACACCTTTATTTCCATGTCGGCCTGCCATTTTATCTCCTGGCATTAGCCTTCTTTTAACAGCAACAAACACCTTAACAACTTTCATTACTGTTGGCAGCAAGTCGTCACCTTGTTGAATTTTCTCGACTTTATCCTCAAACCTTAATTGTATATCTTGATATGCGCTTTCAAACTGAACTTTTAATTTTTCAAGATTTTCATTTAACTCTGATTTTTGCATAGAAATTTTCCACAAGTCTTTAAGCTTTAAGTTTTCAAGATCATTATTATTTAAAGTAATTCCTGGTTGTAAGTCTTTAAAGTTTTTATTAATACTTTGTCCTTTAAGTAAATCAATAGCCCTCAATTTTATATTCCTATCCAAAATTTCTTCCTCAACTTTTTTATCTTCTTGCACTGACTCTATTTCAGCTCTTTCGATAGCTATTGATCGCTCGTCTTTTTCTATACCATGTCTATTAAATACTCTTACATCAATTACAACTCCCGTACTTCCAGAGGGTAGTTTTAGTGATGAGTCTCTTACGTCGGTAGCTTTCTCACCGAAAATTGATCTCAAAAGTTTTTCCTCTGGACTTGAAGATGTTTCGCTTTTTGGAGTTACTTTACCTACCAGAATATCACCTGGTTTAACCTCTGCTCCTACGTAAACTATTCCTGACTCGTCTAAATTTCTTAAGCTTTCTTCGCTTACATTTGGAATATCTCTAGTAATTTCCTCTGCTCCCAATTTTGTATCTCTAGCCATAGACTCATATTCCTCAATATGAACTGACGTAAAAACATCGTCTGTTACACATCTTTCTGAAATTAAAATTGAGTCTTCAAAATTGTATCCTTGCCAAGGCATGAAAGCTACGGTCACATTTTTTCCTAAAGCTAATTCACCTAATTTAGTAGCTGGACCATCTGCAATAATATCTCCTTTTTTAATTTTATCACCTACTTTCACCAGAGGTTTTTGGTTGATACATGTATTTTGATTTGATCTTTGAAATTTTGACAGATTATAAATGTCTACTGCCGATTGTGATA
>CACHFP010000014.1 GCA_902579115.1 uncultured Pelagibacteraceae bacterium | reverse complement strand
TTTACTGCTTCTCCAAAACCAACTGATTTAGTTTTCATGAGGAAATCAAAAATATTTCCATGTTCTCCGGTGCTAAAACAATGATAAAATTCTTTTTCATCATTTACGGTAAAAGAAGGTGTTTTTTCATTTTTAAAAGGAGATAAGCCTATAAACTCTTTACCCCTTTTTTTTAACTGAACAGTTTTTCCAACCACATGAGAAACCTTAAGTCTTAATTTAATTTCATTTAAATATTCTTTAGGATATTTCATATTTATTTCAAAAGTCCTCTCAAAATTACACTTACTTTTGAAAAATCTAAGGAGTCAGAATGTTTTGATTTTAAGGCTCCCATAATCTTCCCCATATCTTTCATAGAAGAAGCACCGACGGACTTTATCATTTCCTCGCAAATCTTTTTTGTTTCCTCATCACTAAGTTGTTTTGGTAAGAAAGAATTAATTACCGTTATCTCTTTTTTTTCATTTTCTAAAAGTTCTTTACGACCAGCTTTTTCATAAACCTCACAAGATTCGTTTCTCTGTTTAACCATTTTTTTGAGCAGTGAAATAATGTCACTATCCTTAAGTTCTTTTTGACCTTTTGACCTACCAGCTATTTCAGCATCTTTTATAGCTGAAACAATTAGTCTTAGTGTGGGATAGGTGTTTTTATCTTTCGCTTTTAGGGCTTGATTTAGCTTATCGTCTATTTGTTTTTTTAGAGACATAATTAAGAATTTATTTTAATCACAATTGTAATACAAAATAAAAAGAACTTTCTTGACGATTTTGTTTCTATTTCATATGTTGCGCAAAATCATGTTTATAAGTTTTTTACTTTAACTCATGAGTTGTATTTGAAGAAGATTGGTCAAAATATAAACTCAACAAAAAATCTTAAAAAGATCGATTCCACAGCTATTCTAGTTCTTCAAAACGGTAAATTCTTTAAAGGCGTAGGTTTAGGTTACAAAGGTACCGCAACTGGTGAAGTATGTTTTAATACTTCTATTACTGGTTACCAAGAAATTATATCTGACCCCTCCTATGCTGATCAGATTATAAATTTTACCTTTCCGCACGTTGGAAATGTTGGAACTAATAAAGAAGATCACGAGTCTGATAAGATTTGGACTAAAGGAGTAATAATAAATACAGAGATAACTAATCCATCAAATTACAGATCTTTAAAACATTTAGATCAATGGTTAAAGAAAAATAAGATTGTTGGAATAACTGGAATTGATACTAGAAATTTAACAAATTTAATTAGAGATAAAGGTGCTCCTAAAGGGACAATATCTTTTTATAACAAAAATAAATTAAATATAAAAAAACTAATTAAAATAACTAATAAATGGAGCGGCCTAAAAAACTTAGATTTAGCAAAAATAGTTACTACTAAGAAAAATTATTTGTGGCAAGATTATAAAACATGGGAAAAGGGAAATGGATATTTAAAAAATAAGAAAAAAATATTGCATGTTGTAGCCATAGATTACGGAATTAAGAAAAATATTTTAAGATATTTTTCAGATTTTAATTGTAAAGTTACAATTGTACCATGCAAAGCAACTGCAAAAGATATTCTAAAACTTAAACCTAATGGAATATTTTTATCAAATGGACCCGGAGATCCTGCGGCGACAGGGAAATATGCAATACCGACAATCCAAGTATTAATCAAAAAAAAGTTACCATTATTTGGAATCTGTTTGGGCCATCAAATCCTAGCTTTAGCACTTGGTGCTAAGACAGAAAAAATGAAATTAGGGCACAGAGGAGCTAACCATCCTGTTAAAAATTTGATTGAGGGAAATGTTGAAATTACAAGTCAGAATCACGGATTTGAAGTAGTAAAAAAAGGTATGCCTAAAAATATTAGAGTCACTCACCAGTCTTTATTTGATAATAGTATTGAGGGTATCGAGTTAAAAAATAAACCCGTTTTCTCAGTTCAATATCATCCAGAATCTAACCCTGGTCCTCAAGATAGTGTTTATTTATTTGATAAATTTGTAAAGAGTATGAAAAAAAATGCCAAAAAGAAAAGATATTAAAAAAATTTTAGTTGTAGGTGCGGGGCCAATTATTATTGGGCAAGCTTGTGAATTTGATTATTCAGGAACTCAAGCCTGTAAAGCTTTAAAAGATGAAGGTTTCAAAGTAATTCTCATAAATTCAAATCCAGCAACAATCATGACAGATCCAAATATCGCTGATAAAACTTATATTGAGCCAATTACAATAGAAGTTCTAGAAAAAATTCTTATCAAAGAAAAACCTGATGCGATCTTACCAACCATGGGTGGTCAAACTGCTTTAAATTTAGCAATGGAGGCAGAAAAAAAAGGTATTCTTAAAAAATATAAAATTGAACTTATAGGCGCTAATTCAAAAGCTATTTCCAATGCAGAAGATAGAAAAAAGTTCAGAAAAAATATGATAGAGATTGGTTTAGATCTTCCCAAATCAAAAATAGTAAACAATTTTAAACAATCTTCAAAAGTATTAAAACAAATCGGATTACCGGCAATTATAAGACCGGCTTTTACTCTAGGTGGTTTGGGAGGTGGTATCGCAAAAAATAAAAAAGATTTTTATAAGATAATAAAAAATGGGCTTCACGAGTCACCTGTAAATCAAGTCTTAGTTGAAGAGTGTTTAGAAGGTTGGAAAGAATTTGAGATGGAAGTTGTCAGAGATAAAAATGACAATTGTATTATTATTTGCTCAATAGAAAATTTAGATCCCATGGGAATACATACTGGGGACTCTGTTACTATTGCTCCAGCATTAACTTTGACCGACAAAGAGTATCAAGTAATGAGAAATGCCTCTATAGCTTGCCTGAGAAAAATTGGTGTTGAAACAGGAGGGTCAAATGTTCAATTCGCAATAAATCCAAAAAATGGAAGAATGGTAATCATTGAGATGAACCCTAGGGTTTCAAGATCATCAGCGCTAGCTTCTAAGGCCACTGGGTTTCCAATAGCAAAAGTAGCAGCGAAGTTAGCTGTAGGATACACTTTAGATGAACTAAAAAATGAAATTACAAAAGTTACGCCTGCATCTTTTGAGCCTACAATAGACTATGTGGTCACTAAAATCCCAAGATTTACTTTTGAAAAATTCTCCTCTTCAGCTGCAGTTTTAGGAACCTCAATGAAATCAGTGGGAGAGGCAATGGCTATAGGTAGAAATTTTAAAGAGTCTCTTCAAAAAGCTTTGGTATCTCTGGAAACAGGTTTCTCAGGTTTAGATCAAATATTTAATTTAAATACGAAACAAATTAGACAAAAACTTAAAGAAAATATTCCAAATAAGATTTTACTTGTTGGAGAGGCTATAAGAAAAAAAATTAATTTAAGGGATATAAATAAATTATCGAAAATTGACCCTTGGTTTTTAAATCAAATAAAAGAAATCATAGAAAATGAAATTAAAATAAAGAAAAAAGGTCTTCCTAAAAATTTCAATGAATTTAATTATATAAAATCGATAGGGTTTTCTGATAAAAAATTATCTGAACTTACGAATATTTCGGAGTCGTTAATTAGAAAGAAAAGAACTGCTTTGAAAGTTTTACCAGTTTATAAAAAAGTCGATACTTGTGCTGCAGAATTTAAGTCTTTCACTCCGTATATGTATTCTACTTATCAAAGAAATTTCTCTTATAATTCAGAATGTGAGGCCGATCCTTCTAGTAAAAATAAAATTATAATACTGGGAGGAGGCCCTAATAGAATAGGTCAAGGTATAGAGTTTGATTATTGTTGTTGCCAAGCTAGTTTTGCTCTAAAGGAAGCTAAATACGAAACAATTATGGTTAATTGTAATCCTGAAACCGTGTCTACAGATTACGATACAAGTGACAGATTATACTTTGAGCCTTTAATAGATGAATATGTTTTCAATATAATAAAGAAAGAGAAATCAAAAGGTAATGTAAAAGGTGTCATTACTCAATTTGGAGGACAAACTCCTATAAAACTTGCAAAATTTTTACACAAAAACAAGCTTCCAATTTTAGGAACTCAATATTCATCGATTGATCTTGCTGAGGATAGAGATAGATTTAGGGATCTTTTAAATAAACTTAATTTAAATCAAGCTGAAAGTGGTATAGCTAGAACTTTTCCTCAAGCAACAAAAATTGCGGATAAAATTGGTTTGCCTCTGATGGTAAGGCCATCTTACGTTTTAGGTGGAAGAGCAATGGAGATTGTTCATGAAAAAAGACAACTTAAAGACTTTATAAAAGAAGCATTTAAAGTCGCTGAAAAAAATCCAATTTTAATTGATAAGTTTATTGATAATGCAATCGAAGTTGATGTTGATGCAATATCAGACGGTAAAAATGTTTTCGTAGCCGGTATTATGCAACACATTGAAGAAGCAGGTATCCACTCAGGTGACTCCGCATGTAGCTTACCTCCGGTATCAATAAAACCTTTTTTTGATTAAAGAAATTGAAAACCAAACAAAAAAATTAGCTTTAGCACTTAAAGTTAAAGGTTTCATGAATGTTCAATATGCAATTAAAAAAGATAAGATTTATGTAATTGAGGTTAATCCTAGAGCAAGTAGAACTGTGCCATTTGTTTCGAAAGCAAAAAATTTACCCCTCGCCAAGATAGCATCAAGAGTGATGACGGGAGAAAAATTAACTAATTTTAATTTAAAAAGTAAAACGAAAGATATGTTTGCAGTAAAAGAGGCAGTATTTCCATTTAATAAATTCCCAAACAGTGATCTTTTACTTGGTCCTGAAATGAAATCAACAGGTGAAGTTATGGGTTTTGATAAAAATTTCGGGATGGCTTTTGCTAAGAGTCAAATTGCAGCCTCAAACTCTCTTCCTAAAAAAGGCTTAGCTTTTATCTCTTTAAAAAATAGTCATAAAGAAGAGGGGGTACAATTAGCAAAACAATTAATTAAATTAAATTTCACACTTTGTGGAACCGGAGGTACTGCCGATTATATTAGCAAACACGGGATTAAGTGCAAAAAAATTAATAAAGTAAATCAGGGATCTCCCCATATTGTTGATATTCTAAATACTAAAAAAATAGCATTAGTAATTAATACAGGTGGCGGAAATAGTGAAACTCAGATCAGCGATGCGGTAGCTTTAAGAAGGGCTACGTTAGCTAACAAAGTTCCATATTGCACTAATATGTCGACAGCCAAGGTTTGTTTGGAAGGTATTAAATCTCTTAAATTGAAAGATATCAGCGTTACTTCTTTACAAGATCTTTAACTTTTAACTTTCCAATCAGTTTCAAATGTAACATAATTTATTTGAATACATCTTCTCTCTTTTTTAATCTCTTTTTTTTCCATTCCATGCCAAGTGTTTGGTCCGCTGGTAAAGAAGTATCCATAATTATGTTTATAAGGAACTGTTTTAACTTTGTTCAATTTTGCGTCATAAAAATCAGTACCTAAATTCTCCGATTCATTATGTAAATTAACAAAAACTATTGATGACATTAATTTTTCCTCAATATCGCAATGAGGCTTTAACCAAAAACCTTCTCTATCACAAATTACCTCTAGCCTTACATAAGAATTACTCAAATCTTTTCCAATTAATGATCCAATCTTTTTATAAACATCAGGTGATCTTAATTCTTCTATAAATTTTGTTAAATTTGGAAATTGATTAGAGTTTTCTTTAGTAACATAACATCGAATTTTTTTTGCTTTACCACCATCTTTAATTCCAGCTCGAAAAGCTCCCTCTCCTCCATCAAGAGCTCTTGTTCCATCATAATTTAAATTTTGTTTTCTAGGATCAGCTATCTCTGCACTACAGATCTCATCAATAGCATTTTGAGTCAGTGGTTGGTTGATTTCAAAATGTTTAAATGGATCGCTAAATAGTTTAGTTCTTTTTTCTAATGATTTAAATAATTCCATGTTTTTTCATTTTTGCTTTTACAATTGGAGCAATTCTGTTTACCTCATTTAAACTATTGTAACTCCAACTTTCAACCCTATCTTCTAATTCTCTTGTTATACCTAAATCTTTCAATTGTGAATAAAATTTTTTAAATCTTCCAGTTGGCTTAAAAGACTTCATCATGGCAATATAAACAGGTTTTCCAGTCATCGCAGCCTCTGAAATCATTGACGTGGAGTCGCACGTTACAACTATATAATTTGAGATTGCTAGTGCAGAAAGATAAGCTTTTTTATCAATATTTTTTACAACATGATGGTTAATGCTAAAGGTATTAAATGCTATTTTTAAAATATTTTCAGGTGTTCTGTAGGAAGGAATTACAATAATTTTAAATTTATCTGGAGTAAATAATGTTTTAACTTTGTTAAAAAGTTCATGAATTTGTTTTTCTGAATAATTATAATATTTGTTTGGTCCTCCGATAATAAATGCTACTAATTCTTTTCTTTTATCTTTTTCAATTCCTAAATACTTTGAATTATCGTTTATCTCTTTTTTTGTAACGTAGTGAATAGCGCCCGTTGTGTTAATTATATTTTCACCCCTCAAACGATCATGCTCAGGACTCACTATAAGGTCAAAGTGTTCAAAAGAAACTTTAGGATCTTGTATGTGAATATTGAAAATTTGATTACCTAATCTTTTTTTTAAAGCTATTGATGGTATTACACTTTTTCTTCCACAAGATATAATGATTTTACAATCACATACGAATTTATTTTTTACCAAATTTTCTGATATTGGGCTTATTTTAGGAGGAATTAAATTCCAAAAAGATTTTAATTCAATTTTTTGGTGTTTATAACTTAGCCCCAAAGCTTTAGCTAATCCCTCTACTTGACTTACCATGCCGTGCATACCTTGCGTTAAAAGAAGTGCTTTTAATTCTAACATTAGTTACTATATACATTTACATAATGAATAATAAATCAACAAAGCATACAAAAGTGTTAATTCTTGGATCAGGTCCCGCCGGCTATACAGCAGCTATTTATGCGGCTAGAGCTATGCTTAAACCAATACTTGTTCATGGTTCTCAACCCGGAGGACAATTAACTACCACTACAGATGTTGAAAATTACCCTGGATACTCAAAAGTGATTCAGGGGCCATGGCTAATGGATGAAATGAAAGGCCAGGCTGAAGCAGTGGGCACAGAGATGATACAAGATCATATAAGTAAAGTTGACTTAACAAAAAAACCTTTTACAGCAACAGGTGATAGTGGTCAGGTTTACACTGCAGATAGTTTTATAATTTCAACAGGAGCACAAGCAAGATGGTTAAATTTAAAATCTGAACAAGAATTTAGAGGATTTGGAGTTTCAGCATGTGCTACTTGTGACGGGTTTTTCTTTAAAGAAAAAGAAGTGGCTGTAGTTGGTGGGGGAAATGCCGCTGTTGAAGAGGCAATGTTTCTAACGAAATTTGCTTCAAAGGTTTATTTAATACATAGGAGAAACGAACTTAGGGCAGAAAAAATGCTTCAAACAAAATTAAAATCTAATAAGAAAATAGAAATTATTTGGGATACTGTAGTTGAGGATGTTATTGGCACTAAAGAGCCGAAAACTGTTAATGCATTAAAAATTAAAAATGTAAAAGATAATAAAGTTAAAGAACTTAAAGTTGATGGTTTATTTATTGCCATAGGTCATGATCCAGCAACATCTTTGTTTAAAGATCAACTTAATATGGATAAAGAAGGGTATTTAATTACAAAACCTGACTCTACTGAAACAAATATTCCAGGAGTTTTTGCTGCGGGAGATGTAAAGGATAAAATTTTTAGACAAGCTGTTACCGCTGCTGGAATGGGTTGTATGTCAGCACTTGAAGCTGAAAAATATCTATCTGAGTCTAATTAAGGCTATCACAAAAAGTTTTAATTCTTTGCATTGCTTTTTTCAAATTTTCCATTGAAGTAGCGTAAGATATCCTAAAGTAACCGTCTAAACCAAAGGCAGAACCTTGAACCACAGCTACCTCAGCTTTTTCTAACAGTTTCTCTACAAAATCTTTATCGGTTTTCAGTTTTGTTTTCTTGTTTAGTAGCTTTTTACAGTTTGGAAAAACATAAAAAGCTCCTTCAGGGCTTAAACAGCTTATACCTTGTATGTTATTTAAACTGTCAACAACGAAATTTCTTCTCTCTTTAAAAGAATTTGATCTTTCTGAAATAAAATCTTGTGTTCCGTTTAAAGCCTCGACCGCAGCTGCTTGGCTTATGGATGTAGGATTACTAGTTGATTGGGATTGAATTTTAGCCATCGCTTTAATTATTTCCTTTGGACCTGCGGCATAACCTATTCTCCAGCCAGTCATTGAGTAAGATTTACTCACTCCATTCATAGTTAAAGTTCTGCTTTTTAATTTTTCAATTTGCGCAATTGTAAAAAATTTAAAACCATCGTAAGTAATATGTTCGTAAATATCATCGCTTAAAATATATAAATTGTTATATTTCATTAAAATCTTCGATAAAGCTATTATCTCATCTTTGGTATAACCAGAGCCTGTAGGGTTAGACGGAGAGTTTATAATTATCCACTTTGTTTTCTTTGAAACTACTTTTTTTAATTTTTCTGGTGTTAATTTAAAATTATTTTTTTCATCACACTTTATTATTTTAGGTTTTCCCCCAGCTAACAAAACAATGTCAGGGTAAGAAACCCAGTAAGGCGCTGGAATAATGACCTCATCTCCTTTATTTATGGTTGCCATAAAAGCATTATATAAAACTTGCTTTCCACCAGTTCCGACAGAAATTTGATCAAGCTCGTATGATAAATGATTTTCTCTAGAAAATTTTGCTTGGATAGCTTTTTTTAAAGCTGGAGTTCCATCTACTGCTGTATATTTTGTGTCCCCTTTTCTAATCGCCTCAATCGCGGCTTCTTTAATATTGTCTGGAGTATCAAAATCGGGCTCCCCAGCCCCTAAACCGATAACATCCTTTCCAGCAGCTCTCATTTCCCTAGCTTTTGAGGTAACTGCTATTGTAGGCGACGGTTTTATACGTTTTAAACTATTGGAAACTATGCTCATTGAAATTTATAATATAATTAATTTATTATTAACACAAAATGCAAAATACTTATCAAGAAAAATTAGCTGATCTAGAAGTTAATAACTCAAAAAAAATTAAGAAGTTAGAGGGCGGTATTAACTTTAAAATCAAAAGTGATTTTCAACCTAGCGGTGACCAACCAGAAGCCATAAAGCAAATATTAAAAAACTTAAAAGATAATAAACAGGAACAAGTGCTTTTAGGGGTCACGGGATCAGGTAAAACATTTACAATGGCAAAAGTTATCGAAAAGACTAATAGACCAGCTCTAATTCTAGCACCAAACAAAACTTTAGCTGCTCAATTGTACGGAGAATTTAAAAGTTTTTTTCCAGATAATGCTGTAGAATATTTTGTATCATATTACGATTACTACACTCCAGAAGCATACGTCCCTAGATCTGATACTTACATAGAAAAAGAGGCCTCAATAAATGAGCAAATTGATCGTATGAGACACTCGGCAACAAGATCTTTGTTGGAAAGAGATGATGTAATTATTGTTGCAAGTGTATCATGTATTTATGGTTTAGGTTCTGTAGAGGCGTACTCAAAAATGACTATTACTTTAAAGAAAAATTATGATTACGAGCGAGATGATTTAATTAGAGCATTTATAAACTTACAGTACAAAAGAAATGATCAAAATTTTTTTAGAGGGACCTTTAGAGTAAGAGGAGAAAATTTAGAGATCTTTCCATCACACTTAGAAGATAGAGCATGGAGAATAAGTTTTAATTTAAATAAATTAGAAAAAATTGAAGAATTTGACCCACTCACCGGAGATAAAACAAATGATTACTCCATTATAAAAATTTACGCTAATAGTCATTACATAACTCCTAAACCTACTATCGAGCAAGCAATCAGACAAATAAAATCTGAGTTAGCTGAGACTTTAAAAAAACATAGAGAAAATAATAAACTTTTGGAGGAACAAAGGTTAAGGGAAAGAACTAAGTTTGATCTAGAAATGATTGAAGCTACCGGAACTTGTGCAGGGATAGAAAATTATTCAAGATTTTTATCAGGAAGAAAAGCTGGTGAACCACCTCCTACTCTGTTTGAATATTTTCCAGATAATGCAATTATATTTGTAGACGAAAGTCACGTAACAGTCCCTCAATTAAATGGAATGTATAAAGGTGACCGTACAAGGAAAAGTACTTTAGCCGAATATGGGTTTAGACTTCCTTCTTGTATGGATAATAGACCTTTAAAATTTGAAGAGTGGGATTTAATGAGAACGCAAACTGTTTTTGTTTCTGCTACCCCAGGACCTTGGGAGCTAAAACAAACAAGTAATAAATATATTGACCAGATCATTAGGCCAACAGGTTTAATAGATCCACCAGTTGAAATTAGGCCAGCCAAAACTCAAGTTGATGATCTTATGCACGAGGCAAAAGAGATTGTAAAAAAAGGATACAGAGTTCTTGCTACAACGCTGACAAAAAAGATGGCTGAAGATCTTACTGAGTATCTCCATGAAAATGGTCTTAAAGTAAGGTATATGCACTCTGACATTGATACTCTTGAAAGAATTGAAATCATAAGAGATTTAAGAATGGGAGTGTTTGATATTCTTGTAGGAATTAATTTGTTAAGAGAGGGATTAGATATTCCCGAATGTGCTTTAGTAGCAATTTTAGATGCTGATAAAGAGGGATTTTTAAGATCTGAAACTTCTTTAATTCAAACAATTGGAAGAGCAGCGCGAAATGTTGATGGTAAAGTAATTTTATATGCTGATAAAGTCACGAAGAGCATTGAAAAGGCAATTAAGGAAACAGACAGAAGGAGAAATAAACAATTAGAATATAATAAGAAAAATGGAATAACTGCTGAGTCAGTAAAAAAAGAGATAAGTGATATTTTAGAGTCAGTTTATGAAAAAGATTACGTCAAAATTAGTGAAGGTTCAAACGTAGGTGGTAACTTAAAAAAACATCTTAAAGCTTTAAACAGAAAAATGAAGGAAGCTGCATCTAATTTAGAATTTGAGGAAGCTGCTAAACTAAGAGATGAAATGAGAAAACTAGAAGCTAGTGAACTTGAGATAACTTTAAATCCTAAAATATCTCAATATAATTTAAAAAGTAAAGTTTATCCAAAAGGAAGATCGACTATGGGTATGCCTGGCACAAAACCAAGAAAAGCGATAAAAAAATGGAAGCCAAAAAAATAATTATCACTGGTGGAGCTACTAGAATAGGATCTGCAATCGCTAAAAGTTTAGTCAGCTTTGAAACAAAAATAGCTATCCACTTTAACAAATCTAAAAGTAGTGCTTTAAAATTAAAAAAAGAATTAGAGGAACTTGGGGCTGAAGCATACTTATTTAAAGCTGATTTAAATAATCTTAAACAAACCGAAACTTTAATAAAAAAAGCTTATAAAACTATGAAAGGATTAGATTGTTTGATTAATAATGCATCTATTTTTGAAAACGATAATCTTGAAAATTTTTCTGAAAAATCATTTACGAAACATATGAATATCAACTTAAAAGCACCAGCAATCATTACGCAAAATTTTAAAAAATTAATTAAAAACAAAGAAGGATGTATCATAAATATTATTGATCAAAGAGTTGAAAAGTTAACTCCCTTTTTTTTCTCTTACACTTTAAGTAAATCCTCATTGGCTACTTTTACAAAAACATCAGCCATGAAATTAGCACCTAATATAAGAGTGAATGGTATTTCACCCGGACCAACATTAAAAAACAAAAGACAATCTGAAAGGCATTTCAAGAAACAATGGAGATCTACGCTATTAAAAAAAAAAGTAGATTTAGAAAACATATGTAATGGAGTAAAGTTTCTTATTGAAAATAAAAATATCACAGGAGAGATAATTAATATTGATAGTGGGCAAAGACTTGCATGGCAAACACCAGAT
>CACHFP010000013.1 GCA_902579115.1 uncultured Pelagibacteraceae bacterium | reverse complement strand
TTAATCTGATCAATTAATTCATTATTGTTAATCATGCTTTATTTTAACATTTTTATTTAATCTTGTAATCTCAATCCGAGATTTTTGGCTTAAATTATTTATTAAAAATTGGGCGTTTTTCTTTAAAATTGGATGTGACCATTTAGGATCAATTTCTAAAATTGGATATAAAACAAAATTTCTTAAATGTGCTCTCGGATGCGGTAAAACAAGATCTTTTGAGTCTTTTATTAAACCATTAAAATCAACTATATCAATATCAATTACTCTAGGATCGTTTTTCTTTTTTTTATTCCTACCGATTTTTTTTTGGATTAAATTTATATCTTTAAATAATCTTAAAAGATTTAAGTTTTTATTTAATAAAATACCTACATTAAGAAACTTTGGTAGTCTCTGATTTGGATAAGAAGGTGTTTCATAAAAATTAGAAATTTTTTCAATTTGAATTTTTGCTTCAATTAGTAACTGAATTGCAATTGAAATATTTTCAAATCTAGAACCATACATAGAATTCAGATTTGATCCAATATTAAGGTGTATCATTTATTATTTCTACTTAACAATCTTGCTTTTTCTCTATTCCAATCTCTTTTTTTCTTTACTTGTCTTTTATCATAAAGTTTTTTTCCTTTTGCAACGGCGATTTCAATTTTAACTTTTCCTTTAAAGAAATACATCTTAGTAGGAATAATAGTCAAACCTTCTTGGTTTATTCTTCCAATCAACTTATTAATTTCTCGCCTTTTTAAAAGAAGTTTTCTTTCACCTTTTGGATTATGGTTGTTATAGGATGATTGTCTGTAAAGCGGGATATGAGAATTGATTAAAAAATAATTCTCCGTTGTTATCTATAGCGTATGAATCCGCGATGCTTCCTTTGCCCTCTCTTAGCGATTTGACTTCTGATCCTTTTAAGGAAATACCTGCTTCTAAAGTTTCTAAAAAAAAATAATTAAAACTAGCTTTTCTATTTAAACAAATTATTTTTCTTCCGGGAGCTATATTTTGTTTCATTAAAGTAATTTAGCTACTTTAAGTGCTTCTGAAACTTTCTTTTTTGTTTCTTCTCTAATTTCAACTAATGGTAATCTTACAGATGGATTACACATACCTAATAATGATGCTGCATATTTCACAGGTGATGGATTGCTTTCAATGAATAAAGCTGAATGTAAAGGCTGTAAGAGCTTATCTAACTTTTCTGCTTCTTGATTTTTTTGCTCACAAGCTTTTTGAAAATCAGAAGAAATTTTTGCAGCTATATTTGCTGTGACTCCGATAGCTCCCACTCCGCCTCTTCTATTAAACTCGAGAGCATTATCATCATTTCCGGTAAGCTGAATAAAATCTTTTCCCATTGCTTTTAATTGCTGATTTACTCTATTTAATTCACCAGTTGCATCTTTTACACCAGCTATATTTTTTAGTTCATAAAGTTTGCTCATGGTTTCAACTGACATATCTATTACTGATCTTGACGGAATGTTATAAATTAAAATTGGTATTCCAACACTATCGTTTATCTTTTTATAGTGTTGGTACAAGCCTTCTTGAGTTGGTTTGTTGTAATATGGTGTAACAACTAATAATGCATCTGAACCGGCTTTTTCTGCGAATTGAGATAGTTCAACAGCTTCATCCGTTGAATTAGATCCTGTGCCAGCTATCACAGGTATTTTTCCTTTACATTCTTTAACCGCTATCTCTATAATTTTTTTGTGTTCACTATGAGATAAAGTGGGAGATTCTCCAGTGGTGCCTCCGGGGACTATACCATTAGTGCCGTTATTTAAGTGATAATGAATTAAACTTCTATATGTGTTTTCATCAAGATTATCATCTTTAAATGGGGTTATTAAAGCAACAATTGATCCTTTAAGCATAAAACAATATAAGGTAGATATCCTTAAACTTATGCTTAATAGATTAATTAGTCTAGTATTTTTATTATCATTTTTGAAAATTAGTGTTGTTTATTCAGAGACAGATTTCTTATTACCGCAAAAAAAACCATCAATTTTTAAAAAATCAGAAAAACAGATCCAAGAAAGTATTAATAAAAATCTACCTGCACCAAAGCCATTATTAGAAAAAAAAGGTGAGACTAAACCTGCTGTAGTTGACCAAAAAAAAGAGCCAATTGAAAAAAAAGAAATAAAAAAAAAATCTAAAGATGAAATTAAAACACAAGTATCATCTACATTTGTATTCCCTCAAAAAAAACCTATTACATACAAGATTTCATCAAAAGAGGTAAAAAGTTCAAAAGTTCTTAATAAAAAAGATTTTGAAAAAGCTAAGGAAACTATAAATTTTATCAAACAAAAAAAATGGAATAGTGCTCTAAAAAGTGCTCAAAAGGTAAAAGACAGTGAGTTCAGAAAATTGATTACCTGGATGCATCTTAAAACTACAAGAAATGGAGCATCATTTAATGAATATAAAAAATTTATAGAACAAAATGACTATTATCCAAGAATTAACAGAATAAGATATCTAGCTGAAGAAAAAATATATTTAAGAAATAATTCACCAACATCAATAATCAACTGGTTTGAAAAATACCCTCCATTAGGTGGTTTAGGTAAAATTAAATTAGCTGAGGCCTATCTAGAACAAGGAAAACTAGAGAAGGTCAAAGAGTTAGTTAAAGAAGGATGGATCACTGCTGAGATTAGAAAAAATGATTTGGGTTATTACAGAGCTAAATTTAAAAAATTTATCTCGTCAGATGATCATGTAAAAAGAGCTGATTATTTAGCATGGGAAAGGAAATATTGGGATTTAAAAAGAATGCTTAAGTATTTACCTACAGATCAAAGAGCTCTTTATAATGCAAGACAAATTTTAATGAGTAACTCTTACGGTGTAGACAATGCAATAGCAAAAGTACCTCAATATTTAAAAAAAGATCCTGGTTTAGAGTTTGATAGATTAAGGTGGAGAAACCGAAGAGGACGATTAGAGGGATCTTTAGAAATTTTATATCAAAACGCTAATAAAACAGAGACACAAATGGTTAGACCAGATAAATGGTGGGAACAGAGAGAGAGTGTTACAAGAAGTTTAATTTACAAAAAAAGATATAAGACAGCATATAAAGTAGCTAGTGAACACTCCCTATCATCTGGTCCGTCCTTCGCAGAGGCTGAATGGCTATCTGGTTGGATAGCTTTAACTTTTTTAAAATCTCCTGAATATGCAATTAATCATTTTCAAAATTTTTACAATAATGTCGGTTATCCGATAAGCTTAGCTAGAGGAGCATATTGGTTAGGAGAATCATATGAAAGATTAAATGAAAAGGAAGCTGCTAATAAATTTTTTTCAGAAGCAGCTAAATTTCCAATGACTTATTATGGACAACTTGCTTTCAATAAGATTAATCCTGGTGGGAATTTCGAATTAAGAGATGAAAGTAATTTTGATAAAGATTATGAGAAAGAGTTTAAAAAAAATAAACTAATAAAACATGTTATTTTATTACATGAACTTGATGCAAGCCAATATGCTAAAGATATTCTTAAACATTTGGCTGAACTTAATATTGAGAAAGGAAGTGAAGTTTTAGCTGCAGAGTTATCTACATCTGTTGAAAGATATGATTTTGCAATTCAAATATCAAAAAAAGCATCCTATGAAAAAAGATTTTTAAATAAATATAACTATCCAGTTATTGCTACTCCGAAAATTGTAAATAATAAACAGATGCCTAAACAAGAAATTATTCTAGCAATAATTAGACAAGAGAGTGAATTCGACAGAAAAGCAAATAGTTGGGCTGGAGCTAGAGGTATGATGCAGTTAATGAAGTACACTGCTAAAATTGTAGCTAAACAAGCAAAACTACCTTATAGTATAAGTAGGTTAACAGCAGATCCAGAATACAATATTAAACTTGGCTCGTATTACTTTAATGGATTACTTAAGGATTATAATGGTGTTTTCCCGTTTGCTATTGCTGCATACAACGCAGGACCGAATAGAGTTAAAACTTGGAAGAGAGTGAATGGAGACCCCTCTAAAGGTCAAATTTCTTATATTAATTGGATTGAACAAATTAGATTTGAGGAAACTAGAAATTACGTTCAAAGAGTTCTAGAAAATATTAATGTATACAAATACATTTTAAGAAAAGAACCGGTACAAATAGATAGTTATTTTAACTAATTGGCGGTGAGAGAGGGATTCGAACCCTCGGTAGCATAGTTAAATACTACGGAAGTTTAGCAAACTCCTGGTTTAAACCAACTCACCCATCTCACCACAAGCTTTACGTATCTTTATAAAGAAAATTAACTTATATTGCACCAACTTTGTAATGCAACAAAAACAATTATCAGGAATTTTTTATGCTGCTTTTGCATCTCTTTGGTGGGGTGTTGTAGGGACGATTTTTTTCAAATTTGTATCTTTTGCATCATTTATGGAATTAACTGTTCACAGAACTATTTGGACTGCACTTCTTTTAATTCTTACAACAAGTTTTTATAAAAAATGGCCAGAATTTATTAAAATTTTCAAAAAGAAAAAAAATCAATTATTGCTTTTTGTATCAGGTTTATTGGTAAGTATAAATTGGGGAACCTGGCTTTATGCCGTCAGTGTAAATAGATTATTAGACTCAAGTTTAGGGTATTATATCTATCCAATAATAAGTGTCTTTTTAGGAAGAGTTTTTTTGAAAGAAAAACTTAATAGAAATCAATTAATTGCTGTAATGCTAGTTGTAATTTCCTTGTTTTACTTTTTACTAAAGTTAGGTGAATTACCTTGGATTGGTTTAACAGTTGCAATAACTTTTAGTATTTATGGATTAATAAGAAAAAAAATTAAAGTTTCATCAGATATAGGCCTGCTAATTGAAACATTGCTAATTTCTCCAATAGCAATTGCATTATTTATTTATCTAATAAATTTTGATCTAAATGTTTTTTCATATAAAGAACCTCTTTTATCTTTTTATTTATTTTGGTCTGGATTTATGACTTTAGTCCCTCTTTTTTTTTATACCTTAGGATTTAAAATTATCGGTATTGGTCCAGCAAGTATGATTTTGTTTTTAACTCCAACATCTCAATTTCTTTTGGGAATTACTTATTTTGATGAGATTCTAACCTTGGAAAAGTTTTTTGGTTTCGTAATAATTTGGATAGCTGTATCTATTTATCTTAATGAATTACGTAAAGAGTAGGTCGTAATTACTATAAGTGGTACAATTATAGCAACAAAAAATGAGATAAATAGTAAGTTTGATAAGATAATCGGACTAAAATTTTCTACAGACATAATATTACCCACTAATAAACTTGATTGGAAATTTTGACTTGGAAAAAATAACAATCCTGAGGTTAATCCTAAAATTATTGATATTAAAGATAATCTTGTATTAATTTTTTTTTTAAAAAAACCATAGAATACCGTAACAACAGCCGCACAACAAAGAAGATCAGCGAATAAAAATAAATATAAAATACTATAACCTTTAGAAGCAAAAACAAAAACAATCACACATAGTAATAAAATTAATTTATTGCTTTTATTTTTAATTTCTCTACCACCTAAAAATTTATTAATTTCTTTTCCATCAATTATTATAAGGCTTGAAATAGAATTAATTAACGTATCAATCGTACTTAATGTTAAAGCTAGGGCTAAAACTAGAATAGAAACAATTATAAAGATATTATCATTTAATAACATTAATTTAAAAAAAGCTAAATCAGCTATTGTTTTAGGGTCGATAGAAAAAGATATAAGACCTGTGTAACCCATCCATAAAACAATAAAAAAAGAAATAATTGATGAATAAATTAAACTTTTTTTTAAAATAAGGTTGTTTCTTGCGGCAAATACACGTTGCCAATTACCCTGATGAAATAAATTTGTTGCTGCTACAGCAATAAAAAATGTCAGTCCAGCAGTATAATTTGGGATATAATTTTTACTTACAAGTTTTGAAGAATTTTTTTTGATTAATTCATAACTATTTATTTCTAAATTTCCTAAAATTAAAAATATAGAAAATAATATTATGCCCAGAACTATTAGAAATTGATATTTATCTGTAATAATTGAAAGCTTAAATCCACCTCTTAAAATATATAAAAGACACATAATTAAAGTTAGTCCAGATGTTATCCATAAAGGTGTTTTTGAGATTAAATTTAATAAAAAAGCTATTGCTGTGACTTCGGCTATCAAGAAAATTGTTAAATAAAATAAAATTAAAATTAGTATTATCTTTAAAATTCCAGTCCCAAATCTTTTTTTTACAAATTCAGTTAAAGACATTCCATTAGGAAATTCTCTCCTTATTTTTGGTCCAAAATTTAACAAAAATAACATAGGTGCAGCTGTACCTAACGCATATCCAATTACTGCACCTATTCCTCCCCAGGTAGCTGCTGAAGCTGGTCCAAATAATATCCAAGCCCCCAAAGCAGATGCTGACAAACTCATTGTTAATGAAAAAATACTCTCATTTCTGTCACCGATTATGTAGCTTTTATTATCTGAAACTTTTTTTAGATTTATATAACCTAAAGCGATAAAAAAAGCTCCTACCCCTAAAGTAATAATTAGTGTTATTTGTGTTGATAGGTATATATCTTTCATTTATCCCTCACTGAATTACCGGTCAGGTTCTTTGGGTATGATCTCAGTCTTTATGACACCCCTTATACAAATTATATATTTATTTTAGGTAAGAAGTCAAATGAAGCTGTATCTATTCTAGATGAATGTTCTCTTCTCATTTTCCAATCATTACTTATACCAGCTTGAGCTATACTGATTGCATTTCGTCCATATTTTGCATTGGTAAAATCGATTGCTCTCATTAATGGTTGAGATTTATTCTCTAAAATTGGTGCTAATAAATTTAGCTCTTTTTCAGAAGCGTCTCTAAGCTTCGATAAAATGACCCCAGCTTTTTGATAGAAATAACCATATTTATAAATCTTTTCCAGTCCGCTAATCGCAGTTTTTACAAGTTCAATACTGTTGTTAGTTGCTACCGGTAATTCAATAGTAATAGAATTTGAATAGTATTTTCTATTTTTATCAAATGGACTTGTTCTTATAAATATAGTGACAGCTCTCGTAGTTTGTTGATCTGTTCTTATTTTTTCTGCCGCATTTAAACAATGAGTAGTTATAGACTCTTTTAATTTATCTAAACTCTCAACTTTTTTCCCAAATGATCTTGATACACAACAGCTTTTTCTTCTTGTTTCCTCGGTTTCTAAATCTATACAAGAAATTCCTCTTAACTCCATTACTGTTTTCGCACCTAAAACATTTGTGCTTTTCTTAACCCATGTGTTTGAAATATTTTTTAGTTTATAAGCATTGTCTATTCCATTTTTGATATATAGTTTTGATAACTGTCTTCCAACTCCCCATACATCTGCAATATCAAAATCTTTTAGTATATTATCAATATTTTCTTTTAAAAATATTACTCCTGCTTTATTTTTTTTAGCTATATGATTGGCAACTTTGCTTAAAGTTTTTGTATTTGAAATTCCTACACTCGTTGGTATACCTGTCCATTTTAAAACTCTTCCTCTTATTTTTTTTCCGTATTCTTCAACTTGTTCATCTTTGATATGCGATAAATCTAAAAATGCTTCATCTATAGAATAGATTTCAATTTTATCAGTAAAACCTTTTAAAACTTTCATCACTCGTCTAGAAAGGTCTCCATATAATGCATAGTTTGAAGAAAATATCTGAACGTTATTTTTTTTAACTAAATCTTTAACTTTAAAATATGGTTCTCCCATTCTTATCCCAAGTTTTTTTGCTTCAGTAGATCTTGATATTACACATCCATCATTATTAGATAGTACTACGACTGGTACATTTTGTATTTTAGGATTAAATAGTCTTTCACAAGAAACATAAAATGAATTACAGTCAATTAATGCAACTTTTTTTCTACTGCTGTTTGTGTATGACATATGTTACTACTCCCCAAATTATTATTTCTGGATTATCTGTTAAATTAATTCGATCTGATATATTTTTTGAACCTGATGTTAAGTAGTTGTTACCCTTACTTTTAACTAGAGTTTTAACTACAAGTTCTTCGTTGATATTTGCTATAACAGTGGAAAAATTTTTTGGGTTTAAACTTTTATCTACTATTAATAGATCCCCATCATATATGCCCACATTATTCATTGATTTTCCCTGTACTCTAATGATGAAAGTGGCTGGTGCATTTGTTATGAGATGAGAATTTAAATCTATATCATCCTCAATATAATCTGTTGCCGGAGAAGGAAAACCAGCTCCCACTTTATGTAGATAATAAGGTATTGTTAACTTCATAAATGTTCTTGTTTTGTTCTTTATAACTGATAAACTGCCTTTCAGTCAATCTTTTTCGAGAGATTGTTTAAGTGGGTCAAATTGCAAATCGAAAAAAAGAGAGAGATTAGCTATGAACATAATGTGATTAAAAAAATTTTTTCAATATTATTAATATTACTTGTAACAACTAGCGCTCAAGCAGCTTCTAAATTAGATTCAATCAAAAAAAGTGGTGAGTTAAGAGTTGGTACGACAGGAGACTGGGATCCTATGTCAATGAAAGATCCGAAAACAAACAAGTATAAAGGATTTGATATTGATGTGATGAATGAATTAGCCAAAGATTTGGGCGTAAAAGTAAAATTTGTGCCTGCAGAATGGAAAACTATTGTTGCAGGAATAACAGCTGATAGATACGATATATCAACAAGTGTAACCAAAACACCAAAAAGAGCAGAAGTAGCTGGGTTTACCGCTACGTATTACAAGTATGCAACTGTTCCACTTGTTTTAAAAAAGAATTTAAAAAAGTTTTCAACTTGGGACTCTTTAAACGACAGTAGCGTTACAATAGCTACAACTTTAGGAACATCTCAAGAGGAAAAAGCAAAAGAATTTTTTCCAAAATCAAAACTTCAATCAGTTGAAGCCCCAGCGAGAGATTTCCAAGAAGTTTTAGCAGGAAGAGCTGATGGAAATATTACAAGTTCAACAGAAGCAAACAAACTAGTTATTAAATATCCCCAATTAGCTATAGTTCCTGACGGGGGAAAAAATCCAGCATTTTTAGCTATGATGGTTCCAAAGAGTGACAAGGTATGGAATGATTACGTTAGCAATTGGATAAAGAAAAAACAATCATCTGGTTTTTTTAAAACTTTACTAGCAAAATACGATCTAAAAAGCTTATAATTTAAGTTTCAATACCCACCATTTACAAATATAGTTAATTAGTGAAATTTTTAAAAACAATTTCTATTCTATTTTTGCTTCAAGGATGTAGTTCTAACTATGATTGGGGATGGTATATTCTGAGTCCAGATAATATAGATGGTTTAACAAATCTAAAATTTTTAGTCAGTGGAATAACAACTACAATTTATATTTCAGTAGTTTCAATAATTCTTGCAATGATTATCGGTTTGATAGTTGCTCTACCTTCATTGTCAAATAATAAATTCTTAACTTATTTTAACATAACATACGTAGAAATTGTTAGAGCCATCCCTTTATTAGTTTTAATTCTTTGGATTTATTATGGCCTTCCAATAATGATTGGAGTAAGTTTCTCCCCATTTGTATCTGGAATAATAGCTTTGACCATTAGTGAGAGTGCGTTCCAAGCAGAAATTTTTAGAGCTGGAATTAATTCTATTTCTAAAGGACAGCATGAAGTATCTGAGTCATTAGGAATGGATTTTTGGAGAAAAATGAGATTGGTAATTCTTCCACAAGCGATCAAAGTTGTGTTGCCAGCCATGGGAAATCAGTTTGTTTATGTTTTAAAAATGTCCTCTCTAGTATCAATTATAGGTATAGGGGATTTAACAAGAAAAGCTAATGAGCTAGTCACCACTACATATAGGCCTTTAGAAATTTATACTTTTTTAATTCTAGAATACTTGGTGCTTATCTTGGTGGTATCCTATTTTGTAAGAAAATTAGAGAGTAAACTAGAATACAAATAATTTTTTAAAAGAAATCCTAAATACTCTTTTTAAAAAAAATGGAACAAAAGTTAATACAACTAACCCCATCATCCAATTTGTTACTAAAATTGTATAGAAAATATCTTGATACTCGCCATTTCTAATATTTATGACATACCAAAGTGACATGAATGGAATTAAAGTTAGTCTAAGAATTGTCATATACAAACTAAAAATTGGTCTTTTGAGTGCTTGAAATAATGCAGAGGTAATAAAGAAGACGGGATACACGGGCCCAATTAAAGCTGCGACTTGTAAGTAAAGTGCGCCTCTTCGAATAACTTCTAAATCATTAGTAAAAAAAGAGATTATTACTTCTGAGGTTAGATAAACAAATATACCCGCCAACACCATAAACCCAGAACCAAACATTAAAGCTTTTCCATATACCTCTTTCACTCTAAAATACATTTTTGCCCCAAAATTTTGACCTGCTATTGATAAAACTGCAGTATTTAATCCTATGACCGGTAACAATAAAACTTGTTCAATTCTTACAGCTGTACCATAACCCGCTGTAGCTAATTCTCCAAACTGACCAACAAAATAGAAAATATTGAATACCCCAAACATTATCATTAACATAGTAAACATTATTGGTACTGATTGTTTAAAAAGAGAGCTTAAGTAATCAATTTTTGGTTTAAAGCATTCTAGATAAAGGAATTTTTTTAATTTACAACAATAAACTTTATTAGCTAAATATATTAAGCCGATACACTGAGAAACAAGCGTAGCGATAGCTAAACCAGCAATTCCAAATGCTGGTATAAATCCATAACCAAAAATAAATAATGGATTTAAAAAAATATTTAAGAAAAAGGTAACAATCAAAACATTTCTATAACTTTTTGTATCACCTTGGGCATTTAAAGTTCCGTTCAAAGATAATTGAACTAATACAATGATAGCTCCAAAAAAAATAATATCTAAATATTCGCGTGTTAAGATTATACTTTCTTCAGTAGAGCCCATAATTCTCAAGAGTTCATCAGAAAAATTTAAGCCAAATAAAGTTACGAAAATTGAAATTACGATTGCTAATACTATTGACTGAGCAACGTACATTGAGGCTTTTCTATCTTCCTTGGCTCCAATTGAATTACTGATTAGAGCTGTGGTTCCGGCTCCAATACCAACGGCAACAGCTATTGCTATGAAGTATATTGGCCATGATTTTGCAATAGCTGCTAACGCTTCTGGTGAAATTCTACCTGCAAAATAAGTATCGACTAGATTATAAAAAGTTTGAAATAGGGATCCTGTGCTTGCAGGTATGGTCACTTTTCTTAAGAGTTGCCATATTGAACCTTTAGTCAAATCCATAATTAATATTCCTTTTGAAATTTATGCTTTCTTCCATCTTTTTTAGCAAGATTAATTTGATTTTGCCTCATACGAAATCTTGTTTTTTGTGAATTTGAGAGTGTGTCATAACACCTTGGGCACGAAACACCCTCTTCATATTTATAAGATTTTTTATCTTTTATTGAAAAAGTCATTCGACATCCACTGCATACAGAGTATGTACCTTTTTTTAATTTGTGTTTAAGAGAAACCCTATTATCAAAAACAAAACATTCTCCTTTCCATAAACTGTCTTTCTTCTCAGTTTTTTTCAAATAATTAAGTATTCCACCTTTTAATTGAAAAACATTTTTAAAACCTTTTCTTTTTAAAAATATGGAAGCCTTTTCACATCTAATTCCTCCTGTACAGAACATTGCTACAGCTTTAGCTTTATCAACTTTTTTTAGGTATTTTGGAAAATCTCTAAAATTTTGAATATTTGGATTTATGGAATTTTTAAATGTGCCCACTTCATATTCAAATGGTTTTCTAGCGTCTATAACTAAAGTTTCTTTATTTGAAATAAGTTTATTCCATGACTTTCCAGAAACATATTTATTAAGTTTTTTATTCTTGGGGTTTATTTTTAAACCCAATGGAACAACTTCATTTTTGATTTTTATTTTACCTTTGTGGAATGGTTGAAAAAGACTCTCAGAAATATTCTTACTATCAAAATCCTTCAACCGAT
>CACHFP010000012.1 GCA_902579115.1 uncultured Pelagibacteraceae bacterium | reverse complement strand
CTTGATCATATTACCAAATGAGTCTTCTGGATAATTTTTAGTATCATTTGACATGATAGCAACAGAATTAATTCCATCTTTTTTTAATTGATTACAGTCTTTTGCTAAATCTTTAATAATAGCTTTTACGTAAGGACAGTGATTACAAATAAACATTATAAGTGTTGCTTTTTCACCTTTAATGTCATTTAAAGAAATAACTTTATTTTCTATTGATTTTAGTTTGAAATCCTCAGCTTTTTTCCCAAAATCGCAAACTGGTGTCTTTGTTAAAGCCATAAAATATTATAAGATAATTAATAATACATTACAGCAAATTTATGATTTATGATGTTAACGGTCACACTCCTAAAATCGATCCAAAAAGCTGGGTAGCTTCTAATGCAGTCATCATTGGCAGAGTTGAATTAAAAAAAAATTCAAATATTTGGTTTAATGCAACTTTAAGAGGTGATTTAGAACCAATAATTATTGGTGAAGGTTCTAATATTCAAGATGGTAGCGTAATTCACACAGACCCAGGGTGTCCAACTATTGTAGGTAAAGGAGTCACGGTTGGTCATATGGTAATGCTTCATGGTTGTGAAATTTCAGATGATTGTATCATTGGTATAGGCTCAACTATTTTAAATAAAGCGAAAATTGGAAAAAATTGTATCATCGGAGCAAATTCATTAGTGACTGAAAACAAAGTTATCCCAGATGGATCACTTGTACTAGGAAGCCCTGGCAAAGTAGTTAGACAAGTCACAGATGAAGAAATAAAACATATTAAAGAAAATGCCAGAGACTATGTTGAAAATATTAAAAAATATAAGAAATAGTTTTTTTTTATTTACCATTTTATTATCAAGCTTTTCAGACTTGGAAGCTAAAAACAGTAAAGATGTTTCTAATACTGAGGTGAAAAAAAAAACGATTTCTCATAAAAAAAAGTATTCTCTAAATTTAGTTAATAGTAAAAACGGCCATCCTGTAAGATCAGGAAAAAAATCTTACAGATTTGAAGTAAGATTGGGTGATTGCGGTAAAGATAGCGGACACGATGATTGCAAAAAAGATAGACAAAGAACTGAGCTTCAATTTAAAAAATATCAAATGGGTAAAAAAGATCATTGGTATTCTGCATCAATTTATTTACCAGAGGACTATAAATCAGTAGCTCCGGTTAGAACTACTTTTGTTCAACTTTACGAAAAAGGCTGGAAACCTATTCTGATGGTGACAGATAGAAGCGGTGAATGGTTAGAAGTCGGAAGAATGTGGAGCGGTGAGTATGTTGAAATGAAAAAGGCAATAAAGATAAATAACATAAGGGGCAAATGGACTGATGTACTCATTAATGCTCGATACTCAAGAGAAAAAAATGGATTCATAAAAGTTTGGATAAATAATCAATTAATATTAAATGCTGAGAATATAAAAAATATAACGCCATATACTAAAAGAGGCGTCGGATTAGATTTTGGAATTTATCAAACTTTTGTAAGCGGATGGAAAAGGGAACATGGAGATAAACCCTATCCAAATATGGTTGTTTACTTTGATGAAGTAAATTTAGGCTCAACAAAAGAAGAAGTTACCAAAAAACTAGGGAACTAACCAAGTAAATTTTTTGGATCCAATTAAATTAATTAAAGCTCTTCGATGACCTTTAGCTGCCAAGTAAAGCCACTCAATACTTTTAATTTTACATTTAATTACACAAAAATTTTTATAACCTGCTTCGCTCTCCTCTTTAGTAAAATCAAAATTATCAAATTTAATATCTAAGCCTGAAGTTGGTTTTTCAGACTCTGTTCCAGGTCCATTAGTAACTAAGTAACATTTTCTACTGATATGCCCAGTTTTTTCCCAAGACTCTTTTGTTACGTCGTTATTATAATTTACATCACATTCAGCTTTAATCCTAAGCTGTATTTTTTCTTCTTTGCCATAAAATAAAATTGAGCACTTAGGATTTTTTTTTATTTTCTCAATTTTTGAAGATCTAATATCACTATGGTACTGAATAAAATTATTTTGTTGATCTGCTTTCCTAAGAACAACAACTCTTCCATCAAGATCTTGATCATTTCCGCAAATAAAAACCGGAGTTCTAAATTCAGAGGATCTATCTATGACAGCCTTTGACAACAAATCCCAGATTTTTTTTTCAATCTCTTTTGAATCTTCGTAATAACTAACTTTTTCCGACACGATTTATTTTCTAAATCTTTTGATTAAACTCGAGGTATCCCATCTTTGACCACCCATTTTTTGTACTTCAGCATAATATTCATCAATTATTTTTGTTATAGGCAAAGGTGAGTTATTTTTCTTAGCTTCATCCATAGCTATTTTTAAATCTTTTCTCATCCAATCAACGGCGAAACCATAATCAAATTTATCTTCAATCATTGTTTTATGCCTATTCTCCATCTGCCAAGATTGTGCAGCACCTTTTGAAATTACTTCAATCACATCTTGCATATTTAATCCCGCATTCATTCCAAAATTTATTGCTTCAGATAATCCTTGTACTAAGCCTGCAATACAAATTTGGTTAACCATCTTAGTTAATTGACCACTTCCTGATGGACCAAGAAGTTTAATCTTTTTGCTGTAGCAATCGATTACTGGTTCAGCTTTTTTATAGGGAGCTTCATCTCCCCCAACCATAACAGTTAAAATTCCACCTTCTGCCCCTGCTTGTCCACCTGAAATAGGCGCATCTAAGAAATCAAATCCTTTTGCTTTTGCCTCTTTATAAAGTTCTCTGGCAATATTTGCAGATGCAGTTGTATTGTCTACGTAGATCGCACCTTTTTTTGTAGTTTTAAATAAACCTTTGTCACCTAACGTTACCTCTCTTAAATCATTATCATTTCCTACACATGTAAAAATAAAATCGCAGTCTTTTGCGGCATCCATTGGAGTATCTGCTGTTTTACCTTTGTATTCTTTGACCCATTTTTCTGCTTTAGTTTTTGTTCGGTTATAAACAGTTACATCATGACCACCTTTTGATATATAACCTGCCATAGGGTAACCCATGACACCCAAACCTATGAAAGCAACTTTACAAGTCATAAATGATTAACCTCTCAATAAATAAAAAAGTAATAATATTTGGTTTTATATTTACATTTTTTTCAAGCTTTGGACAGAGTTTTTTTTTGGGATTGTTTAACGCACCAATAAGAAATGAATTGGGTATTACCCACGGACAATTCGGAAATATTTATGCAACAGCAACAATATTTTCTAGTCTCTTACTAATATGGGTCGGTAAAAAAATCGATGAATATCAAATAATCTATTATTCTTTTTTTGTAATCTTACTATTATTTTTTTCATCTTTATTTTTTTCCTTTATCAATAGTATTATGTTTTTATCGATTGGTATATTTTTAATGAGATTTTCCGGTCAAGGTTTAATGAGCCATACCTCTACGACTACAATCTCAAGATTTTTTGAAAAGTCTAGAGGAAAAGCTTTAAGCACAATTTGGTTTGGATTGTCGTCTGCAGAATTTATTTTACCTGTATTAGTAACTTATTTATTTGTAATTTATTCTTGGAGATCAGTTTGGCAAGGAATAGCAATTATAATAATTATATTTCTGCCGTTTGTAGTTTTAAATACTATCAAAAAAATCAAATTAGACTCTAGAGAAAAAGATTTAGATCCAAAAAAAAATTTTAAAATTAAAAGCTGGAGAAGAAGAGAAGTAGTTAAAGATTATAGATTTTATATTATCTCACTGAATATGCTTGCAATGCCTTGGATAGCCACCGGAGTATTTGTATATCAGTCATTTATTTCAGATTCAAAAATGTGGAATATTTATACAATACCAAAAGCATTTATGATTTATTCATTAGCTTCAATTATAACATTATTCTTTTCAGGTTTTTTAGTTGATAAATTTACAAGCAGAAAATTAATTCCAATAATGAATATACCTCTATTTTTTGCAATGGTTGTTTTATTTTATTTTCAACAAGAAATCTCTGCCTTTATTTTTTTAGGTTTAATTGGAATTTCTAACGGTCTTGCTAATGTTCTTGGTTCATCAACTTGGGCTGAAATTTATGGAGTAAAATTTATCGGTTCAATTAAAGCTTTGACAACTGCTTTCATGGTATTCTCCACTGCATTTGGTACTGCAGTTTTTGGATTATTGATTGATCTTGGTTTTTCTATAGAATTCATTGCTTTAATATCTGGCATGTATGTTATTATTTCATTATTTTTAATAATAATAATTAGAAAAACTCTCGAACCAATTAAAATTAAAAATTAATTGATTTATTTGGATTATTTGCTTATACACTCATCATCATGGCAAGAATTACAGTTGAAGATTGCTTAGAACACATTGATAATCAATACGATCTAGTTCTATTAGCTAAAGAGAGAACAGTTCAATTAAATGCAGGCTCGCCTATGCTTGTAGAAGAAGACAACGACAAACGAACTATAATATCATTAAGAGAAATTGGAGATGGAAAAATTGATGTAAATGAGATTGAGGCTAGTGCAATTAAAAGACTCAGAAAAGAACCAGATGAATCTGAGGAGCAGGAGGAGATAGAAGAGGAAACAAATGATGATTTTGAAAATTTGTATAAAGGTCAGGTTTCTAAAAGCGGTATAGCGATTTTACCATCAAAAAGAACAAGAAGAATTACAGAAATTAAAAAGCCTAGTTTAGCAGATGAGGCTCTTTTAGAATTAAAAGCAGAACAACCAGAAATTAAGGAAGAAAATCTAGATAAAGAAGAAGCACCTCTTGAACTAAGTGAAGAGGCTCCAGAACAAGAAGAAAACAAAACAGAATAAACCATGAATAAAACTGTTTCAGTTGCACCCATGATGGATTGCACTGATAAGCACGAAATTTTTTTTCTAAGTCTTATAAGCAAAAATATACATCTGTATACCGAGATGATTGTTGCTAATGCAATTATAAGAGGTGATAGAACTAAACTACTTTCTTTTAAAAAGATAAATAATCCAGTCACACTTCAAATTGGCGGATCGAATCCGAACGAGCTGGCCGAAGCATGTAAGATTTCTGAAGACTACGGATATAAAGAAATAAATTTGAATTTAGGTTGTCCAAGTAAAAAAGTACAAAAAAATAAGTTTGGTGCATGTTTAATGCAAGAACCAGATCTTGTAGCTAAATGTATTGAAGCAATGACTAAAGCAACTAAATTACCTGTAACAATTAAAACAAGAATTGGATATAACGACGTTGAAAATTTTGAGTTTTTACAATCTTTTATTCAAACCACTAAGGACGCAGGTTCAAAAAAATTTATAATTCACGCTAGAAAAGCTTTACTTAAAAAACTCACACCAAAAGAAAATCTAAATATTCCACCATTGAAATATGATTTTGTTTATAAATTGAAAGATTATTTTAAGGATGATGAGATAATTATTAATGGAGGAGTGAAAACAATAGAAGAAATCAAAGATCATTTAATAAAAGTAGACGGTGTGATGATTGGCAGAGCTATATATCACTCACCTTATTTTTTGGCAGATATTGAAAAAGAAATCTTTAAAAATGAAAATGTACCCACAAGGACAGAAGTTATGGAAAATCTAATTCCTTACATTCAAGAACAAACATCAAAAGGTGTACAGTTAAATCATATTATGAGACATACAGTCGGTTTGTTTCATGGACAAAATGGCTCAAAAACTTGGAAACAATATCTATCTAAAAATATGTGCATTAGAAATGCCGATTTACAAAAAGTAAATCATATTATGGATCAAGTAAGAAAAAATAATCCTGTTTCTTTAGAGAGATAGTTTTGGATATCCTTTCTCAATCAGAAATAATTTATTTAGTTTTAATAATGATCGCTACAGCAATACCAGCAGGGTTTGCTGCTGGATTGTTTGGCATTGGAGGAGGATTAATTACAGTTCCTATTTTATTTTATATATTTAGCTTTTCTGGGATAGAAACTGCGTATGTTATGCACTTAGCAGTAGGAACCTCGTTTGGAATTATCATACCGACTTCAACTGTTTCTGTATTAACTCACCATCAGCATAAAGCTGTAGATTTTAATATTGTAAAAGGTTTTGGTTTTTTTGTTGCAACCGGAGTAATTCTAGGAACGATTTTCGCTGCAAGTTTAGAAACAAAACCTTTGATACTATTTTTTACAATTATTGTATATGTTCTTGCGTTCTATTTACTATTTTTAAAAGAAAAAGAAACAAATTTAGAAATCAAAGTAGGATTATTTTCCAAAGCAATTTCAGGAATAGTGAGTGGGTTTATTTCTGCACCAATGGGTATTGGTGGAGCAGTGATGAACGTTCCAATCTTAAAATTTTTTGGTTATCCAATAAATAAAGCTATTGGTAGTGCAGCTGCAATTGGTTTTATTATTGCTTTTTTTGGAGCAGGGGGTTTTTTAATTTCAGGCTCATACTTAGAGGTTGATTTACCTTTGAGTGTTGGATTTTTGAATATTCCTGCTTTTTTAGTTTTTTTTCCTATTACTGCATTCATGGCAAGACTTGGAGCAAAAGCTAGTCATAGAGTCGATAAAATGAGAATGACAAAATATTTTGGACTGTTTCTTATAGTTATTGGAACTAGATTTTTATACGAATATTTTAAACTCTAAATTTTTTGATCATAATCTCCAATCTTTCCAGTTTTTTGCAATAGCTTATCTATAAATTCAAAAATCTTTTTTTTACTTTCATTAGATTTAGTACTTTCGGTCACAATTACTAAAGAAGGCTTATTAGATGATGCTCTTATTAAGCCCCAAGACCCATCTTCTAGGGAAAATCTCACACCATTAATTGTCAATATTTCAATGATACTTTGATTATCAATTTTAATACCCTTATCTTTTAATTTCCTTACCTCTTTTACTATTTCATCAACTACTCTATATTTCTCCTCATCTTTACAATAAGGAGCCATTGTTGGGGTTTGATAAGTTACCGGTAACGATTTTATAATTTCACTCATTTTTTTGTTCTGATCTTCTATGAGGTGGCAAACTTGTATTGCTGAGTTAATCCCATCATCATAACCATAGCCTAATGGTTGATTAAAGAAAAAATGCCCACTCTTTTCAAAACCTGCTAACGCTTTTTCTTTATTAACTTTTCTTTTAATATGTGAATGACCAGTTTTCCAATATATAGTTTCGCATCTATTTTTACTCAGGATTTTATCATTTTTAAATAGACCAGTTGATTTTACGTCAACTACAAATTTTGAGTCCTTATGTTTACCGGAAAGATTTCTTGCAATTAGCAACCCAATTTTATCTGAGAATATTTCATTTCCTTGTTCATCTATTACCCCACATCTATCTCCATCACCATCAAAACCAAATCCAATATCTGCTTTATTATCTTTTACAGCTTTTGATATTGCGTGAAGCATTTCGAGATCTTCAGGATTTGGATTATATTTAGGAAATGACCAATCTAAATTGCAATCTAATTCTATGACTTCACAACCGATACCTTTTAAAATTTCTGGTGCAAATATTCCTGCAGTCCCATTTCCACAAGCTACTACAGCTTTTATTTTTTTATTTACCTTATTTTTTTTAACTAAATCTTGAATATATATATCTTTAAAATCATTAATTTTTTTTAATGATCCTTGCCCAATTAAATATTTTTTATTTAAAGTAATATCTTTTAAGTTTGACATCTCTTCAGGAGCATGTGTTAAACCTTTTTGAATACCCATTTTCACTCCTGTCCAACCGTTTTCATTATGGCTAGCAGTTACCATAGCTATTGCGTCTGAGTTTAAATTAAACTGAGCAAAGTAAACCATTGGAGAAAGAGATAAACCTAAATCTTCAACATTACATCCAGTTGAGATTAAACCCTCAGTCAAAGCTTTTTTGATTTTCTCACTGTATGATCTATAATCATGACCAATTATTACTCTCGGATTATTTTTTTTGGTTTGTCTTATTATTTGAGTTCCTAGACCTTTGCCTAAATTAGTGATTCCCTCAATATCGATCTCTTTTTCAAAGATCCACCTTGCGTCGTACTCTCTAAAACCATTTGGATTGATTTTCATTAATAATAAATACTAAAGAATATAGGCATTTTTATAGAATGTTTATTAACAAAACTTTCCACTTGCAAAATTAATCAGATGTTCTTATAATGTTCTATTGATTTCAATGTTATATAGTATATTAACATATCTGTAACACAACATGTAGTTGTTTTGTTAACAAATCAAGTAAAAACAAGGAAAATATGAATAAAAGTGTATCATTGGCAATAGAGAAAGCTGTCGGCTCAATAAACCAAAAAAACCAAAACGAACTTAAGAATAACGGACCCAAAAAACCCGATTTATTCTCTTTATCTGGAGAGACTGAATTATTTCAAAACGAGAAAGGCATAACTATCAAAATTGATAGATCAAGAGATGCAAATTTAACTGATTTTGGCAGAGCTACACTCACAGATAGATATTTAGGTCAAAACGAAAGCTTTCAAGATTTATTTGCAAGAGTTGCGAGCGTTTACGCTGATGATAATTTACATGCACAAAGAATTTACAATTACATAAGCAATTTATGGTTTATGCCTGCTACACCCGTTTTATCAAATGGAGGCACTGAGAGAGGATTGCCAATTTCATGTTTTTTAAATGAAGCTAGTGACAGTCTAGAAGGAATTACAAATCTTTGGGAAGAAAACGTTTGGCTTGCAGCTAGAGGTGGCGGTATCGGAAGCTATTGGGGTAATCTAAGGTCCATTGGTGAGAAAATTGGAAAAGTCGGAAAAACTTCTGGAATTATTCCTTTTATTAAAGTGATGGACTCTTTAACTTTAGCAATCAGCCAAGGCTCTTTAAGAAGAGGCTCAGCCGCTTGTTATTTACAAATTGATCATCCTGAAATTGAGGAGTTTATCGAAATGAGAAGACCAACTGGTGGAGATGTAAATAGAAGATCTCTAAATTTACACCATGGTGTTTTAGTAACGGATGAATTTATGAGAGCAGTAGAAACAGGTGGACAATGGGCATTAAGAAGTCCTTACGATGGATCTGTTCAACAAACTATACCAGCAAGAAATTTATGGATAAGACTATTGACTGCAAGAATCGAAACGGGTGAGCCTTACATTGTCTATATTGATACAGTTAACAGGCAAATTCCACAACACCATAAACTTGCAGGCTTAAAAGTTAAAACTTCTAATCTTTGCAGCGAAATTACTTTACCAACTGGTATAGACAATGAAGGAAATCAAAGAACAGCCGTTTGTTGTTTATCATCATTAAACTTAGATACTTACGATCAATGGAAAGATGATCCACAATTTGTTGAAGATGTAATGAGATTTTTAGATAATGTTATGACTGATTTTATCAATAGAGCTCCTAATGAATTTGCCCACGCAAAATACTCAGCAATGAGAGAGAGAAGTGTTGGTCTTGGAGTTATGGGATTACACTCATACTTCCAGCAAAAAAATATTCCTTTTGGATCAGTAATGAGCAAGGTGTGGAACAAAAAGATATTTCAAAATATTCAAGAGAAAGTTGATGAAGCATCAAAGACTTTAGCTGATGAAAGAGGATCATGCCCTGATGCAGCAGAATATGGAATGAAAGAGAGATTTTCAAACAAAACTGCAATAGCTCCAACAGCTTCAATATCAATCATTTGCGGCGGTTCTTCTCCAGGTATAGAGCCTATTGCTGCTAACAGTTACACTCATAAAACACTTTCAGGTTCCTTTAATGTTAGAAATAAATATTTAAAAAAGATACTTCAAAAATATAATAAAGATACAGATGAAGTTTGGTCAACAATAACAACTAACCAAGGATCTGTTTCACATTTAAACTTTTTAACTGCAAATGAAAAAGATACGTTTAAAACTGCTTTTGAAATCGATCAAAGATGGATTGTTGAACTTGGTGCGGATAGAACCCCGCACATATCACAAGCGCAGTCAGTAAATATCTTTGTTCCAGCAGACATACACAAGAAAGCTCTTCACGATATTCATTTTCAAGCATGGAAAAAAGGTCTGAAAAGCCTTTATTACTGTAGATCCAAATCAATCCAGAGAGCTGAAAATGTAAACAAAGGATCTTCAACAGATGTGACAAAAAATGTTTACTCTGGAAAACAAGAATCAAATAATGAAAGCAATAACTATGAGGAGTGTTTATCATGTCAGTAGTAGAAAAAACTAAACCAACAATAATCCAATCTAATAAAATGGGCTTATTGGTAGAGAACCCAGTATACAAACCATTTAGATATCCATGGTGTTACGATGCCTGGTTAACTCAACAGAGAATTCATTGGCTACCGGAAGAAGTGCCACTAGGAGACGATGTAAGAGATTGGCAAAAAAATTTATCAGTCGAGGAAAAAAATCTTTTAACTCATATTTTTAGATTTTTCACTCAAGCAGATGTTGAAGTAAATAACTGTTACTTAAGACACTACACAACTGTATTTAAACCAACAGAAGTTTTAATGATGATGACAGCATTTGCTGCTATGGAAACGGTGCACATTGCTGCCTACTCTCACTTATTGGATACTATAGGAATGCCAGAGACGGAGTATTCTGCATTTTTACAATATAAAGAAATGAAAGATAAATATGATTATATGCAAGGTTTTGATGTAAAATCTAAGCATAACATAGCAATGACTATGGCTGTATTTTCAGCTTTCACAGAAGGTTTACAATTATTTGCAAGTTTTGCAATCTTATTAAACTTCCCGAGATTTAACAAAATGAAAGGCATGGGCCAAATAGTAACTTGGTCAGTGAGAGATGAAACCTTACACTGTAATTCTATGATTAGACTTTTTAGAGATTTTGTAAAAGAGGAGCCACAAATTTGGAATGACAAATTAAAAAATGAAATTTATGAAGCATGCAAAACAATCGTTCACCATGAAGATGCATTTATTGATTTAGCTTTTCAAATGGGTCCAATGCAAGGACTTACTGCAGATGAAGTTAAGCAATACATCAGATTTATTGGCAATAGAAGATTAGAGCAACTAGGTTTAAATCCAATATATGATGTCAAGAAGAACCCTTTAACCTGGTTGGATACAATGCTTAATGGAGTAGAGCATATGAACTTTTTTGAAGGTAGAGCTACAGAATATTCTAAAGCTTCCACAAAAGGTACATGGGGCGAAGTATTCGCTTAAAAAAAGTTTAATTTTTTTAAATGAAAAAAAATATTGTTTTGATTTTTTTTTCATTATTTGTTTCTTTAACTTTAGTTTATATATTAGTCTTTGCATGGGTTTCAATTTTAGAAAAATATAAAGACAAAAATAATTTCACAAACATTGAAAATTTGAACTTTCATAAAAAGTACTCAGATCAACTTCATCATTTACGTGGAAATAATTGGCCTCACCATAAAAAAGAAATTTTAATGAAAACAGATGACTATCTATTTTCAACCTTTTCTGAATTAAGTGATGGAAAAGATAATTATCTAATTCAAGGAGATTCTTGGGCCGAATACATGGTATTTAAAGATAATATAAAAAAAAGTTTAAATGAGATAGTTGAAAAAGAACGTATCGGACTAATAAATAGTGGCACGTCCTCTTACTCACCAACACCAATGAAAATTCAATATCGAATTTTAGAGACGGAGTACGGTATAAAACCCGATTTCTTGATATCTATTATTGATCAAACAGATATAGGGGATGAATTATGTAGATATAAGCGAAATATAGTTTTTAATGAAGATAACACGGTTAAAAACATAAAAAGAGAAAGGAATACAGGAGCAGTTTTTGATGCATCAAAAATTTACTCATTTTCAGAAATAATTTTAGAAAAAAAATCTTTTATAAATTTTCATATAACAAATTACTACTTTTATAAAACATATCAGGAACTTAAAAATAGAATTTTAAATATCAAAAGATTTGGGTTTAAAAATAGTGGAAACTATATGTGTGAATTTCAACAAATACAAAAATATCTATTTAATCTTAACGAACTAGATAAACGATATTTTAAACAAAGAACTCAAGAATATATCGATTTTCTAAATTCAAAAAAATATTTAAAAAAAATTTATATTGTAACTTTTCCACACCAAGATCATTTAAGGGGTATATACAAAACAAATGTTTCAAATATAATAAAAGAACTAAATTTACCTGAAAAATTTTATCATATTAATTTTAATGAAATTATTGAAAATGATAATTTTCCGAAGGAAAATATATACGAGGCAAATGATCCAGCTTCTCATTTAAATGAACAAGCTCATTCATTATATTTAAAAAAAATATTTGAAATAATTAGGAAAAGTAAATAATCAAATTACTTTTCCCAATCAAATTTTGGAAAAGTGTTAAATACCTGAAGAACTTTATCAGACCATTGATTACAAATTTTCTTATAATCTTCATCTGAGGTATTTAAACATTTAAGGTAAGATAATTTTTTTTGATCTCTTTTATAAACAGCTATATCGATTGGAGGACCAACTGTTAAATCGCTTTTAAGTGTTGAGTCCATAGATATTAATGCACACCTAGATGCATCTCCTATCGATACATTGGGTGTAATAACTCTATCGAGTATAGGCTTTCCGTACTTTACTTCACCAATTACCAAATAAGGTTTACTATCTGCTGGCCTAATATAATTTCCTTGAGGATAAACTAAGTACAATTCTAAATCTTGACCTCTTATTTGCCCTCCAATAATAAATGTAGCTCCTAAAACAAGGCTGTCAGTGTTCACTCCGTCTGGAGATGAATGTTTAATGGTAAGTTTCCCTACATATGAAGCTATTTGCTCAAAGTCTTTACATTTATTAAGATTTAAAGCAGAACTTTCTTTAATATCTTTTTCAATGGACTTAAAAACTGCCTGAGATGTCGCCAAATTTCCTGAAGTAACAATCACAACAGTTCTATCACCAACATCATAGGTAAGCATTTTAGAATAAATGTTTACATTATCTAAACCAGCGTTTGTTCTAGAGTCAGACGCCAAGACAACGCCTTCATTAGTCTTAATACCAATACAATATGTCATGGTGAATTCTTATTTAAAAAACAGTAATTATTCAATTCTTTATTATCATAGCTATTATCGAATTTGTGCATTTGATAAAGGCAATAAACTATAAAGAATTATAGAATGGTTAATTTGTGGAAAAAATATGACTCTAAAAAAACTTACGATGAGTATCTTAACTCAGACCATAAGTTGCGTAGGCAGGCTATAATAATCTCACATATTTTAGAAAGGCATGGAATTAAGAAATTAAATGAAATTGAAAAAAACTGTGCAAGCACCATAAGCGCAAGAGGAATTAATTTTAGAGTATATTCATCTGGTAAAAAACTTCACGAAAAAAAATGGCCATTAGATATAATACCAAGAATAATTTTAAAAAAAGATTGGTCTAAGGTTTCTAAGGGCTTACTTCAAAGAGTTAAAGCGCTTAACTTATTTATTGACGATGTATACAATGATAGGAAAATATTTAAAGACAATATTATTCCTGAAGAGTTAGTATTTAATTCTCCTCATTATTTGAGAGAATGTTATGGATTTTCTCCAAAATATAAATCTTGGTCAAATATTTCAGGGGTTGATTTAATAAGAAATATTGATGGAGAGTTTATGGTGCTCGAAGACAATCTTAGAGTTCCATCAGGTGTTTCCTACATGCTTGAAAATCGAATGGTAATGAGAGATGTTTTTCCAGAATTATTTACGAAATATAAAGTTGCTTCGGTCCACCAGTATCCTAATAAATTATATCA
>CACHFP010000011.1 GCA_902579115.1 uncultured Pelagibacteraceae bacterium | reverse complement strand
AAAGATTTTTCATTTACGGAAGTTATGCTTTAAGTAAACCTGTTGTATGGCGATATAAAAACGTTAGCTATTTACCCAAAATTAAGAAAACAAACAAAAGAATGCTCACATCTTCACATGACTCAGATTATTTAATGAGAGAAGTTGGATAATGGAAAAATTAAAATCGATTATCAGAGATTATCCTTTTATTGCTTTTATTATAGCTTTCATCATCTTAGCTTTTGTACCGTCAGTAGTTTTCACGGATGTTTATCAGTCACATTTAGCTACTTTAATATTTGTGAACATTGTGGTTGCCGCAGGACTAAACATTGTTAAGGGTTATTGCGGTCAAGTTACAGTTGGACACGTTGGCTTATTTGCAGTTGGTTCTTATACCGCTGGAACATTGTTTTTATATTTAGGACTTGGTTTTTGGGCAACTTTACCCATAGCTATAATAGTTACTGCATTTTTTGGAGTAGCAATGGGAATTCCATCTTTTAGATTGGAAGGTCCTTATTTAGCCTTAGCGACACTGGGAGGAGGTGAGGCAATAAGATTATTTATCGAAAACGGAAACTTTTTTAGATCTACATTTGGTATTTCTGATATTCCAACACCTTCTTTAATGGGTTACAACTTCGACTCCCCAGATAGATATTATTTCATCTCAATGACAATAATGATTATAGCGGTTTACTTCTCATTCAGTATTTTAAGATCCGGAGTTGGAAGAGCATTTATGTCTATCAGAGAGGATCCAATTTGTGCTGCAGCCGCTGGAATTAATGTAAAAAAATACAAAATCTTAGCTTTTATTTTAAGCGCTATGTTCGCTGGTGCGGCAGGTGCAGTTTATGCTCATATGCCTCCAGGATACATACATCCTAATAATTACACAGTTATAGAAATGGTAACCTTCTTAGCTATGGTTGTCCTAGGAGGTCTCGGTCATATTTGGGGTGGAATTATTGGCGCTATAGTCATTACAATTGTCTATGATTTAACTAGACCATTATATAAATATCAACTTTTAATATTTGGTTTAACAATTGTATTAACTATTTTATTTATGCCTAAGGGTTTAGGCGGTTTTATTGACAGATATTTCTTAGAAAAGAGATTTAAAAAGAAAACTGGAACAGAAAAAACAACATGATTTTAAAGACTAAACAATTATCTAAATCATTTGGTGGTTTGAAAGCTATTAATAAAGTTGATTTTGAACTTCCAAAAAATGAAATTAGAGGAATAATTGGACCCAATGGCTCAGGCAAAAGTACATTTTTTAATTTAGTTTCAGGAATCTATGATAGCGATCCTGGAAGCTATATTGAGTTTGATGGTCATGATATTACTTTCACACCTCCACATGAGATTGCTAGTTATGGTTTATCAAGAACGTTTCAATTACTAAGACTTTATCAAGATATGACAGTTATAGATAATGTTATGTCAGGGTATCATACTAGAGTTCCTTACAAGTTTTTCGATGCAGTTATAGGAAGAAAAAAAATCTGGGATCAAGAAAGAGCTATCAAAGAGGAAATGATGGAACTCCTTTCTTTTGTAGGATTAGCGGACTATGCAGAGCTAAATGCCAGTGAGCTTTCTGGAGGTCAGAGAAGACTATTAGTTTTAGCAAGAGCAATCGCTATGAAACCAAAATTACTAATGTTAGACGAACCAGCTGCAGGTTTATCCCCAGTCAACGTAGACAATTTAATGAAAATTATTATGCAGCTAAAAGAAAAATATGGCCTTACTCTTATTATTATAGAGCATATTTTAAAAGTCGTAATGGATACTTGTAATTCAGTAACTGTTTTTGACCATGGCCAGAAAATTGCAGAGGGCACTCCAGCTCAAGTTAAAGATGATAATGCTGTAATCGAGGCATATTTGGGTAAAAAAATGGACGATGAAGAGATGAGAAAAGCTCTTGCAGTCTAATATGAATTTGATAATATTTTTACAAATTATATCGACTCAATGAGCCAAAATATTAAAAGAATTTTTGAGAAACAAGGTTTCATAAAATTAAAGGGTGTTTTAGATTATAAAGAGGATTTAGAGCCAATTTTAAATGATATGGCTTTTATCATGGATAGGCTTATTCATAGATTTGTTTCTAAAAGTGATAAAGTAAAAGTATTAAGTTATGAGTTTAAGAAAAAATACTCATATTTGGTTTCTTTAAATATTCCCGAGCTTGATCAATATTTTAACATAAGACTTCCTGAAAAAAACATAAATGCGAATAGTGATTTTTTTGCAAGTCAATCAATATGGAATTTAATCAAAAATAAAAAGATTTTAAATAAGATTGAAAAAATTCTAGGTCCCGAGATAGCTTCTAATCCTTGTCAAAATTCAAGAATCAAACAACCTGAAAAAGGTGTTGCAAAAAAGAATTTAAATGACGGCCTTGTAGGAAGAACTCCTTGGCATCAAGATGCCGGCGTTATGAATAAAAAAGGACAGAAGGGTACTGAATTAGTAACGTGTTGGATACCGTTTACTAAAACAAGAATAGAAAATGGTTGTATGCTTGCTGTAAAAGAAAGTCATAAATTTGGACTTGTTAACCACGATTTTGGAAGTAAGGGACAAGTAGAAGTTAGAGGCAAAGAAATAATCGATAAATTATCAACCGTGCCTCTTGAAGCTGACGTCGGCGATATAATATTATTAAATAGATATCTACTTCATTGTTCACTACCAAATAAATCAAAAAATTTTAGAATAAGTATGGACTTGAGATATAATAAAGCAGGTCAGCCTTCAGGAAGAGATCCATTACCTAATTTTATTGTCAAAAGCAAAAACAAAAATAAAATCAAAGTGCAAAATTACAAACAATGGATTGCTTTATGGGAAAAAGCTAAAGTAAAATGCATTCCAAGAAAATGGTCTTATAAATATCCTCTTCCTACTTTCAAAGGAACTAAAAGAGATTTAGCAAATATTATTTAATGAATTCAAAATTATCGGAGAAGAATTATCTTCCCGAATTTTTTCTAGCTTGTCTTGGATATTTTTTATTTGTAACTCAAGACGCAATAGTAAAATATATTGCTGAAGATTACGACATAATACAGATAATTTTCGTTAACTCCTTGTTTGCTCTTATACCTATTATTTTGTACACCCAAACCCTGGATGGCTGGAAAGAATTAAAAGGTGCTAATTTAAAAATTCATTTTTTTAGAACTTTAACGATGGTATTAGCTGTTTTTTTTGCCTACACAGGATTCTATTTATTACCAATGGTTACTATGTACAGTATTGTATTTTTAATACCATTATTAATAACCATCGGATCGGTTTTATTTTTAGGTGAAGTTGTTAGATGGAAAAGATTTACTGCTATAGTAATTGGTTTTATCGGTACACTTATTTCTATTAATCCTTTTGGAGCCGAAATTAACAGTTACGTATTTGTAGCTTTGTTGTGCCCAATTTTTGCATCTGCAAGTTATTTAATAGTAAGAAAATATGGTTATGAAGAGAGTTTGTTTTCATTTTTAATATTCGGAAAGATTTTTATGATATTGTTTTCTGGTATATTTGTATTATTTGTTTTCAAAGAGATGACTTTTAATGATTTAGTTTTGAACGCTATTTCTGGAATTTCTAGAGGAACGGCCATGATATTTGTTATCAATGCCGCCAGACACTTGCCTGGAGCGATTTTTGGATCAATTTTATATACTCAAATTTTTGCAGGTGTATTTTTGGGTTACGTTGTTTTTAATGAGATACCTACAATTAATAATTATATAGGAAACTTAATTATAATTGCAGCAGGTGTATATATCGTTTTGAGAGAAGTAAAATTAAAGAAAAACATTGTTACTTCAACAGCAAGACACCCAACTATTCCAATAAAAAAAGATTAAAGTTTCTTTTTAAAATTTTCTAGAATTTCTTCACTAACATTTACTGAATTTTCAGGCCCAGGAAATTTCCCCTCTAAACTATCTTTGATAAATGCTTTTAAGGCTTTAACTCTTTCGATTTCAATTTCATCTTTCATCTTTTTTAAATTTGTATAAGCTTTTGCATGTCTAGGGGACTTTTCTTGCTCTCCACAGATATCATTCATGAATAGATACATAACATCAGCTTTTTTTCCAGATCCTAGAGATACAGTTACAATACTCGTCCTTTTTGATATTTCTCCCATAATATTTTCAGGAATAACTTCACATTCGGCTGAAAAGGCACCAGCATCCTCTAAACGTTTAAATTTTTTAAATAGTTCGTATGCTTCATCAGCAGTTTTACCTACAGCTCTTAAGCCACCAATCCATGTAGATTTTCTAGGAACCAAACCTAAATGACCCATAACTGGAACATCTTCTTTTGCAAGCATAGAAACAACATCCATACTTCTGGCAGTCATAACCGCATCAGCACCATTCTCTAAAGCTTTAAAGGCTCCACGTAACACATCCTCGGCTGTAGGATAATTATGTAGCTCGAGTGCTGCCGTATAAAAAAGAGACTTGGATCCTTCCCGAACCTTCTTAACATTTGAAGCACTTCCTATTATCATGTCAAAACCTGCTTCTTCAGCTGCTTTTGCCTCTAATGAATTATTTGCAGTTACTTGTGTAAGAATTTTTTTTCCTTTAGCTTCAATAATATCACCTACAGTGACAGTTCTTTTTGCAGGATTAGCCGCCCAAGTATAAATATTTTTCATATTTATATATAATCAAACTAATTAGTATTGTTCAATTCCTTATAAATATTGTTTACTCTATGAACTTCTTCGGCGGTATTGAAATAGCATTCGTACTCAATTTCATTAGGGGTTACATCGAAATGATAATGACCTGCATCTTGAGTTCCTTTATAAGAATGAAAATGAGTGTGTTCTCCTGACTCTCTTAAATCTAATTTTCCTCCAGAGGGATCATTAGTCCATAAAACTGAATAGCATTGAAAATGTGGCCCTATAGGTTCGTAAAATTGTAAAAAATCCTTAACACATTTCATTTGTTTTGGATCATAATATTCGTGTTTTATATCTGCATAGTCTGGTTGGACATGGGATTTAATCTTACCATTTAAGATCCTAAATACACCACCCAGCGCAACACTAAAGTTTGTTTGTAAATTTTCAATTAGTGCAGTTCTCATAGATTGAGGTAAAGAGCCTTGCTTACCTGACCTTCCTTTAATTTTAATTTTTATAACATTTCCTTTTTTCCCCTCAGAGTAATAGATATTTCCTAGTCCGCCATGTTTTCGGTGAGTGTATGACGTTGATTTGCATTTTTTATTTTCATCAATTTGAGCAATTATTGATTTTGACTCATTAGTAATTAAATTCTCATTAATGATAAGCTCTCCACAGTGACCCTCTAAACACGACATAGCTCCTGAACCTGCACCTAAAGCATAAGATTTCTCTGAGCCTATCATTTTTGCTATTTCTTCATAATCAAATTCTGTACCTATGAACCTTTTATCGTGCATGTATGGTTCACCTCCAACATCTATAATTCTTTGGTTTCCACTTATACCTTCAGCAGGGCAATCCCACTTTCTTAGATCAGGGCATTCAACAATTGAAACATCAACTTCAATATAGTTTTTTGATAAACCTTTTTTTAAAGCTTCGCTTACTTGTTTTAAGGAAATTTGATGAAACTTGGCTTTTTCGATTGTTAATTCCATTATCTATTAATATCATTTAAAGAAGTTTATCAATTAAATATAATTTTTATTATGAACAAGTTAGGTACAGAACTAGCAAACGCGTGGATGAAAAAAACTTTAGTTGATCTAAATGGGTTCAGTGAAAATGAAATTCCTAAAAATCGAAATGAAGCATACAAAGCTTTAAATTTATTTTATGAAGCATTGGATAAAAAGACAGTAGGTTGGAAAATAGGGGCAGTCGCAAAAGAAGTTCAAAAAGAAGAAGGCTTTGATGGGCCTGTTCCAGGTAAAATTTTTAAAGAAACTATTTTACCCTCTAATTGCAAGATTAAATATTCAGAAATACCTTATTCCAATTTAGAATGCGAGTATGCGTTTAAAATTGATCAAAATGTAAAAATTGATGGTGAGTTACTAAACAAAATAAATAATTTTAAATTATATACAGCTATTGATATTACGTCTTCAAGGTATGTACAAAGTTCAAAAAATAAATTTGATAAACTAGTTCAAATGTATCTTGGAATTTCCGACCATGGAAATGGAGGTAAGATTATTATAGGAGAAGAGATAAAGAATTGGCATACAACAGATATTAATAAAATTAAAATTAGATTAAAAATCAATGATAATGTTACTGAACCTTATTTCACTGGAACAAAGAGAATAGATCCTAGAGACTCATTAAAGGCTTTTGTTGATGAGTTTAAAGATAAAAATATAAGGTTTAAAAAAGGAGATTATCTGCTTTGTGGTTCTTTGACTCAACCATACAAAATTAATATGAAAGACAAAATTATTGTGACTTACGAAAATTTAAGAGATATTAATATTAAGATCTTATGAAAACAGCATTAATCACAGGGGCTAGCCAAGGCATCGGAGCAGCAATAGCTGATAAGCTTAATAATAAAAAAATTAAAGTTATTTTAGTTTCAAGATCAAAAAGTAAATTAAAAACTTTTCAAAAGAATTTAAAATTTCCTAAAAATTCTTTAATCATTTCTAAAGACTTGAGATCATTATCTGCATGCAATTCAGTTGCTAAAAAATTTAAAAAATTGGATTACCTCATAAATGTAGCAGGGGCAACAATGGGAGGAAAATTTTTAAATCTGAATGACAATATCTGGGAAGATGGATTTAATTTAAAATTTAAAGCTGCAGTAAGATTAAGCAGAGCTTTTTGGCCTGCTCTCAAAAGAAGAAAAGGAAAAGTTATTAATATTGGAGGAGGTGCCGCTAGAAATCCTTCAAATACATTTATGATAGGCGGCGCTGTTAATTCAGCCTTAAATAATTTTTCGAAAGCCTTAGCCATGCAAGGTAAAATTGATAAAGTTTCTGTATCGATAATTCATCCAGGTATGACTTTAACAAACAGACTAGAAAAACTTCTACAAACAGAAGCAAAAATATTTAAAAGAAGCGCTTCACAAATCTTAAAACAAAGGTGCAAAATTGAGAAAATAAAAAGACCTACAAACCCTGAAGAAGTCGCAAATTTAGTTTATAAACTGATTAAAGATAAAAATTCAAATTTTAAAAACTTTTCAATAGACGGTGGAAAAATTAAAAATTTAAGATGATTGTATACAGTCATCCAAATTGTTTACTAAAATTTAATGGAGAAGGTCATCCAGAGAGAAAAGAAAGATTAGATAGCATTCTAAAATCTATTAAATCATCCGATTTAAAAGTAGAGTTTAAAGAGGCTCCTAAGGTTGATTTAGAAACAGTTTCCTTAGTGCATCCTAAGAAACATATTGAACAGATATTTGCTAATATTCCAAAGGAAGGAATTATTGGTGTTGAGAAGGAGCCATACGCAGATACAATGTTATGTCCAAATAGTGAGAGTGCAATTTTAAGATCTTGTGGCTCAGGTATTGCTGCTTGTGATGATTTAATTAAGAATAATGAGCGAGTTTTTTGCGCAGTTAGACCCCCAGGGCATCATGCAGAAACTGTTCGTGCTTACGGCTTTTGTTTCATAAATAATGTAGCAGTTGCGGCAAGATATTTACAAAAAAAACACAATATAGGAAAAGTAGCCATTATTGACTTTGATGTTCACCATGGCAATGGAACCCAAGAAATATTTTATAAAGATAAGTCTGTTGCGTACGGATCTTCTCATGAATTTCCATTATTTCCAGGTACTGGAGCTGAAAATGAAACTGGTGTAGGTAATATTTATAACGCCACTTTAAAAGCTGGCATAAAAAGTGAGGAATTTCATGATATTTTTGAAAAAAAAGTTTTAACTCCTGTAGAAAAGTTTAAGCCAGAAGTTATTTTAATTTCTGCTGGTTTTGATGCCCATAAAAGAGACCCTCTAGCAAATATAAACTTAGAATCTAACGATTTTTTTACGATAACAAAAAAAATAATTGAGATTGCAAATATTCATTCAAAAGGAAGAGTAATTTCTTTTCTGGAAGGCGGTTATGATTTACAAGCTTTATCTGAAAGTATAATTGAGCACCTTAAAGGTTTAGAGTCCCATATTTGACCAGTTATCTGGATTTTCAAATTTCTCTATTTCTTTTTTTGAAACAGGTCTAAAAAGATAATAAATAATATATGCCGTTAAAAAAAATAGAAAAATTGAATTCATTAATTGATATTATCAAATTTTGAGTAAATTTTATCATTAAAATCTCAATATTTTCTTATTTTTTTATTCACACAACACCCAAATCGTTCACATATAAAGGTGATTTAATAGACCAAAAGTTTAGAATCCGACTCATGGATCCAATTATAGTTATAGCTGCTGGAATAATTCTCGTGGTCACAGGAGTAATAAATCCTCAAATTAAAGATAAAGAGGATGTGGCCCAAGCACCTAAAACTGAAGTTTCAACACCCGCTCCTGAACCTAAAAAGGAACCAGAACCTGAGCCAGAACCAGAACCGGAGCCAGAACCAGAACCAGAACCAGCTAAAGAACCGGAGCCAGAACCAGAGCCGGAACCAGAACCTGAGCCAGCACCTCAAACTGAAGAGCCAAAAGAACAAGTTAATGCTGAAGCCAACCAGGAACAAGACGCTAAACCCGAAGAAGAGGAAGTGAAACCAGTTACAGAAGAAACACCAATTGAAGAAGAAAAAGAAGGATTAAGTATTGTAAATATCATGTTGTACATTCTAGGTGCTATTGCAGTTATTGCTGCTGGAATATATTTCTTTATGAGAAGAGAGCCAGCTCCACAAAGTGCAGCAGATATTGCAAGAGCTCAATCACAGGAACCAACGCCTGAACCGCAGTCAGAACCTGAGCAACCAGTTCAAGAGGAAACGCCAACAGAAACTACTCAAGAAGAAACTCAATCAGAAAATACAGACCAATCATCTAGTAATGATGATGAAAATAACAACAGATAAATCAAAATTTCTTTCCACCTTCAAGATAAGCGCATTTTTCGCAAGTTTTTTCAATTTTAGGTGGTTCATCTAAGTTTAGAACATCTTTCATTTCAATTAATTTTTTTTCTATCCAATCAGTATTTACTCGGTATGGGATTAGTGTAGTTTTAAAATCTATTTTATTATCAAATTTATTATTTGTTTTCTCTCCATTACAAACATAAAAAAAAGTTCGGTCTGAAACTTTAAAATTCATTTTTCTTAAGATATGGACATAAATATCCATCTGTAATTTATAACTAAGATGCCATTCAGCATCGAGATAAGAAGATACTGTTACAGGATAAGTTGATGATTGGGCTTTATAATCTACAACAACTAATTTTTTTTCAGTTAAATCAAACCAAATATCATCAATACCTCCATGAATTATAAGGTTTGTGTTTTCATCCAAATATGAAATGCCACCTTTTAAAGAATTTCTCCACACATCTAAATCTTTGTGCTTATAAGGAACAAAGTTGAGTTTATGTTTAACCATAATTGGATGGGGTTTTTGTTCTTTTCTATACTTATCAAATTCTTTCTTTAATAACTCATCGACTGCGACGTTTAGAGCCCATCCAGGCATTGAGGGCTCTTTTAGTCCTTTTACACGATCTAAATAAAAGCACCTTTTACAGCTCATAAAGTTAAAAAATTTAGACCTACTAATTTTAAAAGGAGTATTAGATTTTTTATCGTAAATAGAAGTTTTTCTTGTTCTAAAAGATACAGCGTCTTTCATTAAATTTGTTTTAATCTTTTAAGAACTTCAGCCCTATCTAATGAGAGAATAACATCATAAAGACCAGGCCCAAATCTTGAGCCAACTAGCGCTATCCTTAAAGGTTGTCCTACACCTTTAAAATTAGTTTTATGTTTATCAATTAAAGACTTTATTAAAGGTTCTAAAGTTTCTCTAGATAATGATGAAAGTTTTTCATATTCAGAGGTAAAATTACTAATTACTTTCTTTGATGAATCATCAATAAGCTTTTTATCATCTGCATTAATCTCTATTTTATCTTTGATAATATATTGAGCATTATTCCAAATATCCTCTAGAGTTTTAGCTTTATTCTTTAAGAATCCGATTGATTTTAAAAGCATATTTTCTTTTGATTGATCTATAGGTTTTTTGTATTTTGAAACATATTCCTTAAAGAAATTGAAAAGATCTTTTTCATCAATAGATTTTATGTATGTTTCATTAATTGAATAAATTCTATTCATATCTAATTTTGAAGGAGATTTACCAACACCACTTAAATCAAATAAATCAATACTTTCTTGCTTAGTAAAAATTTCTTTATCTTTGTATGACCATCCTAATCTTAACAAATAATTTCTCAAAGCATCTGAAATGACTCCTATTTTAATATAATCTTCAAGGGTGGAAGCATTATCCCTTTTTGATAATTTCTTTCCTTGCTCACTATGAATTAAAGGAATGTGTGCAAAATTCGGAACCTCCCAACCCATGGCTTCATAAATTTGTCTCTGTTTAAAAGAGTTAATCATATGATCATCCCCTCTAATAACGTGAGTGATTTTCATTTCATGGTCATCAACCGTGGCTGATAGCTGATATGTTGGAGTATAATCTTTTCTTAGAATTACAAAATCCTCAATAGTAGAATTTGAAATGTTTCTATCCCCTTGAACTAAATCTTTAATAATTGTATTCCCTGATATTTTACTTTTAAATCTTATTACCGGTTTTACTCCTTCAGGAATTTTTAAATCTTTGGCATCTCTCCATTTTCTATTATAAACATATGGTATTCCTTGTTTTTTACATTTTTCTTTTTGCTCATTTATTTCTTCCTCAGAACAATAACATTTGTAGGCAAAACCTTTTTTTAACAATTCCTCTGCAACTGTAACGTGTTTAGATATATTTTTAGATTGAATATACTCATCTCCATCATGCTCAATACCAAGCCAAGCTAAAGATGCAATAATTTGTTTTTTGAATTCATCTTTAGATCTTTCTTTATCAGTATCCTCGATCCTAAGAAAATATTTCCCCTTATTTTTTTTTGCTAAAAGCCAATTGAATAAGGCTGTTCGAACTCCGCCAATGTGAAGAGGCCCAGTAGGAGAGGGCGCAAACCTACAATTAAAAGACATTTATATTAATTAGACTATTTTAATGAAAGTTTCTATATAAAGAAACTAGTTTACCTTGAATTTTTATTCTATTTGCAGCGTAAATTTTAGTTCCGTAGTTTCGATTTGCTGCTTCAAGTGCGATAGTGTTTCCTTTTTTTCTCACTCTTTTTAACGTAGCTTCCTGGTCGTCTATCAAGACTACTGCAATCTGACCATTATCTACATTGGAAACTTTTTTTATAATTACTGTATCACCGTCAGCAATTCCTGCTTCAATCATTGAGTCACCTTTTACTTTTAGACCGTAGTGCTCACCATTATTTTGAAGATCTTCTGGTAAAGCAACTCTATCAACTTCTTGTTGAATAGCTTCAATTGGTGTGCCAGCAGCGATACTCCCCAACACTGATACATCTGTAGATTTATTATCATTCTTATCTAACCCACCTTTAATTACACTTGGTGTAAATGTATTAAATATATCATTTGCGCTCGCGTTTTCTGGTAATTTAACCACCTCTAACGCTCTTGCTTTATGTGCTAATCGCTTAACAAAACCTCTTTCTTCTAATGCAGAAATTAATCTATGTATTCCTGATTTTGACTTAAGGTTGAGTGAATTCTTCATTTCCTCATAAGATGGAGAAATCCCTGAAGATCTAATCTTCTTATTGATGAATATTAATAAGTTTTTTTGTTTTTTTGTTAGCATAGAACAAACCTCGTACAAATATGTTCTATAAAAGTTCTTTTTGAATTACAACTTCAAATAAATGGCTTATTTATTGAGTAATTTGAATTAATTTTTTCATTAATTCATCAGGATTATCAGATTTTAAAAGTGATTCTCCAATAAGAAAATTTTTAATTCCGGTTTTTTCGTAAATATATTTTGCGTCGTTTGCAGTTTTAATTCCGCTTTCAGAAATAATAGGGCCTCTGTGTGTTTTAATAATTTCAAAAATTGAAATAGTATTATTTAAAGAAACTTCAAGTGTTTTCAAATTCCTATTATTAATTCCAATTAATGCTTGATCAAATTTTAAGGCTGTTTCAGCTTCTTTCTGATCGTGCACTTCCACTATGACAGATAAATTATGTCTTAACGCTTCAGAATAAATTTCATCGGCTTGGGCTCCATCAAGAGCTGCGACTATTATTAAGATACAATCACAACCATAACTTTTAGATAATGCGATTTGATAAGGATCTATAAAAAAATCTTTAGCTAAAATTGGCACTTTAATTTGTTTTTTTATATCTTGAATATAATCCAATTTTCCTAAAAAATATTTTTCCTCTGTTAAAACCGAAAGACAAGTAGCACCATTATCTACATACATTTTTGCAATGTCTAAATGGTTAAATTCATTTACAAGAACACCAGCAGATGGGCTAGCTTTTTTAATTTCTGTTATTAAAGAAATATTTTTATTTTTTTGAATAGTTTCTTTAAAATTCAAAAAAACTTGCCCTTTTATATTTTTTTCTAAATTATCTAAAGATTTTTCTTTTTTAATTAAGTCTAAAGCAAATTTTTTTTCCGCAATAATTTTTTCTAAAATATTTGTCATTTATTGGATTGAATTTTTCTTAGGTGTTGAAATACATTTCCTGAATTTAAATGTTTTATAGCCTTTTCATATGATATTTTAAAATCATTTTCTTTACCAGAAACAATGAGTCCTGCTGCTACATTAAGAGCAACAGATTGAGAGAATTCATTTTTTTTACCTTTAAAAATTTCAATAATTTTTTCAGAATTATATTCTGCATTTTTTCCTTTTAAATTTTCCTTATTTCCTACCTCAATACCTAAGGTTTTTGGATCAATAGTGAATTCTTTTATAATATTATCTTTAAGTTCTACAACGTTTGTTTTTGAAAATGGCGATATCTCATCCATCCCATCTTCACTATTAACGATGTATGCGTGAACAACCCCGTTTTCTTTAAGCGCCTCAGCGAAAGGCTTCATCCATTTTTTATCAAACACTCCTATTACCTGTCTTTTTACTTGTGCAGGGCTACTTAAGGGACCAATTAAATTAAAGATAGTTTTCTTTCCCATTTTTTTTCTAGCAGGCCCGACATATTTCATTGCTGAGTGATAATTAGGTGCAAACATAAAAGCAAAATTAAACTTTTTGATACTTTCCTCAGCCTCATTTGCTTTCAAATTAATATTTATTTTTAATGCCTCTAATACATCTGCAGAGCCACAGTTCGAAGATACAGCTTTATTACCGTGCTTAGCAACTTTTACACCCATACTCGCTAAAACTATAGCTGAAGCAGTGGAAATATTTAAAGAGTTTTGCCCGTCTCCTCCTGTTCCGCAGGTATCTATAGCACTTTGTTCAGCTTTAACTTTAGTGGCTTTTTCTCTTAAAACAAAAATCCCTCCAGCTAGCTCTTCTTTAGTTTCACCTTTTTTTATTAGAGATTCTAAAATTTCAATAATTGAATTTTCACTATATTTACCCTCCATAAGCTCATTGAATAGAACCTTACTTTCTTCAAAGGAAAGGCTTTGACCTTTTTTTAAACTTTCAACAAAATTAGACATTTAATTACTTATAAAGTTTTTAATTAATTTCATACCTACTTTAGTACTTATACTTTCAGGATGAAATTGAAACCCATGAATATCATATTCTTTATGCATTAATCCCATTATTGTCCTATTTTTAGTCTCAGCGGTAATCAATAGCTTTTTTGGGAATTCTTTTCGATCGACTACTAAACTGTGATATCTTGTAGCCTCAAAGTTATTTTGAATATTCTTAAATAATCCCTTTTTATTATGATTTATCTTACTTGTTTTTCCGTGCATTAAATTCTTTGCATTAATTATTTTTCCACCAAAAACTTGACCTATGATTTGATGTCCTAAACAAACTCCAAGAATAGGAATTTTTTTATATACATCTTTTACAATTTTAAGACAATTCCCAGCTTGATTAGGATTACCGGGTCCTGGCGATATTACAATTTTATCATATTTTTTTCTTAAAACTTTTTTTCCATCAATTTTATCATTTCTAAAAACTTCAACATTTCTGCTAAATTTTGAAATATAATGAAATAAGTTGTAAGTAAAACTATCGTAATTATCTATTAACAAAATTTTCATTTAATCTACTGCTTTCATAAGAGCTTTGGCTTTATTAACTGTTTCAGCGTATTCTTTTTCTGGTCTGCTATCAGCTACAATACCTGCACCAGCTTGAACATAAAACTTATCCTTTTTAATCAGAGCTGTTCTTAGAGCGATACACGTATCAAATTCATTGTTAGGAGTGAAGTAACCAATTCCGCCTGCATATAATTTTCTTTTATTTTTTTCTAATTCGTCGATTATTTCCATTGCTCTGATTTTAGGAGCGCCACTTACTGTTCCTGCAGGAAAACCAGATAAAAGTGTTTCAAAAATAGAGGTTTGATCGCTAAACTTTCCTATTACATTTGAAACAATATGCATCACATGTGAATATTTTTCTACTTTGAATTTTTCTGTTACTTTAACAGTATTTACTCTAGCAACTTTCCCCACATCATTTCTTCCTAGATCCAATAACATAAGATGCTCAGCTAATTCTTTTTTGTCTTTAAGTAAATCTGATGCATATTTATTATCCTCTTTTGAGGTTGTTCCTCTTGGTCTTGTACCTGCAATGGGTCTGATTGTAACCTCACCTTTTCTGAGTCTAACTAATATTTCTGGACTACTTCCTAAAACATTAAAATCTTCATAATTAAAATAAAACATAAATGGTGATGGATTTGATCTTCTTAAGTGATTATAAATTTCAATAGGTTTTTTATTTATTTTTCTCTCAAATCTTTGACTTAAAACTACTTGAAAGATATCACCAATTTTTATGTAATTTTTTGCTTTTTCAACTATTTGTTTAAATTTTTTTTTGGAAATATTTGACTTGATTATATTCTTATTTTTTTTGAATGTTAATTGTTCTGGAAGTTTTATATTTTCAAAATTTTGAAATAGTTCAAACTTCTTCGTGATAGAATTGTAAGCTTTTTTGTAATTCTTTATTTTTGTATCTGCATAAACATTTTCAATGTAGTGAATTTTTTTTTTTAAATTATCATAAATGACCAAGT
>CACHFP010000010.1 GCA_902579115.1 uncultured Pelagibacteraceae bacterium | reverse complement strand
ATAACTGCCTTATCATTCAATATTTTTCTATTTATTGCATCTTTGAGTAAACTATATTCACCAGAAACTTGATATGCCAAAACAGGTACATTAAATTTTTTTTTAATTTTGCTAATTATATCTAAGTAAATCATACCTGGTTTTACCATAACCATGTCAGCGCCTTCTTTGATATCAAGACCAACTTCTCTCAAAGACTCGAAAGAATTTCTGTAGTCCATTTGATAGGTTTTTTTGTTTTGCTTTAATTTTGATTTACTTCCTACAGCTTCTCTAAATGGTCCATAGAAATTTGAAGCATATTTTACAGCATACGATAAAATACTTACATTTTTAAAGTTTTCTTTATCTAAAGCATTTCTAATTTTCCCAATTCTACCATCCATCATGTCTGATGGAGCAATTACATCGCATCCCATTTTTGCTTGAAGTAAAGATTGTTTAACCAGAATTTTTATTGTTTCATCATTACTAATTTCATTATTAATGACAATTCCATCATGACCATGTGATGTATATGGATCTAAAGCCACGTCACACATTACTGCAATTTCAGGAAATCTTTTTTTAATTAATCTTAAACTTTTACATACAAGATTTTCAGGATTTAGCGCTTCTGCTCCTAAATGATCTTTTTTGTAATTTGGCGTATATGGAAATATCGCTACCATAGGTATTTTATATTTTTTTGCTTGTTTCAAAATACCCGGCAGTCTATCTATAGTATACCTATTAACTCCAGGCATTGACTTAATTGATTCTACTTTGTTTTTACCTTCTCTAACAAATATTGGCAATATAAGGTCGTTATGTGAAAGATTGCTTTCTGACACAATATTCCTTATCGACTGGGATTTCCGTAATCTTCTAAGCCTAGTTTTTGGGTAAGATCCTATAATTTTCATGTAAAGTCCTGATAATTTAAAATTTGATGCGACAAATATATAATTATAATTTTAAATAGTGTAATTTAATTAATAGTTATGAGCAATATAAAATTAAATTCAATATTTAAAACTGTATGTATTGCCTCAGATCATGCAGGATTTATTTTAAAAGAAGAAATTAAAAATCATTTAATTGATCGTAGTGTTTCAATTTTTGATATGGGCCCTTTTAATGATGCGTCTGTTGACTACCCTGATTATGCTAAGAAATTAGCTAACCGAGTAAGGTCCAAAAAAAGCAATGTTGGTATTCTAGTATGTGGTTCGGGCACAGGAATGGCAATAAGTGCTAATAAAATCAAAACAATTAGAGCTGCTGTTTGTTATAATTTAAAGTCTACAAGATTGTCTAGACAACATAATAATGCTAATATAATTGCTTTAGGTTCAAGATTAACAAAAAAAAAACTATCTTTAAAATTAGTAGAATTATTTTTAAAAACTAAATTTGAAGGTGGGAGACATTTAAGAAGGGTGAAAAAAATTTAGATATGTCAATAGCAGTAAAATTAAATAAATACTTAAATAGCTTCTTTAAACTTAATTTAAAAGATGCAGATAAGGAATTGCATAAATCTATCGAAGAAGAATTTTCGCGACAACAAAATCATATTGAACTTATTGCATCAGAAAATATAGTTTCTAAAGCAGTGCTTGAAGCACAAGGATCCGTTTTAACAAATAAATATGCTGAAGGGTATCCTGGTAAAAGATATTATGGAGGATGCGAGCATGTTGATGTTTCAGAAAATCTTGCAATCGAAAGAGCTAAAAAATTATTTGATTGTAAATTTGCTAATGTTCAACCTCACTCAGGAGCTCAAGCAAATGGTGCGGTTTACTTAGCATTATTAAAACCTGGTGATACTACTCTTGCTATGAGTTTAAATTCTGGCGGTCACCTTACTCATGGAGCAAAACCTGCTCAATCTGGAAAATGGTTTAATGCTCTACATTATGAGGTAGACAAAGAAACAGGTCTAATTGATTATCAGAGTGTAGAGAAGCTAGCTTTAGAAAAAAAACCTAAACTAATTATTGCAGGAGGAAGCGCGTATTCAAGAATTATAGATTTCAAAAAATTTAGAGAAATTTGTGATAAAGTTGGAGCTTTTTTTCTTGTAGACATGGCTCATTTCTCTGGATTAGTTGCCGGGGGTGCTTACCCTAATCCTACTAAATATGCTGATGTGGTTACTTCTACTACACATAAAGTTCTAAGAGGTCCACGAGGTGGTATAATTTTAACTAATAGAGAAGATCTAATTAAAAAATTTAATAGTGCGATATTCCCTGGTTTACAAGGTGGACCGCTAATGCATGTTATTGCCGCAAAAGCAGTTTGCTTCAAAGAAGCTTTATCGGAAGACTTTAAGGAATATACAAAAAATGTGATTAATAATGCCAAAGTCCTCTCAGATAAATTGACAGACAGAGGTTTTAAAATTTTTTCCGGAGGAACCGATACTCATTTAATGTTAATAGATTTAAGATCTTTTGGTGTGACCGGTAAAGACGCTCAAGCATCATTAGGTAAATCAAATATAACTTGTAACAAAAATGGAATACCTTTTGATAGTGAAAGTCCAATGATAACTTCAGGAATAAGGTTAGGTACACCTGCTTGCACAACAAGAGGTTTTGGGTCCGAAGAATTCAAATTAGTAGGTGATTTAATTTTTAAAGTGATAGATGGTCTAAGTAAAAATAAAGAAGATAACTCAAAAATAGAAAAAGAAGTTCAAAAAGAAATAATTGAACTTTGCTCGTCTTTTCCTATATACAGAAGGCAGTAAATTTATGCTTTGTCCATTTTGTAGAGAAAAAGACACCTCAGTAGTAGACTCTCGTCCCACCGAAGATGGTACAGCAATTAGACGAAGAAGATTATGCGGTTGTGAGAGAAAAGAAAGGTTCACCACATTTGAAAGAGTACAGTTTCAGGAATTAACAGTAATAAAAGGTAATGGAAAAAGAGAACCTTTTGATAGAGATAAAATATCTAAATCAATAAGGATTGCTACAAGGAAAAGACCAATTGACTCTGAAACTATTGAAAAGTTCATTTCAAAAATTGTAAGAAATTTAGAAGGCCTAGGTGAAAGTGAAATTCCTACTCCCACTATTGGTAAGTTTATTATGGAAGGCCTCTCATCACTAGATAAAGTTGCTTATGTTCGCTTTGCCTCTGTGTATAAAAATTTTAAGGAAGCAAAAGATTTTGAGGAATTTGTAGGCAATATTGATGAAAATAAATCATAACTTTTTTTCAAATCTCGCATTTAATTTAGCTGAAAATCACTTAGGAAAGACCAAATATAATCCATCAGTTGGTTGTATAGTAGTAAGAGATAAAACCGTGATTAGTTCAGGAGTAACATCTATAAATGGTCGACCTCATGCTGAATACAATGCTTTAAATAAAAAAATGGATTTTAAAGGATCAGATATTTATTTAACCTTAGAGCCCTGTACTCACTATGGTGTAACACCCCCATGCATTAATATTATTAAAAATAAAAAGATTAATAGAGTTTTCTATAGTTTTGATGATCCAGATATTAGAACTTTTAGAAAAGCCAAAACTGAGCTTAAAAAAAAATTAATTTTTTTAAAGAAGATCGAGCCTAAAAATAAAGATTTTTATAGAAGTTATTATCTAAATAAGCTTAACAATATACCCTTAATTGATGCAAAAATAGCGACCTCTAAAGATTTCTTTACAGTAGATAAAAAATCTAAATGGATTACTAATTCCCGATCTAGAAAGGTAGCTCATTTAATTCGCTCTAAATATGATTGTGTAATGTCAACATCAGCTTCTATTAATAAAGATAATTCCTTATTAAACTGTAGGATAAATGGACTTAATAATAAGAAACCTGATTTAATAATAATTGATAGAAATCTAAAACTAAAAAGAAATTTAAGACTTCTTAAATTAGCAAAGAAAAGAAAGACCTATATCTTCACAACAAGTAGAAATAAGAATAAAATTTCTTACTTTAAAAAGAAAAAAATAAACATAATTCAAATTAACAAATTAATTAACGAGCAAGATTTTTTTCTTTTATTAAAAAAAATATATAAATTAGGAAAAACACGAGTTTTAGTTGAAGCAGGCCCTACTTTTCTGAAAAAACTAATAATGTTTAATCTCATTAATTATTTATATATTTTTAAATCAAACATTCTTTTAAAAAAAAACGGTTTCAAAAAATTTGTATCACATTGTATAAAAAGATGTACAAAAAATAATAAGGTAAATGTTAATTTAGAAAATGATGAACTATTTAGTATAAAATTATATAATGTTTAATGGTATTATTCATAACACAGGTAAAGTCAGAACTATTAGGAAGTTTAAAAACAGTATTTTATTAGATATAGAAAGCAACTTATATCTTAAAAAAAAAGATATTGGGTCTTCAATTTCATGTAATGGCGTTTGTTTAACTTTAACAAAAACATTAGGAAAAAGAATATATTTTTATGTTTCAAGCGAAACTATTAAAAGATCTACTTTTAAGATAATAAAAATCGGTGATTTAATTAACTTAGAAAAATCAATTAATTTTGGTCAAGAAATATCTGGGCATTTTATACAGGGACATGTTGATTCTGTTGCAAAAATTAAAAATATAAATTTTATTGATAAGTCCTGGTTAGTGAAATTAGAAATTAAGGATAAAAAACTATCAAAATTTCTTCAAGAAAAAGCATCTATTTCTATAAATGGCGTATCTCTTACTATATCAAAAGTTTCAAAAAAAATATTTGAACTTAATATAATCCCTCATACTTTGAAGTTAACAAATCTTAAAACTCTAAAGAAAAATGATTTAGTTAATGTCGAATTAGATATTTTTGGAAAATATATATATAAATTTACCATCTAATATGTCTAAAAATAAATTTTCATCAATTCCATCAATTCTTAAAGACGCAAAAAAAGGTAAAATGTTTATTTTGGTTGACGATAAAAATAGGGAAAATGAAGGAGATCTTGTTATTCCAGGATCTAAATGTAATTCAAAAATCATAAATTTTATGGCTAAACATGGAAGAGGATTGATTTGTTTAGCATTAACAAAAAAACAAATTGATAAATTAAAACTACCTTTAATGTCTCAAATAAATAGATCTCGTATGCAAACAGCTTTCACAATTTCAATAGAGGCAAAAAAAGGAATTTCTACGGGTATCTCTGCATTTGACAGAGCTAAAACAATTAGAGTTGCGATAAGCCCTAATTCTTCAAAAAAAGATATTGTTTCTCCAGGACATGTCTTTCCTTTAGTAGCTAGAAAAGGGGGAGTCTTAGAAAGAGCTGGACATACTGAAGCCTCAATAGATATTTCTATTATGTCGAATTTAAATCCAAGTTCAGTTATTTGTGAAGTGATGAATGAAGATGGAAGAATGGCCAGATTAGATGATTTAAAAAAATTTTCAAAAAAACATAATATTAAAATCGCATCAATTGCTGACTTGATTGCATATAGATTTAAAAATGAAAAATTAATTTACAAATCATATTCAAAAATCTTACATATTAAAGATAATTTTGGAACACTTTTAAGTGTTTATAAAAATAAATTAGACAATCATAAAAGTATAGTCCTATCAAAAGGTATAATAAAAGGGGGTAAATCTATTCCAATTAGAGTATTATCTATGAAAATAAATCTTAAAAATTTTTTAAAAAGTAAAGAAATAAAAAAAAATTTAAAACTATTATCTAAATATAAGAATTTTATACTAGTTATTATTAATAATAAAATTAATAAAAATAAAGGAGAAACAGATGTAACATTAAGATACTATGGTATAGGTGCACAGATTATAAAAGATTTTAATGTAAAAAATATGATATTACTATCTAGATCGAAAAAAAAAATTATTGGTCTTGAGGGTTTTGGTCTCAAAATTAAAAAACAAGTTATTATAAAATGAAAAGAATTCTTATTATAAATGCAAATTATTACAATGATATAACTAAACATCTCTTGAATAGTGCAAAGTTTTATTTAAAAAATAGAAAAGTTGTACTTAACTTAATGACAGTGCCTGGTATTTTTGAAATACCAATAGCGATAAGAAGAAATATTAACAAATATGATGCTTTCGTTGCTTTAGGATGCGTTATAAAAGGCAAAACTCCTCATTTTGATCTAATATGCAAAACATCTTTTGAGTCAATTTCCAATTTATCTATTACTTATAATAAGCCTATTGGCAATGGTATTATAACTGCATTAAGTATGAAACAAGCTTACGAGAGATGCGGTAAAAAAAAATCAAATAAACCCAATAAAGGATATGAGGCTTCTAAAGCTGTTTTGTCCATTTTAAATAATGGTCCAAAAAAAATCTAAGAATCCTTCCCCAAGAATAAAAATAATTCAAAAAATCTATAATTCGTTAATGAATCCGAATTCGGAAATAAAGTATCCTAAAAGTCAATTCAAAAAGTTTATAAAAGATATTGTTACAGGAACATTAGAAAGATCAGAATTAATTGAAGAGACTATAAATAATCATCTAAAAGAGGACATAGATTTAAAAAAAACTGATAAAATACTTAAAATAATTCTATTTGCAGCTGTATTTGAATTAATGTTTAAACATAATAATCCTAAAAAGGTTGTAATAAGTGAATATTTACTTGCCTCTGAGTTTTTTTTAGAAAAAGTTCAAATTGGTTATTTAAATGCAATTTTAGATAAAATAGCAAATGTATTAAGAAAAGACGAGTAAAAACATTAAAAAAACAATAAGTTTAGCTTGCGTTTTTATTCCATATTTGGCATTTATCCGTTAAATATAATGACAGAATATTTAGAACTTCTTTATTTAATTTCATTCACCGGAGTGCTAGCAGTCGCTTATAGCTATCTGCTCTCAGGCCAAATTATATCGTCTAGTCCTGGCAATACAAGGATGCAAGAAATTGCTGAGGCAATACAAATTGGAGCTAAAGCATACTTAAATAGACAATACAAAACTATAGCTGTTGTTGGTGTTATCGTCTTAGCGATTGTAACTTATTTTTTTAGTTATCTTGTAGGCTTAGGATATTTTATTGGAGCATTTTTATCAGGAGTTGCTGGTTACGTAGGAATGTTAATTTCTGTGAAAGCTAATGTTAGAACCGCAGAGGCTTCAAGAAATAGTTTACAATCAGGATTGACTATCGCTTTTAAATCTGGCGCAATAACAGGTCTACTTGTAGCTGGTTTAGCTTTGTTGTCAATTACACTCTATTACATAATTTTAATTAATTTAAATGTTGAAAATAGAGAGATTATAAACGCTTTAGTTGCTTTGGGTTTTGGGGCTTCATTGATTTCAATTTTTGCAAGGTTAGGGGGTGGTATCTTTACAAAGGGAGCTGATGTAGGAGCAGATCTAGTCGGAAAAGTTGAAGCGGGAATACCCGAAGATGACCCCCGTAATCCCGCAGTAATTGCGGATAATGTTGGAGATAATGTTGGCGATTGTGCTGGAATGGCAGCTGATTTATTTGAAACTTACGCCGTTACAATTGTAGCCACAATGGTTTTAGCATCAATTTTCTCACCACAAGATTTTAATTTAATGATTTATCCATTGGCCATTGGCGGAGCTTGTATAATTACCTCTATAATTGGAACATTGTTTGTAAAGTTAGGAAAAAGTAAAAATATTATGGGAGCTTTATACAAAGGGTTCATAGTTACTGCTTTAACATCTTTGTTAATAATGTATCCTGTTACAGATGCTATCGTAGGTCTGGAAAGCAAGTATAATAATAATGCAGGTGCAACATTTTCAGGTTTAGATCTATATATTTGTGGTTTAGTTGGATTTGTAATCACAGGACTTCTAATTTGGGTTACTGAATATTATACAGGCACAGACTATAGGCCAGTGAAAACTGTTGCCAAATCATCTACAACTGGTCATGGAACTAATGTAATTCAAGGATTAGCTATTTCAATGGAGGCTACAGCAATCCCAGCATTAATAATTGTAGCTGGAATTTTATATACCAATAGTTTAGCTGGTTTATACGGTATTGCGATTGCTGTAACTGCTATGCTTGCATTAACTGGGATGGTAGTAGCATTAGATGCATACGGTCCGGTCACTGATAATGCTGGTGGGATTGCTGAAATGTCAAAATTGCCAAAAAATGTAAGGAAAACTACAGATGCATTAGACGCCGTTGGAAATACAACAAAAGCTGTAACTAAGGGTTACGCAATAGGTTCTGCAGGATTAGGTGCACTAGTTTTGTTTGCAGCATATACTGAGGATATAAAATATTTTTCAAAAGTAAAGAATTCAGCCTTGGAAGGTGTAAATGTAACTTTTGACTTATCAAATCCATTTGTAGTCGCAGGTTTATTGATTGGAGGGATGCTTCCGTATTTATTTGGTTCAATGGGAATGCAAGCTGTTGGAAGAGCAGGTGGTGCAGTAGTTATTGAAGTGAGAAGACAATTTAAAAAAATTCCTGGAATTATGAAGGGTAAAAGAAAACCTGATTATGGTCGTCTAGTTGATTTGTTAACCAAAGCTGCGATAAAGGAAATGATTATTCCATCATTGCTTCCAGTCTTATCACCAATAGTTCTTTACTTTGTGATTTTGCAAATTGGAGGTATGGAAGCTGCATTATCATCTCTTGGCGCAATGTTATTGGGTGTAATTATAACTGGATTATTTGTGGCAGTTTCTATGACAGCAGGAGGTGGAGCTTGGGATAATGCTAAAAAATATATTGAAGATGGAAATTTTGGCGGTAAAGGATCAGAGGCACATAAGTCAGCTGTAACTGGTGACACTGTAGGTGACCCATATAAAGATACAGCAGGTCCAGCAGTAAATCCAATGATAAAAATTACAAATATAGTAGCTTTGCTATTATTGGCTGTGATTGCTCATTAAAAGAATTATTTATTTATTTCCATACATTTTTGTCTTAAGACTATGAAAAAACTTTTGTACAAAACTTTTTTGTGTCATTTCATTAACAGTTATATCTTTTGAAAACTCAATTTTTTGTTTTGAGTCTTTGTCAAGAAATATTTTTTTTGTAAGAATACCGTAGTTGTCAAACTCTAAAATTAAAACATTATTTTCTTTAAGAATATTTTGACCCAACTTAAAATACTCTCCTTTAGTCAAAATTCTTTCAATATAAATCCACTCATTTTCATTTGATATAGATTTTGAGTGGGGTTGACCAATCTTACTTATAACATCGTTTTTATTTGTCTTATTTACTTCTAAAATGTCGGCCCTATTTTTTAAAAATAGAATCCCATGATTTTTAGTAGGTTCTTTTAATTGACAACCAAATAAAAAAAGTAAAAATACAAAATATAATAAATATAAATGATTTTTTTTAATAAACATAAATCCGATAATTATTTGTACAATACATTATTAACTTTATCTAGAAATATTTTTTTTTATAAAAATTTGAATTTAAAAGATAGTTTTGAAACTAGAATTTATCTAATGTTTCTACATTTTTCAATTATGATGATCATTTCAAAAAAAAAGGGGACAAAATTTGATCAAAATTCCTATGATTTATTATTTCATAATATAGAAAACAATCTCAGAGAAAGTGGCCTGGGTGATGTTTCAGTGAATAAAAAAATGAAAGATATGAACAAGATCTTATATGATATTTTGCTCAAAATTGACTTAAAAAAAGATGATTCTTTTGAATTAAATAAAAATTTAGTTTTCAAGTATTTTACTGATTTAAACCATAACAATAGTTTGAAATATCAAGAATTTGAAAGGTATTTTATTAATTTTTACAAATTTTGTTTTGAATTATCTCTTGAAAATATGATAAGAGAAGCAATAAAATTTAAAAATTAATATGGCCGTACCTAAAAGAAAAACCTCAAATTCAAGAAAAAAGATGAGAAGATCTCATCATAAATTATCTTCTGTTAATATTGTTGAAGATAAAAAAAGTGGCGAATACAGGCTTTCGCATCATGTCGACCTAAAATCTGGTTATTATAACGGTAAAAAAATATTAGATATTTAATTAAAATTAATGAATAAAAAAATTACTATTGCAATTGATGCAATGGGTGGTGATAACTCTCCAGAAAAGACCATTGCTGGAGTAAACTATTTTATTAAAAAAAATTCTAGTAAAGATTATCTTTTAAATCTTTTTGGCGATGAAAAGAAAATTATCCTTGAACTTGAAAAGTATAAACTATCTAAAGATTTTATCAAAATCACCCACACTAACTCTATAATTTCAGATGAAGAAACTCCGTTAACTGCAATTAAAAATTCAAAGGGTACAAGTATGTGGAATTGTATCAATTCTCAAATCGAAGGTGATGCCGATATAAGTTTATCGGCGGGAAATACTGGAGTGCTGTTGGTAATATCAAGAATGATACTTAAAATGATGGATGATGTAAGCAGACCTGCTTTAGCAGGGTTATGGCCAAATCAAAATGGTATGAATGTAGTTTTAGATTTAGGAGCTAACATTGAATGTAATGAGGATAATCTTGTAGATTTTGCAGAACTAGGTTCAGCTTTGTACAAATCGTTATTTCCAGAAGATAAACCATTAGTGTCATTATTAAATATTGGATCCGAGGAAATTAAAGGTACAGAAACACTAAAAAAAACTTATAAAAAACTTAAATACCTAAGCAGTGACAACAATTTTATTTTTAAAGGTTACATAGAAGGAAATAAATTGATGCATGGTAATTCAAATATAATTGTTACTGATGGGTTTACTGGTAATGTAGCATTAAAAACAGCTGAGGGAACAGCTAAGTTTATTACTGATAATCTAAAAAAATCGTTGACTTCTAATTTGCTAACAAAATTCTCTTTAATCTTTTCCTATTTTTCTCTCAAAAAATTTAAAGACAAGCTTGATCCTAGAAAATACAATGGTGCAATTTTTTTAGGTTTGAACGGACCCGTGGTAAAGAGTCATGGTGGTATTGATGCAATGGGTTTTTATTATTCTATAGATTTGTGTTATAAGATTGTTAAGGGTGATTTAATGTCACAAATTAAGAAAAATCTAAATCATTTAAAAAGTGGGCAAGATAAACTATAAAAAAAAAGATTTTGCTGAAAATTTAAGTAAAAAAAAAGGATTTTCCGTTCTTTTAGCTAAAAAATTAATAGATGATGTTATCGATGTGCTAATAAATAATATTTCAAAAAAAAAAATGAATATTAAAAATATTGGAACTTTCAAAATTATGAATAAAAATGAGAGGATTGGACGAAATCCAAAAACTAAAGAAAAACATTTAATTACTAGCAGAAAATCAATTAGTTTTTTAGCTTCAAAGACCCTTTTAAAAAAAATAAATAATGAGTAAATTTTTTACAATTAGTGAAGTTTCGAAATTATTGAAATTAACAGACAGATTAAATAATAAACCGCTCAATCATATTTTGAGATACTGGGAAAAAGAATTCAAACAAATTAAACCAAAAAGAGTTAATTCCAGAAGATATTATTCACTGGAGCAGATTGAAAATATAAAATTAATTGCTTTCTTGCTTAAAGATAAGGGAATGACAATAAATGGAGTTAAAAAGGTGTTAAATCAGAAAATAAATAAACTTGACGATTATAAATCACATAGTTTAAAAGCTGAATATTACAAAAAAAATATAAAAGAAAAAAGTAAGCAAATTTTGAAAAAAATAGAAAGTCTTAAAAGATATGGCAAAAAAAACACATATTAAAGTTAGAATGGTTCCTGAAAGTAATCCAGATAGTAAATTTATTTACTATGCGAAAAAACCAACTAAAGGTGAAAAAGCCAAAGATAAACTTAAACTAAAGAAATATAATCCTAATACTAGAAAACACGAATTTTTTGTTGAAAAAAAATTACCGCCTCATAGCAAATAACATTATTTTTTTTTAAAATTTCTATATTCATATTGAATAAAAGCTCTTATCATCGATTTCCATATCGAATTAGTTATTTTGGGATCAATCTTTTTAAGTTTTGATTTTTTATGAATATTTTTTAATATTACTTTTATCCTTTTTTTATCAACTATCTCTCTTTTATACTTCTTATTAGCAAGCACTTGATTAACTAGATTTGTTCTTTTTTTAATTAGGGAAAGAAATATATTATCTAATTTATCTAATTTTTTTCTAATAATTTGTATTTTTTTGTTTTTCATAGCGACAATAAATTCATAATGATATTTAAAATTATATATATATTAAATGTTATGATCTCACACGATAAAAAAATTAACAATTTGTATCAGAATTGGTTAATCATAAATATATTTCTTGTTGTTTTAATGATTATTGTAGGTGGGTTAACTAGACTCACAGACTCGGGTTTATCAATTACTGAATGGGAATTAATTAAAGGTATCCTACCACCCCTAAATCAAGAGTCTTGGAATTCCTATTTTGCTGAGTATAAAAAGATTCCACAATTTTTATTATTAAATTCTTCAATGTCCTTATCAGAATTTAAAGTAATTTTTTACTGGGAATATGCACATCGTATTTTAGGAAGGATTATTGGTTTATTTTTTTTGATTCCTCTTCTTTATTTTCATTTTGTAAAAAAAATTAATTTTAAAAAACTTATTCCCTGTTACTTAGCTTTAATTTTAATTATAATTCAAGGAATAATTGGCTGGTATATGGTTATGAGCGGTTTAGTTAATGACGTGACTGTAAGTCATTACAGATTATCTTTACATCTTTCAATGGCAATTATTATACTATCTATAATATTTTGGCAATTTCTAAACATAAAGAGAAATAAGATCAAAGATTTTTTTAAAGTAGATAAGTATAAAATGGCATATTTTTTTCTTATATTAATTCTATTTATTCAAATCATTATTGGCGCTTTTGTATCAGGACTAGATGCAGGAAAAATTTATCAAACTTGGCCACTAATGGGATTTAATTACTTTCCAAATGATTTAATATTAAATGATTATAAAAGTGTCTTCGATTTTAATAATCACTCTTTAATTCAATTTTACCATAGAAATATGGCCTACTTTATAACAATATATATTTCTATATTAAGTTATTTTATAATTAAAAATCAAAATAAATTTTTATACAAACCAATTATAATTTTGTTTTTATTTTTGTTTCTTCAGATAGGTCTAGGTATATTTACTCTTTTAAGTGATCTTAATATTATACTAGCTTCCGCCCATCAAATAATTAGTGTATTTCTTATATTAAGCGCAATTAATCTATATCATTCATTAATAAAATAAATTGACTTTAATAGTTATACTATGTATCTATCGCCCATATTTATGACACCATTTATAAAAAAGAAAGAAGTAAAAAAGGATTGGTATATTATCAATGCACAAAATTTAGCAGTTGGAAGACTTGCCGCGTTTATATCAAAAGTTTTAAGAGGAAAGAACAAACCCACTTTCAATCCTCATATTGACAATGGAGATTTTGTGATAGTAACTAATATAGACAAAATTAAATTTACTGGAAAAAAATTTAAAGATAAAAAATATTATAGACATACTGGATATCCTGGTGGTATTAAGCAATCAACGCCTTTATCCTTAACAGAAAAAAATAAGACACAAGAAATATTAAAATTAGCGGTAAAGAGAATGTTACCCGGTGGACCATTGGCTAAAAAACAGCTAACAAAATTAAAAATTTATAATGGTGAGAAGCACCCTCATGAAATTCAAAAACCAAAACCAATTGAATTTGAAAAAATGAATAAAAAAAATATAGCAAGATGATGGAAAACCAAAGCGAACCTATAAAAAAAGAAAAAATTAAATTAAATTTTAAAGATAGTAAATACGCTACAGGCAGAAGAAAGAAATCAATTGCTAAAGTGTGGGTTAAAAAAGGTTCAGGAAATATTCATGTAAATGGTCTTAAAATGAATGAATATTTTAAAAGGCCGGTGCACCAAATAATTGTTACTCGACCTCTAGAAATATCACAAGTGGCTACAAGTTATGATGTTAAATGTTCAGTAAAAGGTGGAGGTCTATCCGGGCAAGCAGGTGCTATAATATTGGGTATTTCAAAAGCATTAATAGAACATGATGATAATTTAAAGAAAAATTTGAAAAAAGATAAACTCACCACCAGAGATTCTAGGGTCGTTGAGCGAAAAAAATACGGACATAGAAAAGCAAGAAGAAGCTTTCAGTTTTCTAAACGATAATCATTTAAATTTAATTTTGTAAGGGTAAATGGTATAATTAAATATGCCTAAAAAAAATATGTTAAAAGTAGCGGTAATTGGAGCCACTGGATATACGGGTTTAGATTTAGTGTATATTTTATCTAAACACCCTAAAGTAAAATTGATTTATTTATGCGCAACAAAAAGTATAGGCAAAAATATCTCCAATTTTGATGAAAGATTAAAGAAAAATCTACCTAAAATATCCTCTTTTAAAAGTATTAATTGGAGTAATTTAGACATAGTTTTTTTATCATTGCCAAATGGTGAAGCTCAAAAAATAGTAAAAAAAAATTATGAAAGATATAAAAAATTAATATTCATTGATTTATCTGCAGATTTTAGAATTTCGAATACAAAAATTTACCATAAAAATTATAAAATTAAACATAAAGCTGAAAAGTATGTCAGTAAATCACTTTACTCTATAAGTGAACTCTCAAAAAAAAGTAATAAAGAAATATAGAATTATTTCAAATCCTGGGTGCTATCCAACATCTATCCAGTTACCATTAATTCCACTAATAAAAAAAAATTTAATTAATACTCAAGATATATCAATAGACTCTAAGTCAGGTTTCTCTGGAGCTGGAAAAAATTATAAAAATAAATTTTCTCATAAAAACTTTTACAAGTCTACGTTCGCTTATGCTACTACAAATCATAGACATATTTGTGAAATTGACCAAGAGATTTTTAAGTTCACAAATAAAAAAATTAAATATACTTTTAATCCTCACTTACTCCCAACTTTTAGAGGAATTTTAACTTCAATATACGTCAAAGGGGAAAAAAAAGTATCAGCAAAAAAAATTAGAAATTCGTTAAAAAGTTTTTATAAAAAATCAAAATTTATAAAGATACTAAAGTTAAATTCTAATATAGGATCTGGAAATGTTTTAAATACTAATAATTGTGAGATTTCTATTTGTAATACAAGAATTAAAAATAAATTTGTAATTTTTTCTGCAATAGATAATCTTGTTAAGGGAGCTTCTGGTCAAGCGGTCCAAAATATGAATTTAGTATTCAATTTTCCAGAAACACTTGGCTTAAAATGAAAAAGATCTTTTTATTTTTGATTATTTTACTAATAAGCAGTTGCAGTAAACCCAAAACTGTACTCATATGTGGTGATCATGTCTGTGTGAACAAAGCTGAGGCAAATCAATTTTTTGAGGAAAATTTGTCTATAGAAGTACGTATAATTAAAAAAAATATTAATAAAGAGAATGATTTAGTTGAATTAAACTTAAATAATAATAATGAAGGAAGGAAAGTTAGTATTACAAGAAAAAAAGTTACAAAAGAAGAGGTAAAAACTCTTACTAAAAAAGAGGTAAAAAAAATTAAAGCTAATATTAAAAAAAAGAAGAAAGAAAAAAATATTAAGAACAGTATGCACTTAAATGAAGAACACAAACAAGTCTTAGATAAAAAAAATAATAATATTGTAAAAAAAAAGAAGATACCTTCGATAGATATCGAAACTAAAAAAAAGAAAACCTTCATTTGATGATATTTGCTCTATCCTTGATAAATGTACTATTGATGAAATATCTAAATATTTACTCAAAGAGGGAAGGAAAAAAAATTACCCTGATATTACGTTAAGGCAATAATTTATGAAAAAAATGAATATAGCAATAATAGGTTTAGGAAATATTGGTGGTTATTTGTTTAAATATCTCCAGAAAAACAAATCTATTTTATCTAAAAAAAATAATTGTATTCCTAACTTAGTTTATGTTTCAGCAAAAAATAAATCAAAGTATAGAGGTTTTAAAATTAGTAAAGATAAGTGGTTAAAAGATTATTTAGATGCAACAATAAACAAAAATGTTGACCTAATAATCGAACTTATTGGCGGTGCTGAAGGTCCAGCAAAAAAATTGGTTTTTAACGCACTGAAAAATAAAAAACATGTAGTTACAGCTAATAAGGCTTTGATTGCTAAATATGGTGATAAATTATCAAAAATTGCTGAAAAAAATAAAGTGAATTTGGAATTCGAGGCATCAGTTTGCGGTGGTGTACCAATTATAAGATCTCTAAAGGAAGGTTTGATAGCTAACAAAATTAGTAAAGTTTTTGGAATCTTTAATGGCACTTCAAATTATATTCTTTCTTCGATGGATAAAGAAAATAAATCTTTTAAAGAAGTTTTAGAAAACGCACAAAAATTAGGATATGCAGAGTCAAATCCTTCATCAGATCTTAATGGGGATGATGTAGCCGCAAAATTAAAAATCTTATCATCTCTATGTTTTAATTCATTTCTGAATAAAAATATTCATGTTGAAGGAATTAAAGATATAGACAAGGAAGATATAAATTATGCTAAAAGACTCGGTTATAAAATTAAATTACTTGGTTATGCTGAACTTATAGGAAAAAATATTTTTCAAAGAGTTCACCCTACATTAATTAAAGACAGCTCTTACGTAGGAAGTATTGATGGTGTTTTGAATGCTGTGATTATAGACGGAAATCCAGTTGGTCAAAGTATAATACAGGGCGAGGGAGCAGGTCCTGCTGCTACGACATCTGCATTAATATCTGATATCTCATCTATTTTAAGAGGAAACATAAAATTTCCTTTTTCAATATCAAATAAAGAAAGAAAAACTTTAAATTTTAAAGATATGTCTGAGCGTTTTTTTTCTGCATACTTTAGATTTAACGTAATAGATAAACCTGGTGTTTTGTCAAATATCACTCAAATTTTTTCAAGAAATAAAGTTTCTATAAAAAGATTAGTTCAAGACCCAAATAAAAATAAGAGTTCCTCATCAATAATTATCATAACTCATCCTTCAAAAGACAAATCACTTAATAGAATTATTCAGACTATTAATAAAAGATCTTATGTAAAAAAAAGATCTAAATTAATAAGAATTGATGACGAATAATGCCAATAGATCAAAAATTTTTAAATTTATTCATTAAAGCCACCGAAAAAGCAGCGATTGGCGCTTCAAAATTTATAGGTAAAAATGATAAAATTGCTGCTGATAAAGGCGCAGTTGATCCAATGAGAAGAGAGTTAAACAAAATTAATATGGAAGGAACAATTGTTATAGGAGAAGGAGAGATGGATGAAGCTCCTATGTTGTACATCGGCGAGAGACTAGGAACACTAAATGGACCTAAATTTGATATTGCAGTTGATCCATTAGAGGGAACAAAATTCACAGCAAATAATCAACCTAACGCTTTCTCTGTGATAGCAGTCGCAAAAAAAGGTGAATTATTATCAGCTCCTGACACTTATATGGAAAAAATAGCAATCGGATCAGATTTACCTAAAAATTTATTAGATATTGATAATGGAGTAGAAAAAAATATTCGAATACTAGCTGAAGCAAAAAAGAAAAAAATTTCAGAAATAAATGCATGTGTAATGAAAAGACCGAGACACGATAAAATTGTTGATGTCATGGACAAACTGGGGGTAAATATAAATTTTATAACAGACGGTGATATAGCTGGTGTTTTAAGTGTAATCGGAGATAGACCAAAAAATGATATATACTATAGCACAGGTGGTGGCCCAGAGGGAGTTTTAGCAGCATCAGCACTATCTTGTTTTGGAGGTCAAATACAAGGTCGTTTAGTTTTAAATGAAGAAGAAAAAATTAGAGCAAAAAAACTTGGGGTTACTGATTTTAAAAAGAAATATAATATCGAAGATATGGTAAAAGGAGATGTTATATTTTGTGCAACCGGTGTAACAGATGGAGATTTGACTAAGGGAGTAAAAGACCTTGGAAATGAATTTGAAGTTACAACTTTTGCATTACACAAAAGTAAAAAGATTAACAAAATAATTAGAAATATATACAATAAATGATCTCTAATTCAGTAAGTAACAAAAACTGGATTTTTAAAAAATACAATGAGCAAGATATTATATTTTATAAAGAAAATTATTCATTAGATGAATTAACATCGAAGCTTTTATCAATTAGAAACATTAAAAAGGAAGACGTTCAAGCTTTTTTAAACCCATCAATAAGGAATTTCCTGCCTAATCCTGAAATTTTAAAGGATATGCAAAAATCAGCAAAAAGAACAGTACACGCGATTTCTCAGAAGCATAAAATTGGTATTTTTGGAGATTATGATGTTGATGGAGCTTCAGCAACAGCATTACTCGCAAATTTTTTTAAATCAATAAATGTTCCTTATGAAATTTATATACCAGATAGAAAAAAAGAGGGCTACGGACCTTCTTCCGAATCTTTTAAAAAGTTAATTAATAATGGAATAAAATTAATTTTTACAGTTGATTGTGGAACACTATCATTTGATGCTATAGATTTCGCATCTAATAATGATATTGATGTAATTGTTCTTGATCATCATCAATCAGAAATAAATTTGCCTAAAGCTCACTCTATAGTAAATCCAAATAGGCTAGATGATAAATCTGATTTAAAATACCTATGCGCTGCTGGAGTTACTTTTATGTTTTTAATTTCCTTAAATAAAGAACTTAGATCAATTGATTGGTTTATCACATCAAAAATTACAGAGCCAAATTTACTTGAATATTTAGATTTAGTAGCTTTAGGAACGGTTTGTGACGTAGTTCCTTTAGTTGGTTTAAATAGAGCTATTGTCTCACAAGGATTAAAAATTTTAAAATCAAGAAAAAATCTTGGATTGAAAACATTATTTGATATTTGCGATATCCAAAGTAAACCTAACGTTTATCATATTGGATTTCAATTAGGACCAAGAATTAACGCTGGAGGAAGAGTAGGAAAGTCTTCTCATGGTGCAAATTTATTAATTAGTAATAATCCTAAAGACGTTTTTAAGATTGCAACTGAATTAGATTATTTTAATAAAGAGAGACAAATTTTAGAAAAAGATCTTATGGATAAAATATTAAAAAATTTAGATAATAAAACACATGAGCCAGTAATAGTCATTTTTGGAAAAAATTGGCACGAAGGCGTGATTGGAATAGTTGCATCTAGAATTAAAGATAAATTTAATAAACCAGTAATAATTATTTCAATAGACGATAGTGGTATCGGAAAAGCATCAGCTAGATCTATTGTAGGTTTTGATATTGGCTCAGTTATTATTGCCGCTGTTCAACAAAAAATATTAATTAAAGGTGGGGGACATAAAATGGCTGGGGGATTTTCAATAAAAATTGAAAATGTTGAAAAATTTAAAAAATTTATCTTAAAAAAATTTGAAAGATTAAGTAATAGCAAAATGAATATAAAACCTTTATATTTAGATAGTATAATAGCCCCGACCGCATTAAATCTTCAATTTTATAATAAGGTTAATTCACTTGCTCCTTTCGGTGCAGGAAACCCAGAGCCAAAGTTTGTTTTAGAGAATATGAAATCTATAAATTATAAGATTATAAAGGATAAACACATAAAATCAGTTTTAGTTGGATTGGATGGATCTAGCGTCAAATCTATAGCATTTAACTGCGTCGAAAATGAAATTGGAGCTTATTTGCTTAAAAAAGATAAAAAATTATTTAATATTGCTGGTAAATTATCCTTAAATGAGTGGCAAGGGCAATCAAATGTGGAGTTTATTATCGATGATATTTCTGTTAATAAGACAATCAAAAAAACGGTCCCATCGTCTATCGGTTAGGACAGTTGGTTTTCATCCAACAAAGAGGGGTTCGATTCCCCTTGGGACCGCCAAAAACTCTTAAAACCTTTGATTATCTTAACTGGAAAGTTTTAAAATATTCTTTTACTGTGTCACCAGTGTGTCATAAAAAATTACTTATTATTTTTATTCTTTTACTGTTTTCATGCAGTCAAGAAGATCAAAGTATGAAAAATTGTATAAAAGATTTGCAAACAAAATCTATTATTAAAAATGGAAATGAAATGAAAATAAACAAAGAAATTGCTATTAAGTATTGTAATTTGTTTGATGAAAGTTTCCCAGAATTATTTAAAAAAAATAAAGGTATGAATTTGGGTGTTGAGCAGGAATGGAACATTAGATGAAATATCTATTTATAATTTCATATGCCATTTTTATTTTTTTTATAAGCGCAGTTTCAAAAGCAGAAACTAAGTGGGAAGAGTTTACTAATACTGCTAATTCTATAATTTATATAACTGAAGAAAATCTTCAAATAACAAAAGGTTATGTTCAATTTGATTTTTTGTATGATTTTAGAAAAAAGAACGCTGATATCTCGTCAATGAGGGTCACTTATATCATTGACTGTAAAAAACAAAAATCAGCTATTAAGAAAACAATTAGTTACGCAAAACCAATGGGTAAAAACAAATTAAGAGAAGAAATTAAAAAAGATTTAAAATGGGATACAGTTCTCAGTACAAAAACTAAAGTTACTGCTCTTGGATTAGCTATGAGAGAAGGTTGTATTTAAATTTATGCATGAAAAAAATATTTTTAATAATTTTTAAGACTCTTTTGATTTTTAATATAAGTTTTGCAGATGTTGTTATTGGATCTGATTGGCAAGAGGTCTATAAATCTGATGATATAAGATGGTTAGTTGATAGAGCGTCAATCGTAAAATCAGATGATAAAGGAAATTTTTATTTTTTATGGTTACAAACTCGAGATAAAGTCTTTCGACCAGGCACAAAGGTAAAAACACGATTAGCTAGAGAGGAGGTAAACTG
>CACHFP010000009.1 GCA_902579115.1 uncultured Pelagibacteraceae bacterium | reverse complement strand
ATTACTGAAAAAGCAACTATACTTTCTGAACAAAATAAAACTATTTTTAAAGTCCATGAAAAAGCAAATAAAAAAACAATAAAAAAAAATATTGAAAAATTATTTAAAGTAAATGTTATTAAGATTAATATTATAAATCAAAAAACTAAACTTAAAATGAGACAAGGAAAAAGATCTTTTAAAAAAGGTTATAAAAAAGCTATAATTACTCTCAAAAAGGGTCAAAGTATCGATCTAACTACAGGAATATAATAAATGCCATTAAAAACATTTAAACCCTATACAAAATCTAACAGAGGAACTGTTGTAATTGATAAAAGCTCTTTATGGAAAGGAACTCCTTATAAGCCATTGACAAAAGGACAAAATTTTACTGGAGGAAGAAATAATAATGGAAGGATTACTTCAAGACATATAGGCGGAGGATCTAAGCATAAATACAGAGTAATTGATTTTTATAGAAAAAAGAAAAATGTGAAAGCTACAGTTGATAGAATCGAATATGATCCGAACAGAACAGCCTATATTGCTCTTATAACTTACCAAGATAAAGAAAAGTCTTATATAATTTGTCCTCAAGGATTAAAAATCGGAGATAAATTAGAGTCTGGAAAAAATGTTGAAATAAAAACTGGGAATGCTTTAGAATTAAGAGATATACCTCCGGGTACTTCAATTCATAACGTAGAGCTCATACCAGGAAATGGAGGTAAATTAGCAAGATCAGCCGGCTCTTCTGTAACTTTGTCTGGCTATGATGGAGACTATGCTATTTTAAAACTTTCTTCAGGAGAATTGAGAAAAGTAAACAGTTCATGTATCGGAACAATAGGAATTGTTTCAAATCCAGATCAAAAAAATATTAAAATTGGAAAAGCTGGCAGAAATAGATGGAGAGGTAAAAGACCCCAAACTAGAGGTGTAGCAATGAACCCAGTTGATCATCCACACGGGGGTGGTGAAGGTAAAACCTCAGGAGGAAGAAGCCCTGTATCTCCTTGGGGACAATCAGCTAAAGGTTTAAAAACGAGAAGACCGAAAAGAAGTGACAAACTAATTATAACTAGAAGAAAGAAGAGAAATAAATAATGACTAGATCCGTTTGGAAAGGACCATTTGTTCATCCTAGCTTGTTAAAAAAAATAGACAAACTCAAGGATGGTTCTAACAAAAAACCTATTAAAACTTGGTCGAGAAATTCAACTATAATACCAGATTTTGTTGGTCATAGTTTTATGATACATAATGGAAAATCTTTCATACCTATAACTATTTCAGAGGAAATGGTTGGTCATAAACTAGGAGAGTTTGCTCCTACTAGAACTTTTAAAGGTCACACACCAGCAGATAAGAAAGCTGCAGCAGTAGCAGCTGATACAAAAACTAAAGAGGGAGATAAAAAATAATGGAAAAAAATAATTCTCTCGTGAAAGCAATAAATAAAAATGTGAGAACAAGTCCTAGAAAACTAGCTTTGGTATGTAATTTTATTAAAGGGAAAAAAGCAGATTTAGCCCTAAGAGATTTAGAATTTAGCAGAAAAAGAATTGCTAAAGAAGTTAGCAAAACAGTAAAATCAGCAATTTCAAATGCAGAAAATAATTATCAGTTTGATATTGATAATTTATTTGTTAAAGAAGCTTACGTTGGAAAATCTTTAGTAATGAAAAGATACAGGCCTCGTGCAAAAGGAAGAGCGAGTCCAATAAAAAAACCTTTTAGTAGAATAACGATAGTTTTAGAGGAAAAAAAACAAGCACAAATAAAAAAAGGACAAAAATAATGGGTCAAAAAATAAATCCGATAGGACTTCGATTAGGAATCAACAGAGGTTGGGACTCAACTTGGTTTGCCAAAAAGAAGGATTTTGGAAGATATTTGATCGAAGATTTTAAAATTAGAAATTACATTAAAAAGAATATTGTTAATTCAGGAGTTTCAGAGATAATTATTGAGCGATCATCAAAAAAATGTACCGTTTCAATTCATACATCTAGACCAGGGTTTGTTATCGGAAAAAAGGGTGCAGATATAGAAAAGATAAAAAAAAACATAATGAAGATCACTGCAAGTGATGTAAATGTGAATATAAAAGAGATAAAAAAACCAGAATTAAACTCAAATTTAGTAGCTGAAAATATCGCTCAACAATTAGTAAAAAGAGTTGCTTACAGACGAGCAATGAAGAGGGCAATGCAATCAGCCATGAGGCTTAATGCGAAAGGTATCAAGGTAATGTTAAGTGGAAGATTGGCCGGAAATGAAATCGCTAGAACAGAGTGGTTAAGAGAAGGAAGCATTCCCTCACATACATTGAGAGCTGATATTGATTATGGATTTGCTGAGGCCTTGACCACGTATGGGATAATAGGTGTAAAAGTTTGGATTTATAAAGGTGAACTTATGGCAAAAGACGTAGAAAAAGAAAAAAAAGAAAGAGTGAAAAATGCTACAACCAGTTAGAACAAAATATAGAAAAGCTTTCAAAGGAAGAATTCACGGTAAAGCTTCAAGAGCGGTTAAGTTGAATTACGGACAATTTGGTCTTAAGGCTACCCAACCAGAGAGAGTAATAGGTAAACAAATTGAAGCTGCTAGAGTGGCTTTAACTAGATACATGAAACGAACTGGTAAAGTTTGGACAAGAGTTTTTCCAAACATTCCTGTATCAAAAAAACCCACAGAGGTAAGAATGGGTAAAGGAAAAGGGTCACCGGAGTATTATGCATGTAGAGTGAAGCCTGGTAGAATAATTTTTGAAATAGATGGAGTAAGTGAAGAAATTGCCAGGGAAGCCTTGTACAAAGCTTCAGCAAAATTACCAATAAAAACAAAATTTATAAAGAGATAATATGAGCAAAAAGAAAAAAGAAGAAAAAAAACTTACAAAAGATCAAGCTGAAAAAAAGATTATTACACTCAAAAAGGATTTATTTAATATGAGATTTAAAAAAGTAAATAATCAAATTGATAATCCAGCACAATTTGCTGAAATTAGAAAAAGTATAGCTAGACTTTACACAACCATTAAAAATACAAAATGACAAAAAAAATATTAAAAGGTACTGTTAAAAGCGCAAAAAACAATAAAACTATTGTTGTTGAGGTCACGAGAAGATTTAAACATCCTTTTTATGAAAAAGTGATTAAAAGAACAAAAAAATATCATGCACATGATGAAAAAAATAAATTTAAAGAGGGTGAAGAGGTAAAAATAATTGAGTCTAAGCCCTTTTCTAAGAAAAAAACCTGGCAGGTAATGGAATAATGATACAGATACAAACAGAATTAATGGTTGCAGATAATACAGGTGCTAAAAGAGTTGAATGCATCAAAGTTCTTGGTGGATCAAAAAGAAGATATGCTTCAGTGGGAGATATTATTGTAATAAGTGTTAAAGATGCAATACCAAAAGGAAAAGTTAAGAAAGGTGCCGTACATAAAGCAGTCGTTGTGAGAACAAGAAAAGAGATTTACAGAGATGATGGGTCAAAAGTTCAATTTGATACGAACGCTGTCGTTCTCACAGATGATAAAGGTGAACCTATCGGAACAAGGATATTTGGTCCAGTAACACGTGAATTAAGATCTAGAGGTCATACAAAAATAATTTCTTTAGCTCCGGAGGTACTTTAAAATGGTTATTAAAAAAGGCACGCAAGTAAAAATATTAGTTGGAAAAGATAAAGGTAAAACGGGTGAAATTTTAGAAATAAACAGAAAATCGGGCAGAGTTAAAGTTAAATCAATTAATATGATCAAAAGACATTTAAAACCAACAAAAGAAAATAAAGGCGGTATAATTTCTAAGGAAAATTTTATACATATGTCAAATATAAAAAATATTGATTTAAAAAAAAAGGAAAAGAAAGTTGCAGGTAAAAAATGAGTCCAAGGTTAAAAATTGCTTATGAAAAAGAAATGACAAAGAATCTAATGGGAAAACTGTCCCTAAGAAATAAACATGAAGTTCCAAAAATTAGAAAAATAATTTTAAATATGGGGTTAGGCGAAGATGCTTCAGATGGAAAAAAATTAAAAGCTTGTGTAGATGATATGGCATTAATAGCTGGACAAAAACCAGTTATAACAAAATTTAAAAAATCTATCTCAAATTTTAAAACAAGAAAAGGTTCAAACGCTGGTGTAAAAGTTACATTAAGATCAAATATGATGTACGAATTTATTGATAGATTAGTTAATATTGCCTTACCAAGAATAAAAGATTTTAGAGGTTTATCCTCGAGCTCGATCGATAACTCCAGCAATTATTCTTTTGGGATTAAAGAACATATAGTTTTTCCTGAAGTGAACTTTGATAAAGTAGATAAAATTAGAGGTTTAGATATAACTATTGTAACAACTAGCAAAAATAAACAGGGAACTTTTGAATTATTAAAAGAATTCAATTTCCCATTAATTAGCAAAAAGAATTGAGGATATAATGGCAAAAAAAAGCGCAATACAAAAGAATTTAAAAAGAATGAAATTAGTGAAGAAATACGCAAAAAAAAGAAATGAATTAAAAAAAATTATAAATAACAAAAAGCTCGAATTGTCCGAAAGATTTGAGGCTCAACTAAAATTAAATAAATTGCCAAAAAACTCATCTAAAATAAGAGTTAGAAACCGATGCGAGGTGTCAGGTAGACCTCACGGAGTTTATAGAAAATTAAAAATATCAAGAATTGCACTTAGAGATATGGCGTCCTCGGGTAAAATTCCTGGAATAACAAAATCAAGCTGGTAGGAGGAATATGACATTTACAGATCCAATAGGTGATATGTTTTCAAGAATTAGAAATGGTCAGATGAGATCACTTAATTCAATTGAAATACCATCCTCTAATTACAGAAAAAATATTTTAGAAATTTTGAAAAGAGAGGGTTATATTAAAGATTTTTTTATTGAAAAAAATGAAAACAACAAGATTTCTTTAAAAATTTCTTTAAAATATTATGAGGGGGACCCCGTTATAAAAGAAATCAAAAGAATATCTAAACCGGGTAGAAGAGTTTATTCAAGAGCTAACAGTATACCTAAAGTTATGAACGGTTTAGGTTTAGCAATAATATCAACTCCGAAGGGCGTGATGAGTGATACAGAGGCAAGAAAAAATAATGTTGGTGGAGAGGTTATTTGTAGGGTGTTTTAATGTCAAAAATAGGGAAGAAAAATATAAAAATACCAAAAGATGCATCAATTAAAATTGATGGTGGAAATTTAACTATTAGTGGCCCTAAAGGTTCGACGAAGTTATCTATTAACGATAAAATATTTGCACCAAAACTAACAGAAGATGAATTTAATATATCACCCTTAAAAAAAAACATAGATAAAAAAACCTCAATTATGTGGGGTACTTATAGAAGCCTTATAAATAATGCAGTGACAGGAGTATCAGCTGGACATGAGAAAATATTAGAACTTAGTGGAGTTGGTTTTAGAGCTAATATGAAAGGTGACAAACTTAATCTACAAATTGGTTTTAGTCATGATGTTAACTTTTCCATTCCAAAAGAGATTAAAATTACAGTTGAAAAACAAACTTTAATTAAAATATCTGGTGTTGATAAAGATCTAGTCGCGAAAATATCTGCAGATATAAAAAGTCTAAAGCCTGTTGAGCCATATAAAGCCAAAGGTATAAAAGAGAGAGGTCAATTCGTTCTTAGAAAAGAGGGAAAAAAGAAATGATGAAATTAAATAAAAAAATTAAGAGAAAATTAAGAAATAGAAAAAAAATGAAAGATGTTAATAAAAGCAGGTATCGTATTTCTGTATTTAAAACTTTAAATAATTTGTCTGCACAAATTATTGACGATAAACAAAAAAAAACTTTAGTTTCAGCCTCATCTATTGAAAAGGATATTAAGGCAAAAAAAGTAAAAAAAATTGATAAATCAAATATAATTGGAGAAATATTGGCAAAAAGAGCCAAGGAAAAGAATATAAGCAATGTATATTTTGATAGAGGCCAGTACAGGTACCATGGAAGAGTAAGAGCTTTTGCAGAAACTTTGAGAAAAAATGGGTTAAAATTTTAAAATGGAAGATAATAAAAAAATCGAATCAGAAATAAAAGAAAAACTTGTTGCAATCAACAGAATTACAAAAGTAGTTAAAGGTGGTCGTAGATTTGGTTTTGCCGCATTGGTAGTTGTTGGAAATCAAAAAGGCTCAATAGGTATTGGTCAGGGTAAATCAAAACAAGTGCCAGATGCAATAAAAAAAGCTACTGAAGTAGCAAAAAGAAATATGATAAAAATACCTCTAAAAGAAGGAAGAACACTGCATCATGATGTTAAAGGCAAAAATGGTTCTGGTAAAGTTTTCTTAAGAGCAGCACCAGCTGGGACAGGAATAATAGCAGGTGGAGCAATCCGATCAGTATGTGAAGTTTTAGGGATACAAGATGTTGTTGCTAAATCTTTAGGTTCAGCAAACCCTCACAACGTTTTAAAAGCTTGTATTAACGGTTTAAAATCACAAAATTCACCAAAAATTTTATCAGCGATTAGAGGTAAAAAAATTTCTGAAATAGTAATCAAAAGAGAGAGCATATGATGCAATTAAATAGTTTAGTTAAAAATAATAAAAAAAAAATTAGAGTAGGTAGAGGAATAGGCTCTGGTAGAGGAAAAACTTCTTCTAGAGGACACAAAGGTCAAAAATCTAGATCAGGTGTTGCGATTAAAAGTTTCGAGGGGGGACAAATGCCCCTTTATAGACGATTGCCAAAACGTGGTTTTAAATCTTTTAATAAGAATAAAACTGCTATTCTTAATTTATCTAAAATCCAAAAAATTTTTGAAAAAAATAAAAATGTTTTAAAAAATAGCCTTGATCTAAAAACTTTAAAAGATAAAAATCTAGTAAACAAAAGATATTTAAAACTTAAGATCCTTGGGACTGGAGATATTAAAGAGAATATAGAAATTAATGCTAATTTTGCATCAAAACAAGCTATACAAAAAATTGAAAAAGCCGGCGGTAAATTAAATATACTAAAAAAATAAACCAACATGTCTTCCGAAACTCTCAATACAGCAGGTGCGTTTAGTCAAGCGAAAGATCTTAAAAATAGAATATTTTTTACTATTCTTATATTAATAATTTATCGTCTTGGTACTTATGTACCATTAGCAGGGATCGACCCATTAGCACTTAAAGAAGTTATGGCATCAAGTCAGAAAGGGCTTTTAGGAATGTTTAATATGTTTTCAGGTGGAGCAGTAACAAGAATGGCAATTTTTGCTCTTGGAATAATGCCATATATTTCCTCTTCTATTATTGTTCAACTATTAACAGGTGTTTCAGATTATTTTAAAAGTTTGAAAGAGCAAGGAGAACTAGGTAGAAAAAAAATTACTCAAATTACAAGATACGGCACAGTTTTAATCGCTTGTTTACAGGGTTACGGAGTAGCAGTTGGATTGGAAAATGCAGGAAATTTAGTCATAGAGCCCGGATTATATTTCAGAGTTATTACTACAATATCATTAGTGGCAGGAACAACTTTTTTAATGTGGTTAGGAGAGCAAATTACTCTTAGAGGTGTAGGCAATGGTATCTCTTTGATTATTTTTTCTGGTATTGTGGCGGAAATTCCAAGGGCCTTAGCTTCTACTTTTGAACTTGGAAGAACAGGAGCTCTTTCAGCTGCTATGATCGTCGGTATATTTATCTTAGTCATACTAACTGTTTTATTTATTGTTTTCTTTGAGAGAGCTATGAGAAAAATTTTAATAAACTATCCTAAAAGACAAATTGGAAATAAAATGTACGGAGGTGAGTCATCTCACCTACCACTAAAAATTAATACAGCCGGAGTTATACCTGCTATTTTTGCATCAGCTTTATTACTTCTACCAATTACTGTTTCAAATTTTGGTTTTGCTGAGTCAGATACTTTTTTGAAAATTTCCTCAATGTTTACGCAAGGCCAACCTTTGTATATGTTGCTTTATGCCTCTGGAATTATTTTCTTCTCTTTCTTTTATACCTCTATAGTTTTTAATCCAAAAGAAACTGCAGAAAATTTGAGAAAATATGGCGGTTACATTCCAGGCATAAGACCCGGTGAGAGAACTGCTGAGTATATTGATACTATATTAATTAGATTAACGACTGTTGGATCTCTTTATTTAACATTTGTTTGTTTGATGCCAGAATTTTTAATAGCCAAATATCCAATTCCTTTTTATTTAGGAGGAACCTCAATTTTAATTGTTGTAGTAGTTGCGATGGATACAGTTACACAAGTACAGACTAGATTAATGAGCTCACAATACGAGTCTTTAATAAAAAAAACAAAATTTGGCAAATAAAAAACTGAATGAATATTGTAATTTTTGGTCCTCCCGGAGCTGGTAAAGGCACTCAATCAAAATTTGTTGGGAACGAGTTTGACTTGTACCAATTATCCACTGGCGAACTTTTGAGAAAAGAAATTGATAATAAATCAAAGTTGGGTCTTAAGATCTCATCTATAATTAACTCTGGAGAATTAGTTTCAGATTTAATAGTTAGTGAGTTAATTGAAAAATTTATATCAAATAAAATTTATAAAAATAGACTTATATTTGACGGTTACCCTAGAAGCTTAAGTCAAGCTGAGAATTTAGATAATTTGTTAAAAAAGCATGGTCAAAAAATAGATCTAGCCCTTAAATTATCTGTTAGCTTAGACACAGTAAAAAAAAGGATTTCAGAAAGATTAGCTCAAGAAAATAGGGCCGATGATAGTGAGGAAATAGCAGTAAAAAGATATAAAACTTATGAAAAATCAACTGAGCCGGTTATTAATTATTATAAGAAATCAAATTTACTTAAAGTAGTAAATGGTGAAGCTAAGATATCTGATATTAACAATGAAATTCGCGTATTAATTGATGCTATCAAGGGTTGACTTTAAATTATTACTCAATATAAATACGCAGGAAACTTAAACTCATAGATTTATGGCTCGTATAGCAGGAATTAACATTCCACAGAACAAAATCGTTAGTATAGCTCTGACTTATATACACGGTATAGGGCCTTATTCTTCAAAAAAAATTTGTGAGAAATTGAACATCCCATCATCAAAAAGAGTGAATGAACTTTCAGAGGAACAAGTTCTAAAAATAAGAGAATTTATTGATGCTAATCACAAAGTTGAGGGTGACTTAAGAAGAGAAGTATCCGTAAATATAAAACGATTAGTTGATCTTGCTTGTTATAGAGGAACTAGACATAAAAAAAAATTACCAGTTAGAGGACAAAGAACTCAATGTAACGCTAGAACACGAAAAGGTAAAGCGATTGCTATTGCAGGAAAAAAACTTACTCCACTCAAAAAATAAAAAGTAATGAATAAGAAGATAGATAAAAAAGAAAAAAAAGAAACTAAAGTAGAGACAAAAAAAGTTGAGGTTAAAAAAACTAGTTCTTTTAAAAAAAAAAAGAAAGTTAAAAAAAACGTAACATCAGGAATTGCTTATGTTTATTCAACTTTCAACAATACAATTATTTCAATTGCGGACGAGAGTGGAAATGTAGTTTCTTGGTCATCTGCAGGCGCAAAAGGTTTTAAAGGATCAAGAAAATCTACTCCTTATGCCGCACAGGTCGCAGCAGATGATGCAGGAGCAAAAGCTTTTGAACAAGGTTTAAGAACTCTTACAGTGCAAGTAAAAGGTCCCGGCTCAGGTAGAGAGACAGCTTTAAGATCTTTACAATCTAGAGGATTTAAAATTTTATCAATCAAGGATACTACACCTATGCCTCATAACGGTGCTAGACCACCTAAAAGAAGGAGAGTGTAAATGCAAACAACAGTAAATATTATAGATAAAAATTGGAAAGCATTAATTAAACCAAATAAACTAGAAATTACAAGTAACGAGGATAAAACAATCGCAAATGTGATAGCAGAGCCATTAGAAAAAGGTTTCGGTCAAACTATTGGAAACTCTTTGAGAAGAATTTTACTTTCATCGATACAAGGTGCTGCCGTTACAGCAATTCAAATCGACGGTGTTTTACATGAATTCTCATCTATTAAAGGTGTAAGGGAAGACGTTACTGACATAGTTTTAAATGTGAAGAATTTAGCAATAAAATCTTCAACCTCTAGTCCAAAAAAAATTATTTTAGATATAAAAGGTCCAAAAGAAGTTAAAGCAAAAGATATTACCCTAGTTCCAGAAATTGAAATTTTAAATCCAGATCAAACAATATGTAATTTAGACGAAAAAACAAACTTTCATATGGAATTGATGGTAAGTACAGGAAAAGGTTATGTTCAAGCACAAAAAAATAAATCAGAAGATAGCCCTCTTGGATTAATTTCTATTGACTCTTTGTTCAGCCCTGTAAAAAAAGTTTCATTTTCTGTAGAAAATACTAGGGCTGGTAGCGCTCTTGATTATGATAAACTACTAATGACTGTAGAAACTAACGGTACTGTAGATGCAGAGGACGCTATAGCTTATTCAGCTAGGATTTTTCAAGATCAGCTTTCAATGTTTGTAAATTTTGAGGACCCTCAAGAAATAGTTAAAGAGGTGAAACCTTCAGAACCAGAATTCAATAAAAACTTATTGAAACGTGTAGAGGAGCTAGAACTATCCGTTAGATCAATGAATTGTCTAAAAAACGATAATATAATCTATATTGGGGATCTTGTTCAAAAAACAGAGCCGGAAATGCTAAGAACACCAAATTTTGGAAGAAAATCGTTGAATGAAATTAAAGAAGTTTTAAATAACATGTCCCTTTATCTAGGTATGGAAATACCAAATTGGCCACCAGAAAATATTGCTGAATTGTCTAAGAAACTTGAGGAAAATAATTATTAATGAGACACGCTTTAGGTTATAGAAAGTTAAACAAAACCAGCGAACATAGAAAAGCTTTATTTAAAAATATGCTTAATTCGTTGATAAAATACGAGCAGATTATTACAACTTTACCAAAAGCTAAAGAGCTTAAACCACAAATTGATAAAGTCATTACAATTGGAAAAAAAAATTTATTAACTAATAAAAAAAAACTATTTTCACAATTACAAGATAAAAAATCTGTTACCAAAGTATTTGATGAACTTTCTAAGAGATATAGCTCTAGAAAAGGTGGTTACTCTAGGGTATTAAAAGCTGGATTTAGGACAGGCGATGATGCACCAATGGCTGTGATTGAATTAGTTGATCGAAATCCTGAGGCCAAAAAAATTGACAAGCCAAAAAAAACTGAAACAAAAGATAAAAAAAAAGAAGTTCAACTAGAACCTAAAGTAGCAAGTAAATAAATTAAGTTTTCATGCCTAAATCATATACCGTAGACGATGATTATCATGATTCACGTCTAGACAAATGGTTTAAAAACGAAATAATAAATTTACCCCACTCATTATTAGAGAAAATATTAAGACAAAATAAAATTAAAGTTAATAAAAAAAAAACTAAATCATCTTATAGACTTCAGACAGGTGATTTAATTGAAATTTATGATATTTCTAAATTAAAACCAGTAGATAAAAAGAAAAAAATAAAATATTTACCACAAAAAAAAGAAATTGATAAATATCATGATTACGTAATTGAGGATAATGAAAATTTTATAGTAATTAATAAACCAACGGGCATACCAGTTCAATCTGGTACAAAATCATTTAAAAATATTATAGATATATTGAAGAATTCAAAGTACTTTGAAAATTCAAAACCTTTTATAGTTCATAGATTAGATAAAGAAACATCCGGCGTACTTATAATTGCTAAAAATAGAAAATTTGCACAATTATTTACTTCACTTTTTAGGATAAGAAAAATTCATAAAACCTATTTAGCGATAGTTTATGGAAAAGTTGACAAGTCTATAAAAGTGATGAGAGATAATTTAATCTACTATGAAAATAATAAAAAAATTTTTCAAAAGGCTTTATCAAACCTAAAAATTATTAAGTCTAACGAGGGTTATTCATACTTAGAGTTAAATCCAATTACCGGAAGAAAGCATCAATTAAGGAAACAATTACTCAAAATTGGATACCCGATAATAGGAGATGATAAATATTTTTTAAATGATAGAAAAAGAATAAAAATAAAAAATCTTATGCTACATGCATATAAAATTAAATTTATGATAAACAATATTCAATATAACTTTAAAGCCAAATATAATAATTTATTTGAGGATTTTCTTAAAAAAAATATCTAAATATCATTAAAATTTTTTATAAAAATATTAGCTAAACTATTTTCAAATTTTTTAGGTTTGACTGATATTAATTCAAATATAGAGGTAACCTTTTTATTATCTAAGCCACAAGGAGCAATTTTTAAATATTGATTTAAATTATTTGAAATATTTATTGAACAACCATGATATGCTACCCATCTAGATACTCTAATACCTATAGCTGCAATTTTTTTGTCTTTAACCCATATGCCAATATTTTTCTTATCACTTTTGGATTGAATTTTATAATTTTTCAGAAATTGTATTATACTTTTTTCTAATGAATTTATTAATTTTCTTATGTCCCTTTTTCTTTTATTTAAATCAATTACAAAGTAAACAATTTTTTGCCCAGGATTATGTAAAGTAATTTTGCCTCCTCTATTTGATTTAATTATTTTTATTTTTTTATCTATTATTTCTTTTTTGCTGAAGCTTAATCCAGCAGTATAAGTAGTTGGGTGTTCTAGGATCCACAATAATTCTCTATTTGTACCATTTTTTACTTCATCCACTCTTTTATTGAGATAAAGCATTGCCATTTTATAGGGTATACGTTTTTTGCTAATTTTAATTTCCATACTCATTTAATTTGAATTTTATCATTATATAGACTAATAGTCTCAAAAAAACTTAAAGAGGTATTTATGGCTTTAGTAAAATCAGGTGAGTCAAAAAAAGTCAATTTGGATTTTAATAAAGAATTTATCAATACTTTTACTCAAAATATTGAGAGTAGAAATGTTGAATTTATCAATCAAACATTAAAAGATTTACATGAGGCTGACGTTGCTAATTTAATTGAAAATTTAAATCCTGATACAAGAAATAAACTAATAGAAATTGAGTCGTTTAATATTGATCCAGAAATTTTTATTGAATTAAACGAGTCAATTCAAAGTGAAGTTTTACAATTACTTTCTATAGAATCTCTTATTAAAATAATAAAAAGATTAGAGTCTGATAACGCTATTAAAATTCTTGAAAATTTAACAAAAGAGGTAAAAGAAAAAGTTTTAGAGAAACTTCCACCAAAAGATAAATTTTTACTCCAAGAGGGGTTAAGTTATCCTGAGGACTCTGCAGCAAGAATTATGCAAAGAGAATTTACAGCAGTTCCAAGCAACTGGACTGTAGGACAAACAATCGATTATTTAAGAGAGGAAAAAGATTTACCTGAAGAATTTTTAGAGATATTTATTGTAGATAATGACTTTAAACCTATCGGAACTGTGCCTTCATCAAGAGTCCTAAGAACATCAAGAGATTTAAAAATGAACTCCATAATGAGAGAAATGCCAGTGTTAATTTCAGTTAATATGGATAAAGAGGAAGTTGGTCTTACTTTTGAAAATTATAATTTAGTTTCTGCAGGTGTAGTTAATAAAGAAAACAAATTAGTTGGAATGATTACAGCAGACGATGTTGTAACTGTTGTTCAAGAAGAAGCTGAAGAAGATGCTTTACGTTTAGCAGGTGTAGGAGATGAAGAAATCACTGACAACGTTTTGCTTAAAACAAAAAGAAGATTTAATTGGTTATTATTAAATCTATTTACAGCTTTACTTGCAACTTGGGTTATAAGTTTCTTTGGAGCCTCAATTGAACAAATGGTAGCTTTAGCTTTTCTTATGCCTATAGTTGCTTCAATGGGTGGAAATGCCGGGATGCAGACTTTAGCAGTTACTATAAGAGCAATAGCTACAAAGGAATTATCAAAAAGTAACTTCAGTAGAGTAGTCGGTAAAGAATTTCTCATAGGTATTTTAAATGGAATAATTTTTGCAATAATTACTGCAATAATCGTTCAATTATGGTTTAAAGAATTAAATCTTTCACTTCTGATTGGTATTTCAATGGTTTTAAATATGATTGTTGCTGGGTTGTTTGGTATTTTAGTCCCAGTATCACTTAAAAAATTAAATATCGATCCTGCTTTAGCTTCAAGTGTTTTTGTTACAACAATCACAGATGTTATTGGATTTCTTTCTTTTCTAGGTTTAGGATCTTTTTATTTTTTAAATTAGATATTATCAATTAATCTTGTGTTTTTAATATAATAGGCAATAAATATATTGAATTTTTTATTTTGCCTATTAATTTTTTTGAAATTTTCAATATTATAATTTTCTAAATAATCTATTTTACGAGCTCCTAAATCTCTTAAATCCTTTTTTATTCTATTGGGATTAAATAAATTATAATTCTTTTTTATTCTTTTTTTTAAGTTATATAAATAAAAATAAATTTTAGACGCAATCTTCATTTGATTGTCATTAAGGTTTAAATTTCTAGTTGAGAGAGCTACGCCATTATTTTCTCTTATAGTTTTGCACTCAATTATCTTAGATTTAATCTTTCTTTTTTCTATATGTTTTTTTATAAGATACAATTGCTGATAATCCTTTTTTCCTAAATAGACATATCTAGGTTTTATTATTTCTAAAAATCGATTTACTACATTTAAAACACCTTCAAAATGACCTCTTCTGAATCTACCACATAATTTATTTGAAAATTTATCTAAGAAAATCTTTTCCTTTGGTTTAAATCCATAAATGTCTTTAAACGATGGAATATACAAATAATCTACTTTCAAATTCTTTAGCTTTTTTAAATCTTTTTTTGTATTTCTTGGATAAGACCTATAATCACTTTTTTTATTGAATTGTTTAGGATTCACAAAAATAGAGACTAAAGTTTTAAACTTAGATTTTTTAGATTGTTTGATCAATGAAATATGCCCTTTATGCAACCCACCCATCGTAGGCACAAATGATATCCCTTTAGTTTTTGAAATCTCTTTCTGAAGTATATGTTTATTTTTAAATATTTTCATTTCTATAAAGCAATGATAATAACTATTATAAGAATCATATGATAAAACAAGCCATTATTCCATTAGCAGGATTAGGGACAAGAATGCTGCCTTTGACAAGTGTAATGCCAAAAGAGTTAATGCCCATCAATGGTAAACCAAATTTACAATATATATTAGAAGAATGTATTGATGCAGGTGTAAAGGAATTCATATTTATAATTTCAAAAAAAAAATTATCAATAAAAAAATATTTTTTTAATGATAATTTTTATAAAAAAATAATAAAACAGAAAAAAGATAAAAGACTTTTGGAAGAGTTCAAAAAAATAAAAAGATATCAAAAAATGATAAAATTTGTTTATCAGAATAAACCAAAAGGTACAGGCGATGCAGTTTTAAAATGTCAGAAATATATAAAAAACAAATACTTTTTAATGCTTTTACCTGATGATTTAATCATAAGAAATAATTGTTCTAAAGAAATGATACGATTACATAAAAAAACTAATGGATCTATAATTGCCACTAAAAGAGTAGAAAGAAAAACTGTATCGAGATGGGGTATCTTATCAATTAAAAATAAAAAAAAAAGATATTTTCAAATTAAAGACGTCATAGAGAAACCTAGTCTCAAAAAAGCGCCATCAAATTTTGCAATTATCGGTAGATACATTTTGCCAACGAAAATTTTTGGAGAAATTAAAAAATTAAAACCTGGTCAAGGTGGAGAAATACATATTACTGACGCAATTAGAAGCTTAATTAAAAAAGAAAATAAATTTTATGGAAATATTTTTATGGGTAAATATTTAGATTGCGGAACTTTAAGTGGATATATTAATTCAGGAATTCAAATATCTAAGAGGAAATAAATGAAATTATGTATGATAGGAACTGGTTATGTTGGTTTAGTAAGCGGAGTTTGCTTTGCTGACATTGGAAATCAGGTTGTTTGTGTTGATAAAGATAAAAACAAAATAGATAAACTTAACTCTGGAATTTCTCCAATCTACGAACCAGGATTAGACGAATTAATTAAAAAAAATTTTACAGCTAAGCGTCTTTCATTTACTACAAATATTAATAAAGCCATAAATTCCTCAGATATAATTTTTATATGTGTGGGAACCCCTACAAGAAAAGGGTCAATTAAAGTTGATTTATCTTTTGTTTATAAATGTACAAAAGAAATATTAAAATATTCAAAAAGAAAAAAAATTATTGTAACAAAATCTACTGTACCAGTAGGAACAGGTGATGAAATTGAAAAAATTGTAAAAAGAAAAAAAAAACTTTTAACAGTAATATCTAATCCTGAATTTTTACGAGAAGGTGAAGCAATACGAGATTTCAGATATCCAGATAGAATTGTAATTGGATCTAACGAAAAAAAACCCTTTAATATTATGAAAAAACTTTATGCACCATTAACTAACAAGGGCTCAAAATTTTTTACTACTTCAAGAAGAGGAGCTGAATTAATAAAGTATGCATCAAATGCTTTTCTTGCAACTAAAATTACTTTTATTAATGAGCTTGCTAATTTGTGTGAAAAGTCTGGTGTAAATATTGAGGATATTTCATTAGGAATGGGTTCTGACAGCAGGATAGGCGGTAGGTTTCTACGTGCTGGGCCAGCTTATGGTGGATCATGTTTTCCAAAAGATACCAAAGGGCTTGTATCAGCAGCAGAGAAATACAAAATAAATTTATCAGTTGTAAAATCAGTTATTAAATCTAATCAAGAAAGAGTTAATTTACTTACAAAAAGAGTTCATAAAATTTTAGGATCAAATTTAAAAAATAAAAAGATTTCTTTTTTAGGTGTTACATTTAAACCAAACACTGACGATATGAGGGACTCCTCTAGCCTTAAAATGATACCCTATCTATGTAAAAAAGGCGCTAAAGTTAGATATTATGATCCATCTGGAGAAAAAAATGAGTTTAAAAAAATCAAAAACTGTAATTACAGAAATAATATAAAATCTAATTGTAATGATACAGATTTAGTAGTTCTACTCACTGAGTGGGATGAATTTAAATCAATAGATTTCAAAAAGATTGTAAAAAACAATAAATTTAAAGTTTATGATTTAAGAAACCTTTATTCTGCTGAAGAAATGAAAAAAAATAAGATTGAATACTTTTCTGTTGGTAGACCTAACACTAATTAATTTCGAAGATTGCATCAACTTCTACAGCAACTCCTAAAGGTAAACTATTCACACTCACTGCAGCGCGCGTGTGTTTACCTTTTTTATCAAAAATTTTAGCTATAATATCTGAAGCGCCGTTTATAATTTTTGGTTGATCTTTGAAATCATCTGTTGAATTAACATAACCTGTTAGTTTTACACAAGATTTAACTTTATCTAAATCTCCTCCACAAGCATTTTTAACATGTGCAACAATACTTAAACCACATCTTTCGGCGGCTTTATAACCTTTCTCTAAATCTAAATCTTTTCCAATCTTACCTGTAATAAGTTTTGCATTTTCATTAATAGATATTTGACCAGAGATATATAATAGTTTTCCAACAATTTTTGTAGCAACATAAGCTCCAACTGGTGCTTTTGGTTCAGGTAATTTTATATTTAAACTTTTTATTTTGTTTTCGATTACGCTCATTTCCTTTTACCTTTTTTTTTAGTTTTATCGTATTCTTTTCTTTTTTCAATTAATATAAGCGCATCTTCCATAGTAAGCTCATTTGGATCTTTTTCTTCTGGGATTGTTGCGTTCAGAGATTTATACTTAATATATGGACCATATTGTCCTTTCATAATTCTAACAGGTTTTTTATCTTCAGGATGTTCTCCGAGATCTTTAATTAATGAAGATGAAATTCTCCCAGGCTTAGCTTCAGCAATTAATGTTATCGCTCGATTAATTCCAATAGAAAATAGATCCTCAACATTTTCAAGTCTTGCAGATTTATTTTCACATTTAAGATATGGACCAAATCTTCCAGAATTTAAAGTTATATCTTGTCCATTATCGGGGTGTTGTCCTAATATTTTAGGAAGAGAACATAAATATTTTGCTTTATCTAAATCAACACTGTCAACATCAATACCTTTAGGAATCGAAACATTTTTGAGATGCTCATTCTCATTTTTTTTCTTTCTACCTTTTTTCTTTTTTGTTTCTAATTCTTCTTTTTCTTTTTCATATTGCAAGTAGGGACCAAATCTACCATTCTTTAAATATATATCTTTACCATTTTCATTTTGACCTAGTAATTTAGGTTCCGCTAAATTATATTGAGCTGCAGCTTTAGCTTTAGATAAAGGTCTAGTAAATTTACATTCTGGATAATTTGAACATCCTATAAAAGCTCCTCCTCTAAAACTATTTTTTAAACTTAACGTTCCTTCACCAGAAACACATGTTTTGTTATATAATTTGCAACTTCTATCAATTTTACCATTATTATTTCTTTCAAATATTAAAGCTCCTAAACTTTCGTTTAACAAATCTAATACTTCTCTTGTTCTTTTTTCTTTTACTTTTCCAACATTTTCGTAGAAATCTTTCCAAAAATTAGCTAAAACTTGAATCCATTCGATTTTACCACTAGTGATTTCATCTAGCTGATTTTCTAGGTCTGCAGTGAAATTATAATCAACATATTTAGAGAATAATTTTTCTAAAAAGGCTGAAATTAGCTTACCTCTGTCAGTTGGATTAAACCTTTTATTAATTAATTCGACATAATTTCTGGTTGATAATACTGAAATAATACTAGCATAAGTGGAGGGTCTCCCTATGCCTAACTCCTCCATCTTTTTCACTAAACTAGCTTCAGAGTATCGTGGAGGTGGATCTGTAAAGTGCTGCTCATCGTTTAGCTTTAGAATACTAATTTCTTCTCCAACTTTGACCGCAGGCAAAATATTTTTTGTATCTTCGTCGGTTTCCTGAACTTGATACACTTTGAGAAAACCATCAAATTTTATTACCGAGCCGCTAGCTCTAAAGTTAATTTTATTATCATTTGAGGAAATAATTATTGTATTTCTATCAAATTCTGCTGGCGTCATTTGAGACGATAAGGCTCTACTCCAAATTAATTCATAGAGTTTAAATTGATCTGCATTCACATATTTTTTAATATCAGAGGGTTTTCTACTAATGTTAGTTGGTCTAATGGCTTCATGAGCTTCTTGAGCGTTCTTTGCTTTTTTTCCTGTATAACTATTAGCAACCTCTGGTAAATATTTATCACCGTAATCATCAGTAATGAATTTTCTAAAATCATCAATAGCTTCTTTTGAAATATTAGTTCCATCAGTTCTCATATAAGTAATTAATCCAGTAGTTTCACCCTCAATATCTATTCCTTGATACAGTCGTTGTGCAATTTGCATTGTTCTGGAAGCTCCAAAACCAAATCGTCCTGAAGCAGTTTGCTGTAAGGTAGAAGTGGTAAAAGGGGCTAGGGGATTACGTCTGAATACTTTTGTGTTTACATCTGTAATTTTAAATTTTGTTTTATTGATTACATTAACTGCTTTTTGTATTTCTTCTTTATTTTTGAAAGAAAATTTTTCTATTTTTTCTCCATTAAATAAACTTAATTTTGAAAAAATATTTTTATTATTTTTATTTGTAAAGTCCGATGTAAGAGTCCAATATTCATCTGGTTTAAATAATTCTATTTCCTTTTCTCTTTCGGTAATAAGCTTTAAAGCCACAGATTGAACTCTTCCTGCTGATTTTGATCCAGGTAATTTAGTCCAAAGAATTGGTGAGATATTAAATCCGACAAGATAATCTAACGCTCGTCTAGCTAAGTAAGCTTCGACCAAAGGCAAATGGATTTGTCTAGGATTTTTTATAGCATCGAGTATTGCTTTTTTAGTAATTTCATTAAAGACAACTCTTTCTAAATTTTTATCTTTGAGAAGTTTCTTTTTTTCCAGAACTTCTTTAACGTGCCAAGCTATAGCCTCACCTTCACGATCTGGATCCGTTGCTAAAATAATTTTATCTGAGTCTTCAGCAGCATTTGTAATTTCTTTTAAATATTTTTTGGAAAAAGAATCAATTTCCCATTCCATTTGAAATTTATTTTCTGGATCGACAGATCCATTTTTTGAAGGCAAATCTCTTATATGACCATAACTTGCTAAAACTAAATAATCTTTTCCTAAATATTTATTTATTGTTTTTGCTTTAGCTGGACTTTCAACAATTACTAAGTTCATTATTTGTTTATTTTCAAAATTAAACGAGTTTGTCAAATTTATTATTGAAAAACTAGAAAAGACAGCACTTATAACTTAATTTTATTTTCTGTAGAATTTTTAAGTCTTAAAATATTTTCTTTATGAGTAAAAAGAATCATCACAAAAAAAATAAAAAGTATTAGGATATTGTTATTTATTTCGTAAAAATATGCATAGAGAAAAACTATTAACGAAGAAATCATTGAAGATAATGATGCAAATCTAAATAACAATGATAAAGAAATCCACGCTATGATAAAAATTAAAAAAAATTTATTTGATAAAGCTAAAATTACTCCAAGGTAAGTTGCCACACCTTTTCCTCCTTTAAATTTTAACCAAACAGGAAAAATATGTCCGATGAAACAAATCAATGCAGATAGAGAGGTTAAGTCTTCAAAATAAAATATTGTTATATAAACTGAAATGTATCCTTTAAATAAATCAAGAGCTAACGTAGTTATTGCGAGAAATTTATTTCCAGTTCTAAGCACATTTGTAGTTCCGATATTGCCAGAGCCAACAGTTCTAATATCTTTTTTTAGATATATCCTAGTTAGGAGTAATCCAAATGGTATTGATCCCAAAAGGTATGAGTAAATTGCTACAATAATTAAATCTATATCCATTAGTTCGAATATACCACTTCGCCTTGAAGCAAAGTCATTTTCACTTTACCTTGTAATTTTCTATTTTCAATCGCAGTATTTTTTGATTTTGATTTAAGTTCTTCAGGTTTCACTACCCATGGTTTTTCCAGATCAAATATACAAATATCTGCGTCCGATCCCTCTTTAAGGGTACCTTTTTTTATTTTTAGTATCTTAGCTGGATTAATTGTTAAACATTTAATTATTTTATCCAAAGGTAATGACTCATTATGATAAAGCTCTAAAGATAGAGATAGCAATGTCTCTATACCGATAGAACCAGTTGCTGCTTGTGCAAACGGAAGTCTTTTACTTTCCTCATCTTCAGGAATGTGATCTGATACAATTACATCTATGAGATTATTCTTTATACCTTCTATTAATGCAAGCCTATCCTCCTCGCTTCTAAGAGGGGGAGATAGTTTCAAAAAAGTTCTAAATTCTCCGATATCATTTTGATTTAACGATAAATTGTTTATGGAAACCCCTGTGCTGAATTTTATTCCATTAGATTTATTTTTTTTGATAACATTAAGAGAATTTTTTGAGGAAATTTGATTAATGTGATATCTGCAAGGAAATTCACTTAACAAAGATAAATCCCTTTCAATAATAATCTTTTCAGCAATATCTGAGACACCTTGTAAACCTAATCTTGTTGCTACTTCACTTTGATTAATACATGAATTTTTAGCTAATTCATAATCCTCGGCATGTTGCATAATCAGAACATCAATGTCTGAAGCATAATTCATTATTCTAGACATCAATTCAGAATTTTGGATTGTTTTATTAACATCACTAAATCCAATAATTCCTCTTGCTTTTAATAAACCAAATTCAGTCATTTGATTACCCTCCCTCTGTCTGGTAATCGATGCACACGGGAAAAGATTTACCTTAGCTTTATCTCTACCCCTTCTAATTATAAAGTCCACCATAGATACGTTGTCTATAACTGGCTTAGTATTTGGCATAGTTACAATTGAGGTTACTCCACCTGCCAAAGCTGCTTGGCTTAATGTTCTAAAATTTTCTTTATATTCAAAGCCAGGCTCTCCAACAAAAGCCTTCATATCAACTAATCCAGGAATAGCTACTAGGCCTCTCAAATCAATTTTTTCTGCTGATTTAGATGTACCTGATTTTTTTCCAATGGATTTTATTTTTCCTTTTTCATCGATAACTATATTTCCTATTTCATCCATCTTTTGAGATGGGTCGATAATTCTCACATTTGCCAAAATTTTTTCTTTCATTTATTTACAATACAATTTTAAACATGCCATTCTGACAGCTACGCCTAATTCAACTTGTTCTTTCACCAGACTAACATTAATGTCATCTGCTAATTTAGTATCAATCTCAACACCTCTGTTCATTGGACCAGGGTGCATTAGTAAAGCATCTTTTTTTGCAAACTTTAGTTTTTCTGGTGTAAGTCCAAAAAATTCGTAATATTCTCTCTTTGATGGAAGAAAAGATCCCTGCATTCTTTCATTTTGCAATCTTAACATCATAACAATATCACACCCATCTAATCCTTTTTTCATATCGGTAAATGATTTAACACCCAAGTTATCTATTCCTTTGGGCATTAAAGTTTTTGGAGCGATGACATTTACTTCCGCACCTAACATATTCATTAGATAAATATTAGACCTAGCAACTCTTGAATGAAGAATGTCACCACATATTGCAATTTTTAATCCCTCTATGTTACCTTTTCTATTAATAATTGTTAAAGCATCAAGTAAGGCTTGTGTAGGGTGTTCTCTCCTTCCATCACCTGCATTAATGACTGTACAATTTACTTTCTGTGAAAGAAGATTTGGTGCACCCGAGTCTTGATGTCTTATAACAATTATGTCAGGATGCATGGCATTTAATGTCATGGCAGTGTCAATTAATGTTTCACCTTTTTTTAATGCAGAGTTTCCCATATTCATCGTCATTACGTCCGCTCCTAATCTTTTTCCAGCTAAATCAAATGAACTCTGTGTCCTTGTAGAAGGTTCAAAAAATAAGTTTATTTGAGTTTTTCCCCTAAGGACATCTAGTTTTTTAGAACTTCCTCTGTTTAATTTTATGAAGGATTTTGCTTCGGTTAAAATCTCTTTTGCCTCGAGAACTGATAAATTTTGAATACCTAATAGATGTTTGGGAGTGTTTTTAATAGCTTTAACTTTTTTTTCAGTTGCCATTAAAATCAACTCTATAGGCCTTTTACTATATTATATCAAGTATTTTTTTTATGATAATAATCTAGGACCCCTTGAAGTATAAATTGAGCAGAATTCTCGTCTAATTTCTTCACTTTTTTTGATGAATTAATTGCTAAATCATTAGATAGATTAAAGGCTCCCTGGCTAGATAGTCTCTCATCCCATAAAGTGATATTTTCTGTAATATCTTTTGAAAAATTTTTAGCTAGATCTTTAGCTGATTGTGAAGAAGGCCCTTCCGTTCCATCCATATTAATTGGATTACCTATGACTATTCCGTCTATGTCATATTCTTTGACAATTTTCTTAATTTGATCAACTAGGTCTCTATAATTTTCTTTAATAATCGTGGTGTATGGCGTAGCTACAATTTTATTTTCATCTGATAGAGCTATTCCTATTCTTTTGCCGCCAGGATCAATACCAATTAATCTTGATTTTTTCTTGGTTTTTTCAATAAATACGTCAATATCGAGCATGAAATTTACCTAATTTGTGATAAAACACATTTAAATTAACTTATTGCACAAATGTCCTTAGATAAAGAGAAAATTAAACATGTAGCAAAATTAGCTCGAATTTCAGTTGATGAAGCTAAAGTAGATAGCTTAACCAAAGATTTAAACTCAATTTTCAAGTTTATTGAACAATTAAATGAACTGAATACTGATAAAGTTGAACCATTAACATCAATTTTAAACCGATCTTTGAGATCAAGGAAAGACGAGATCAATGATGGCAAGATAAGAGAAAAAATTCTTAAAAATTCCCCTAAAAAAAATGAAGAGTTTTTTGTAGTTCCAAAGGTGGTTGAGTAATGAGCAATATAACTAATCAAAGTTTAAGTGAAATTTTGGAAAGTATAAATTCTAAGAAGATATCCTCATTAGAACTTACACAAGCATATATAAAGAACATTGAAAATGCAAAAAAACTCAATGCTTTTGTAACAACAACATTTGATCAAGCTTTAGAAAATGCAAAAAAATTCGATAATAAACCGAATAACGATCAACTTCTTAGCGGGATACCTTTAGCTGTAAAAGATTTATTTTGCACTGAAAATGTAAAAACTACGGCTGGAAGCAATATTTTAAATAATTTTGTTCCCTCATATGAGTCTACTGTAACAAAAAATTTATGGAACAATGGAGCTTTTTTACTTGGAAAATTAAATTGTGATGAATTTGCTATGGGCTCATCTAATGAGACAAGTTTTTTTGGAAATGTAATTAATCCTGTCGGAGATCATTTAGTTCCAGGAGGTTCTTCAGGAGGATCTTCTTCGGCTTTAGCGGCAGATCTTACTCCCGCAACAATCGGTACAGATACAGGTGGGTCTATTAGGCAGCCTGCATCGTTTACTGGCACTGTAGGTCTCAAGCCAACTTACGGTCTTTGTTCGAGGTGGGGTATAGTTGCTTTTGCTTCTTCATTAGACCAAGCAGGACCAATGACTAAAACAGTAAATGATTGTTCAATTATGCTTGAAGCAATGTCTGGTTTTGATGAAAAAGACTCAACCTCAATTAATAAAAAAAAAGAATCATACTCAAAAAATTTAAAAGATAATATCAAAGGATTGAAAATTGGTATCCCTAAAGAGTATCGAGTAGATAATATGCCAAAAGAAATTGACGAACTTTGGGAAAAAGGAAAAAAAATATTAAAAGATTTAGGCGCTCAGTTAATTGATATTTCATTACCCCACACCAAGTACGCTTTGCCTACTTACTATATCGTAGCTCCTGCAGAAGCTTCATCAAATTTAGCAAGATATGATGGTGTAAGATATGGTTACAGATCACAAAAAGGAAAAGATTTAATTGAAATGTATGAAAACACTAGATCAGAGGGATTTGGTGATGAAGTAAAGAGAAGAATACTAATAGGCACTTATGTATTATCGTCTGGTTATTACGATGCCTATTATTTAAAAGCTCAAAAAGTTAGACAACTAATAAAAAAAGATTTCGATGATAGTTTTACGAAAGTTGATGCTATTTTAACGCCCTCAACACCAAGCTCAGCATTTAAGATTGGAGAAAAAACTAACGATCCTGTATCAATGTATTTAAACGATATTTTTACAGTTCCTGTAAATTTAGCTGGATTACCAGCCTTATCTCTTCCTGCTGGATTAGATAAACAGGGCTACCCACTTGGTTTACAATTGATAGGTAAAGCTTTAGATGAGCAAAAAATTCTTAATATTGGTTACGCTTTTGAAAAAAACTGTGGTTATAAAAATGAAATTAAAAAGTGGTGGTCATGAGCAAAGAAAAATTTGATTATTTTATAAATGGCGAGAAAGGGAAGTATGAAGTAGTTATAGGTTTAGAAGTTCATGCTCAAGTCCTTTCTAATTCTAAACTTTTTTCAGGCTCCTCAACTAAATTCGGAGCTGATCCTAACAAACAAGTAAGTTTAATTGACTCTGCTTTTCCCGGAATGCTACCAGTCATCAATGAGGAGTGCGTGAAACAAGCTATAAGAACAGGCTTAGGTTTAAATGCAAAAATAAATAATTATTCAGTATTCGATAGAAAAAATTATTTTTATGCAGATCTTCCACAGGGCTACCAGATTTCCCAATATAAAAATCCTATTGTTGGTGAAGGTAAAGTTTTACTGGATATGCCTTATGGTTCAAAAGAAATTGGCATTGAAAGGCTTCATTTAGAACAGGACGCAGGTAAAAGTATCCATGATATGGATCCTTCAAACACCTATGTTGATTTAAATCGTTCTGGAATAGCTTTAATGGAAATCGTTAGCAAACCCCATCTTCGTTCGCCCGATGAAGTAAATGCTTACATAAAAAAATTAAGAACCATTATGAGATACTTGGGCACATGTGATGGCAATATGCAAGAAGGTTCATTAAGAGCAGATGTAAATGTATCAGTAAGAAAAGTAGGCGATAAAAATTTCGGCACAAGATGTGAAATTAAAAATGTAAATTCAATTAAATTTATGCAAATGGCGATTGAATATGAGGCTAATCGACAAGTTGAACTACTAGAAGATGGAAAAGAGATAGATCAAGAAACAAGATTATTTGATACAAAAAAAAATGAAACAAGATCAATGAGATCAAAAGAAGATGCTCACGATTATAGATACTTTCCTGATCCAGATCTTTTACCCTTAAAACTTGAACAAAAATTAATTGATGATTTAAAAAAATCTTTGCCTGAGTTGCCAGATAATAAGAAGGAGAGATTTATTAAAGAATATGGGCTTAACTCATACGAAGCAAACGTATTGGTTTCTGAAAAAGAAATCTCTGATTATTATGAGGAAGTTGCAAAATTATCTGACAAAAAACTAGCAGCTACATGGATGATGGGTGATTTATTTGCAATGCTCAACGACAAAGGACTTAATATTTCTAACTCACCAATTTCTGCTAAAAATTTTGCTGAGTTAGTGCAATCAATTAAATCTGGAGAGATTTCAGGAAGAATAGCAAAAGATGTTTTCGAAATTATGGTTGAAAGCGGTGATAACCCAAAAAAAATCATAGAGTCAAAAGGGATGAAACAACAAAGCGATCCTAAAGAATTAGAGAAAATGATTAATGAAATACTATTAAAAAATAAAGATAAAGTTGATCAATATAAAGCTGGAAAAGAAAAATTGTTTGGTTTTTTTGTAGGAGAGGTTATGAAATTATCTAGTGGGAAAGCAAACCCTCAATTGACAAATGAAATTCTAAAAAAAATTTTAAAAGGCTAATTATGCCTAAGAAATTAGATTTAACTGAAAATCTTGAAAAATACATTATTGATCATTCAGAATCTTTAACTGATGTTCAGAAAGAGATAATTCAATATAATATAAGTCTTGGTGATCAACAGAGATTACAGATTTCAGTTTCTCAAGCACAATTTCTACAAACATTAATTAAAATCTCTAATATTAAAAAGGTTTTAGAAATAGGAAGTTTTACAGGTTTTAGCGCTTTATCAATGGCCTTAGCCCTTCCATCTGATGGTCTTCTAATTAGCTTAGATAAAAGTCCTGAATTCAGTATAAAAGCACAATCATTTTATAAAAAAGCAAATGAAAAAAAAATAAAGCAAATTGTAAAACCTGCTACTGAAAGCCTTAATGAATTGAAAGATTCAAGTCAAATATTTGATTTAATTTTTATTGATGCTGATAAGGAGAATTACCTTAAATACTATGAAACATCTATGGACCTTATTAATAAAAATGGACTTATTGTTATAGATAATGTTTTATGGCACGGAGAAGTAATAGATGATACGAAAAACAATAAATTTACAAATATTATAAGGGAATTTAATACACACATTAAGAAAGATAGCAGAGTTGCAAAAAATATTATTCCAATAGGTGATGGACTTACAATTTGTATTA
>CACHFP010000008.1 GCA_902579115.1 uncultured Pelagibacteraceae bacterium | reverse complement strand
TTTTCGTAACCACTTTCCATGGGACATACAATTTCAAAAGTAAATTTAAAAAATTTTATAATAGCATAATGTTAAGATCTAAACTTACCATTGCTGGTTCAAATTTTATTTTTAATCACATAAGTGAAAATTATAGTGAATTTTTAAATAAAAAAAAAAAATTACGAGTCATTTTTAGAGGCATCAATGTCGACTATTATAATCAAAAAAATATATCAATCTTAAAACAAGAAAAATTAAAAAAAGAATGGGAGCTTGATCCTAATAAATTTACCATTCTTATGCCAGGAAGGTTGACGTACTGGAAAGGACAGGAAAAGTTTATAGAATCTTTAAATATTTTAATAGAAGATTATAATCTCACAAACTTCCAGGCTGTTTTATTAGGATCAGATCAAGGTAGAAAAGTTTACTCAAAAAAACTATTAAATTTAGTGCAAAGATATAGTCTGTCAAAAAAAGTAAAATTTATTAGTCATTGTAGAGAAATGCCTTTAGCATACTCATTAGCAGATGTAGTAGTATCTGCATCAATAGAGCCTGAAGCTTTTGGAAGAGTGGCCGTAGAGACCCAAGCAATGGCTAAACCGATAATTGCAAGTAATATAGGTGGTTCAAAAGAAACAATTTTAAATAAAAAATCTGGATTCTTATATAAACATGATGATCCCAGAGAACTTGCTAAAAGTCTAAATACTGTTATTCAATTAAGCCAAGAAGAGTTGAAATTAATTGGAAACGAAGGTAGAAAAAATGTATCAAAAAAATTTGATGTTGAAATTATGTGTGATTCTAATTTAAGAGAATACAAGAAATTATTAAAAGATTAATGCCTCAAATTCAATTACTAGACGGAAAAAAAATTTCTTTTGCAAAGTCGATTAATGGATTTGACTTAACAAAAAAAATTAGTAAGTCATTGGAAAAATCTGCTTTAATTATGGAAGTAGATGGAGAGCTAAAAGATTTGAGTTATCAAATAACCAAAAACTCAAAGGTTAGAATCATTACTCAAAAGGATAGAGAAGGACTCGAGGTAATTAGACACGACGCTGCCCATATAATGGCAATGGCGGTGCAAGAATTATTTCCTGGCACACAAGTAACTATTGGACCTGTAATTGAAAATGGTTTCTATTATGATTTTGCTAGAGCTGAACCATTTACTAGTGAAGATTTAAAGAAGATAGAAAATAAAATGTCAGAAATAATTGATAGAGATGTTAAAACTACAAGAGAAGTTTGGGAAAGAAAAAAAGCTATAGATCATTTTAAAGAAATTGGAGAAAAATATAAAGCTGAAATAATTGAGAGTATCCCTGCTAATGAGGAATTATCTGTCTATCACCATGGTGACACTTGGCATGACTTGTGTAGAGGTCCGCATTTAGCTTCTTCAGGTAAAATTGGAAAAGCATTTAAACTAACAAAAGTTTCCGGAGCCTACTGGAGAGGGGACTCTAAAAATGAAATGTTACAGAGAATTTATGGAACCTGTTGGAGCTCAAAGAGGGAATTAGATGATTATCTTCATCGATTAGAAGAGGCTGAAAAAAGAGATCATAGAAAATTAGGAAAAGAAATGGATCTTTTCCATTTTAGAGAGGAAAGCCCTGGCTCTGTATTTTGGCATGAAAAAGGATGGTTGTTATTTCAAAGGTTGATTGAATACATGAGAACAAAACAAAGACTAGCTGGTTATAAAGAAATTAATACACCTGAGCTTCTAGATAAATCTTTATGGGAAAAGTCTGGTCATTGGGAGAAATTTGGTGAACATATGTATACATCTGAAACACCAGATGAAAAAACTTTTGCGATAAAACCTATGAATTGCCCAGGTTGCGTCCAGATATTTAATCAAGGCCTTAAAAGTTATAGAGATCTTCCATTAAAACTCTCAGAGTTTGGCAAGGTTCATCGATATGAGCCTTCAGGGGCTTTGCACGGACTATTGAGAGTCAGAGCTTTTACACAAGATGATGCTCATATTTTTTGTACAGAGGATCAAATTACAGATGAGTCTCTTTCGGTAACAAAATTAATTCTTGATATATATAAAGACCTCGGATTTAAAAATGTAATATTAAAGTATTCAGACAGGCCAGAAAAAAGAGTAGGCGATGACAGCGTATGGGATAAATCAGAACAAGCACTATTAACTGCGATAAAAAAATCAAAACTTGAGTACACTATTAATAAAGGCGAAGGAGCGTTTTATGGACCAAAAATTGAATTTGTTTTAAGAGATGCAATCGGAAGAGACTGGCAATGTGGAACTTTACAAGTAGATTTGAATTTACCTGGTAGATTAGGCGCATCTTACGTTGAAAAAGATGGAACTAAAAAAGTTCCAGTAATGCTTCATAGAGCTTTATTTGGTTCATTAGAGAGATTTATCGGAATTTTAATTGAAAATTACGCAGGCAAGTTGCCGTTTTGGTTATCTCCAGCACAAGCAGTAGTATGCTCAATAACAGAAGAAAATGATAAATATGTTAAAAAATTATTTGAAGATCTATTTAAAGAAGGTATAAAATGTGAAATGGACTTAAGGAGTGAAAAAATAAATTATAAAGTAAGAGAACATTCTTTAGCAAAAATACCTTACATTATAGTTTGTGGTAAAAAGGAGGTTGCAGAAAATACTGTAACATTACGTAAATTGGGTTCAGATAAACAAGAAGTAATGAAAAGGGAAAAACTAATTAAAAATATGTTAGAATCTAATAAGCTGCCTTTAAATTAAGTGTCAAATTCAAAACCAAATTATTTTCAAAGAAGAACGAAGCCTCAAGGTCCAAGGTCTAATGAGCGAATTAGAGCTTTAGACGTCCAAGTTATTGGAAGCGATGGTGATAATTTAGGTGTGTTGCCACTGAAGAAGGCAATTGAGCTAGCGCGTCAAGAAGACTTGGATTTAATAGAAATATCTCCTAATACCAAACCACCAGTTTGTAAAATAATGGACATGGGAAAGTATAAATATGACTTACAAAAAAAAGCCAATCAAGCAAAAAAAAAGCAAAAAATAGTTTCCTTAAAAGAAATAAAGTTAAGACCTGGTACTGAAACACATGACTATAATTTCAAAATAAAAAATGCAAAAAAATTTATAAGTAAAGGAGATAAAGTAAAATTTACTGTAAAATTTAAAGGTAGAGAGATGCAACATACAGATCTAGGCAAAGAACTCATGAATAAGATAATTCATGAAACCAAAGATATAGCAAAAGTTGAAAGCCAGCCTAAATTTGAGGGAAAACAAATGGTTATGATCATTCAACCCATCTAAATAAGAATTATAAGCGACTTGCTTACAAATCATATTGACTATATAAAACCAAAATATTTATGCCTAAATTAAAAACAAAGAGCTCTGCAAAAAAAAGATTTAGACTCACAGCTTCTGGCAAAATTAAAATGCCCCAAGCTGGAAAACGACATGGTATGATTAAAAGAACAAATTCACAAATTAGAAAACAAAGAGGCACTACGATAATGACAAAACAAGATACAAAAATTGTAAAGTCGTACATGCCTTATAATTTAAGAGGTTAGCATGGCTAGAACTAAACGAGGAGTGGTTAGCAGAGCAAAACATAAAAAAGTTTTAAAATCTGTTAAAGGACAAAGAGGAAGAAGAAAAAATACTATCAGAATTGCTCGCCAAGCTATGGAAAAAGCAATGCAATATGCATACCGTGATAGAAAAGCCAAGAAAAGAGAATTTAGGTCATTATGGATTCAAAGAATAAACGCAGGAGTTAGAGCGGAAGGTCTTACTTATTCTAAATTTATTAGTGGTTTGGCTAAATCAAAAATTAAATTAGATAGAAAAGTTTTGGCAGAACTAGCTTACAATAATCCAGAAGTCTTCAAATCAGTAGTAAAAAAGGTTCAATCCTCCCTTAATTAAAAGGGTCTTTGATTTAACTTCAACTTAATATAAAAAATCAATTACCCGATGAGTGATTTAGATAAAATAAATTCTATTTTTAATGCAAAGATTGATACTGTTAAAAATAAGGAAGATCTACAAAATTTAAAAACAGAGTTTTTTGGAAAAAACGGACAAATTACGCAACAATTTAAAAAACTGGGCACACTAGAACCTGACAAGAGAAAAGATTTTGCTTCAAATTTAAATAAAGTAAAAGATGATTTATCTAATCAGATTGAACAGAAAAGTTTTGAAATAGAGAATGCGGAAATCAGTGATAAATTAAAAAATGAAAAAGTTGATGTAACTTTACCGATCCGACCATATCAACAAGGAAAAATTCATCCAGTTTCTCAAGTTATAGATGAAATCTCCTCTATTTTTTCTGAAATAGGTTTTACTGTTGCAGAAGGTCCGGATGTTGAAACTGAGTATAATAATTTTACTGCATTAAATACACCTGAAGATCATCCGGCAAGGGACATGCATGACACATTTTATTTAGAAAAAAATAAAAAACTTCTTTTGAGAACGCACACTTCTCCAGTTCAAATTAGAGCAATGCTTGATGGAAAACCACCATTCAAAATAATTGTTCCTGGAAGAACTTATAGATGCGATAGTGATCAAACTCATGCTCCAATGTTTCATCAACTAGAGGGTCTTCACATTGATAGAAATATTACTATGGGCCATCTTAAGGGATGTTTAGATTATTTTATTAAAGAATTTTTTGAGGTCAAAAATGTTAAAATGAGATTCAGACCTAGTCATTTCCCATTCACCGAACCATCTGCTGAAGTAGACATTGGATATAGAATTGAGAATGAAAAAATCATAATTGGTGAAGGAGATAAATGGTTAGAAATCTTAGGTTGTGGGATGGTCCATCCCAATGTTCTAAAAAATGCAAAAGTTGATCCAAAAAAATATCAAGGATTCGCATTTGGTATGGGTATTGATCGTTTGGCTATGTTAAAATACGGAATTAACGATTTAAGAGCTTTTTTTGAAACAGATTATAGATGGTTAAGTCATTTTGGTTTCGATCCTTTAGATGTACCGACTAACTACAGAGGGCTAAGTAAATGATTATTACACTTCCATGGTTAAAAGAGCATTTAAAAACTAATGCAAATGAAAACGAAATTATAAATAAACTCACTAATATCGGCTTAGAGGTTGAAAGTGTAAAAGAAAACTCTGGAGAGCTGAGTGAATTTAAAATAGCTAAAATTATCAAATCTGAGAAACATCCTAATGCAGATAAATTAAAAGTATGCGATGTAAACATTGGTGAAAAAGAAACTTTAAAAGTTGTATGTGGAGCGCCTAACGCAAGAGATGGTCTTATAACAATTTATGCTCCGCCTGGGGCCGTAATACCTAAAACAAAATTTCAATTAAAAATTGCCAAAATTAGAGGAGTAGAGTCTCGAGGAATGTTGTGTTCTGAAAGCGAATTGAATTTATCAGATGAGAGTGATGGAATAATAGAGCTTAATGTGAAGGAAAAAGAAATAGGAAAAAGTTACTTTAAAAGTAAATCAGAAAAAGCAATTGATATAGCAATTACGCCAAATAGACCAGACTGTTTAGGTATAAGAGGTATTGCGAGAGATTTATCTTCTACTGGAATAGGTAAATTAATAAATATAAAAAGAAAAAAGATAAAACAAAGCTTCAAACATAAAGTTAAGATCTCAATAACTAAAGATAAGCATCAAGGGTGTCTCACATTTGGAAGCTGTTACATTAAAAATATTGTCAACAAGGAGAGTCCAGAATGGTTAAAAAATAAACTGCATGCTCTTGGCTTAAAACCAATTTCTGCAGTTGTTGATATCACTAATTATGTGATGTTTGATTTGAACCGTCCATTGCACGCTTATGATGCAGATAAAATTGATAAAGAGATTATTGTCAGAGACTCAAAAGAGGGTGAAGAGTTTGAAGCATTAGATAATAAAAAATATATACTTAATAAAGGCATGTGTGTTATTGCTGATAAGTCTAGTGTTCTCGGCCTTGGTGGAATTATTGGGGGGACAAAAACTTCGACAGAGTTTGACACCAAAAATATTTTACTTGAATCTGCATATTTTTTTCCATCTTCAATAAGAAAAACGTCTCGAGATCTAGCAATTAACACTGATGCAAAATATAGATTTGAAAGGGGCATCGATCCCAATTCTATAACAGAGGGCTTACAAGTTGCTACCGATTTAATATTGAAAATTTGTGGAGGAAAAGCTAGCAAATTTGAGATTACTGGAAAAAATTCTCAAAAAAGTAAAATTATTAATTTTGATATTGATAATTTTGAAAATTTAATTGGTATACCAATATCTCTTAATGAGGCACAAAAAATTCTGATTTCATTAGGTTTCGTTTGCAAAAAAGGAAAAAAAGATCTTAAAGTAGAAATTCCTTCATGGAGACCAGATATTAATCAAGATGTAGACATAATTGAGGAGCTTATTAGAATTAAAGGTTTCAATAACATTAAATTAATCACACCCGAGAGAATAAGAGAAAGTGAAACTTTAAATTTTAAACAAAAGCTATTTCATTTGTCACAAAGATCTCTTGCATCAAAAGGTTTTCTCGAGTCAGTTACCTGGTCATTTACTGACTCTAAAATTGATAGTCAATTTTCAAAGGGCGAAAAAGAAATTCCAATTTTGAATCCCATTTCTTCCGATCTTGATGTTTTAAGAAGATCAATCTATTCAAATCTTTCACTTTACCTAAAAAAAAACCAAGATAGAGGTTATGAAGATGTTTCTTTATTTGAAATAGGACCAGTGTTTTTCGGAAAAAATCCTGGAGAACAACAAATTGTAGTTGGTGCTTTAAAGTCAGGGAAAGTAAATAGAAAAAGTTGGATTGAGAAGGAGAGAAATATAGATGTGTTTGATATAAAAAGTGACGTAGTCAAAACTTTAATTGAACTTGGAGTGTCTGAAAAAGATCTATTTATTAACGATAAAACAAAACACTGTTATCACCCCGGAAGATCCGGTTCTATAAATCTAAAATCAGAAAAAGGACCTCATCTTGCGTACTTTGGAGAACTACATCCCGCCATAATCAAAAGATTAGATTTTAAAGAGCCAAATGTTTATGGTCTAGAAATATTTTTAAAAAATATACCTGAACCTAATAAAAAAATTAGACAAACCAAAAGAAGTTTTCAACCTTCAGATTTTCAAAAATCTCAAAGAGACTTTGCCTTTGTAATTGATAAAATTTTTAAGATAGGCTTGTTAGAAAAGATTATTAAAGAAATAGATTACTCTCTTATTCAAGAAGTGATAACTTTTGATGTTTACGAGGGAGAAAATATTCCTAAAGACAAAAAATCAGTTGCCATTAATGTTACTCTGCAATCTTCAAATAAAACCTTGAGTGAAAAAGATATAGATCAGATTAGTAAAAAAATTATTGATGTAGTTAAAGAAAAAACAGGCGCTACAATTAGGTCCTAATGTCAGAAATAAAAAGAATACGTAATTTTTCTATAATTGCGCATATTGATCACGGTAAATCTACTATCGCAGATAGAATAATCCATAAGTGTGGAGGTTTGACAGACAGAGAAATGAAACAACAAGTTTTAGACTCAATGGATATAGAAAGAGAGCGAGGTATTACAATAAAAGCCCAAACAGTAAAACTTGATTATAAAAGTAAAGATGGTCAAAGTTACAAACTTAATATAATCGACACACCTGGACACGTTGATTTTGGATATGAAGTAAGTAGATCACTATCAGCATGCGAAGGCTCACTTTTGATAGTTGATAGCACTCAAGGAGTAGAAGCTCAAACTTTGGCAAACGTCTACCAAGCCCTTGAGATAAATCATGAGGTAATACCCGTATTGAATAAAATAGATTTACCTGCGTCAGATATTGAAAAAACAAAAAAGGAAATAGAAGACGTTGTTGGTATTGAAACTACAAACGCTATTCCTTGTTCAGGAAAAACTGGTGAAGGCATTGATGATATTTTAGAGGCAATAATAAACAAGCTACCCCCGCCAAAGGGTATTTCAAACGATAAACTTAAATGTTTATTAGTGGACAGTTGGTATGACAGTTATCTGGGAGTAGTTATTTTAGTTCGCGTAATTAACGGTAAATTAAAAAAAGGTATGAAGATAAAATTAATGTCTAATGATCAAGAGCACTTATTAGAAAAAGTAGGAGTCTTTACTCCTAAACCAACTGATGTAGAAGAACTTAACTCAGGAGAAATTGGATTTATAATTACTGGTATAAAATCTCTATCAGAAACAAAAGTTGGAGACACAATATGTGATGCTAACGATCCAATTAACGAACCTTTACCTGGATTCAAGCCGAGTAAGCCAGTTGTATTTTGCGGTTTGTTTCCAGTCGATAGTTCAGAATACCAAAAATTAAAAGATGGTTTAGCTAAACTTAAATTAAACGATGCGAGTTTTTCATATGAACCCGAGTCTTCAAGTGCATTAGGCCTTGGGTTTAGATGTGGTTTTTTAGGTCTTTTGCATCTTGAGATAATAACAGAAAGGCTCGAGAGAGAATTTGACGTAAGTTTAATAACAACTACTCCAGGGGTTATTTATAAAGTCCACACGACTAAAAGAAAAATTTTGGATTTACAAAATCCTACAAACATGCCAGATCCGTCACAAATAGAAAAAATTGAAGAACCTTGGATTAAATCAACTATCATTACTCCAGATGAGTATTTAGGTTCAATCATAAAGATTTGCCAAGATAAAAGAGGAATTCAAACTAATTTATCTTATTCTGGAAGCAGAGCAGTATTATCGTATGATTTACCGCTTAATGAAGTTGTATTTGATTTTAACGACAGGTTAAAATCTGTTTCTAGTGGTTACGCAAGTTTTGATTATGAAATTTCTGGATATAGAGAAGGTGATCTTGTCAAATTAGGAATTCTAGTAAACTCAGAACCTGTTGACGCTTTGGCAATGATTATACATAAAGACTTTGCTCAAAAAACTGGCAGACAAGTATGTGAAAAATTAAAAGATTTAATTCCAAGGCATAACTTTATGATACCAGTGCAAGCGGCTATTGGTGGAAAAATTGTAGCTAGAGAGTCCATTAAAGGATTTAAAAAAGATGTATTAACAAAAATACATGGTGGTGGAGCAACAGATAGAAAGAGAAAGCTCTTAGAAAAACAAAAAAAAGGTAAGGCCAGATCAAAACAGTTTGGAAAAGTAGAGATACCGCAAGAAGCATTTATTGGAGTTTTAAAAATTAATAAAGACGCTTAATGAAAAAAAAACTATTTATTTTCACTAATGAAAGTATTTTTTTACAAGATCAAAAATTTTTTTGCGATAATATTGATATTAAATCAAGTCCAGAGGGATTAAATAAAAAATTTGAAGTAAATCTTTTTGGCAGAAAATCTTTCAAGAAAAGAGCACATGAGATAAAATTAAAAAAGTTAAAGATTTTCTCTAATATATTTTCTTATTTATCTGAAGTTATAAGATCAACAAAAGTTGAGAATACAAAATTTTTAATTATCTCTATTTCTCCTTATACTTTTTTTATATGTTTATTTCTTAAGCTTTATGGGAAGACTCCAATAGTGTATTTAAGAAGTGATGGCTATGGAGAATACAAAGCCATTCTTGGGAATATTGGTAAGTTAGTTTATCATTTAATGTTTACTTTAACTTCATTAATTTCCAACTTTATCAGTTGTAGAAATTACATTTTAAGAGGAAAGAAAGGTAAAGTCGTTTATCCATCACAACTTGACTCAGTTTGGCTTAGAAAGCCTAAAAATCAAGATGTAAAAAATTTTAAACTTTTATATGTTGGAAGAATAAGAATAGAAAAAGGTGTTTTCTCATTAGCCTCTCTGATTAAAAACAAGCGTGATATCTCATTAACAATAGTGGGAGCTGAAAAAAATACCTCTTATAAAATTAATCAAAGCAATATTAACATTCAATTAACTCAAAGTAATAAAGCAAGGCTAATTAAATATTATGATGATCATGATATTTTTGTTTTACCCTCATTTACAGAAGGACATCCTATGGTTCTATTAGAGGCTTTAGCTAGAAGAAGACCAGTAATTGTTTTTGAGGAAATTGAACACATAATCGGTGATAAAAAAGGTATTTTTGTTGCCAAGCGTAATTTTTTAAATTTTTTTGGAATTCTTAATCATATTAAGAAGAATTATAAAAAAATTCAAAAAGATATGATGAAGAATAAACTTCCTACAAATAAAGAGTTCATCGAAGAATTTGTAAAAGCAATCGATGATTTTAAATAGGAGAGGTGGCCGAGTGGTTGAAGGCGCACGCTTGGAAAGCGTGTAAACGGGAAACCGTTTCGAGGGTTCGAATCCCTCTCTCTCCGCCATTTTTTAATAATATTTCACAACTTAATATATATAATATTATAATTTGGTTGTCGTATGGTCGTCAATATTTATGAATTTATTACTAAGTACAGCATTAATTATAATTTCAATTATTGGTGGAGCAGTTCTATGGATAGCTTTTTGGTATAATGATTTAAATATAGTAAATACAAGCATTTGGTTTACATGTATGGTTGTGCCTGAAATAATAAATTCTATATACGAAGATAATTTAAGAATTAAGTATGAGTATCCCAATCGAAAGAAACAGATTACCTTTGAAGGAGAAGTTTTTAAAAAAAATACTTTTAAAGCAGATTTTAGATTAAAAGGATTCATCCCATCAAGAATTATCTGGTTTATTGGTTGTTTGCCTCTGTTTTGGTGGCTTTTAGGGAAATTGTATAGAGGTTTTCAATTATTATTATTACAGTTATTTTTTTAAATAATGCCATTCATTATCCACATACAACTAAAAAGAGTCTAATTATTATGAATCGAATCAATTAATATTAGATTAAGGGCAGTGGAGGGAGACTGAAGCTGCCTTTGCTACTTACAGCCTTTTAATCCCTATCACTTTTAATTTAGCACTCTTCTCAATTCTTTTGATTGTTTGTTTAATTCCCATAACAACTGTTTTCTTCATTGGGCCATAGGCATGAATAAGTTTTTTATTAGATAGCGCTAGAGCCACGTGACCTTTCCAATAAATAATATCGTTTTTCTTTATCTCTTTTAATTCGATATTTTTTTTGAAAAATTTGACCTGATCTTTCGCATCTCTAGGGCAAAATTTATTGTTAAAATTTAAAAAAATTTGTATTAATGCTGAGCAATCTATTCCCTTAAAAGATTTTCCACCCCATTTGTATTTAATGTTTTTAAAAATAGATATTTTTCTAAAAGGATTTTCTTCCTTGTAAGAAATAGGCTTTACATCATTTTTCTTTATCCAACCTTTTGAAAATTTTAAAAAATCTTTTTTATTTTCTATAACTTTTATTTTTGACCCAAATGAAATCTCATTTATTTTTATACTTTTATTTGGTAGCTTAAAAATTTCTGATTTTAGTTTATTTACCTTATGAGTTGGTTTTGAAAATTTAGAATATTTTCTATTTTTTATAAAACCATTGTAACCGTCCTCTTTGATCTTAATTTTTAACCAATTTTTGGTTCTTTTTGATATTGAAAACGTATCTCCATAAATCATTTGTGTTACAATTTCAGATTTGATCGAGGGTTTTTTGTGAAGATTTGTGACTGTAAAATTATTTGTGAAATACTTAGTCATTCAATTTTAATTTATCTTTAATCATATAAAGAAATATTAGTGACGGTATTACCATCACTGCTGTAATGATGAAAAAAATACCCCAATCTCCATTCAACCAATCAACTAAAGCTCCAGAAGATGCTGCAAGCGTTGTTCTTCCTGCTGTTCCAATAGATGAAAGAAGAGCATATTGAGTTGCAGTATAAGTTCTGTCTACTAGCATTGAAATAAAAGCAACAAATGCAACTGTTGCAAAAGCTGCAGCCATGTCATCAAAAATTACTGCAATTGCGAATAGCAACTCAGACTTTCCTGACCAAGCAAGTAAAGAAAATAATAGATTTGTAGAAGCCATTAGTATCCCTGATACGAACATTGCTTTTATAACTCCAGAACGAATTGCAAATAATCCACCAAGCAATGTAAATATAACAGTGGTAATCCAACCAAGGCCTTTAGAGTATAAAGCGATATCTGATTTGGTAAATCCTATTTCTTTATAAAAAATAACAGACATTCGTCCCAAGAAAGCTTCACCAATTTTAAAAAGAAAGACAAAGCCTAAGATAGCTATTGCAATATTAAAGCCATTTTTTCTAAAAAAACTTATTACTGGACCAATTACTGTACCTGTTAACCAGGCAACAACGCTTGTTAATATATTTGAAGAACCTAATTTTTTTTCAATCATTTTGTCAGTTTGTCTTTGACTTTCTGCTCTATCTACTGGCTGAGGTTCATTGACAAATAAAAGTCCAATATTACAAAAAATAATAATTATACCTAAAACTAAAAAAGTGATTTGCCAGTAGTTTTCAAAACCTGTTTGCTGGAAAAACTCTGCTGAATTTAATGCTACAACACCCCCTAATTTATAACCAGTCCACCAACCAACGACTGCCATGGCAGCACCGGCTTGCATAGATTTTCCTTCATCCTCCCCAATCTGTTCGATTCTTAAAGCATCAACAGTAATATCCTGAGTCGCTGAAGCAATAGCAATTATAAGACCTACACTTATTATTAAGGCTAAATTTGTTGTTGGATTAATTAAACTCCAAGAAGCTAAACTAATTAAGATTATAGTTTGCATGGCTATTATCCAACCACGTCTATGACCGACTTTTTCTGTTAGCCAAGGAATTCTAATTCTATCAATTATGGGAGCCCATAGGTAATTAAAAGCGTAAACAGCAAATATTAATCCCGCCCAACCTATTGTGCTTCTGCTTAAACCATCTTCTTTTAACCAGAGACTTAAACTGCTGCCAATTATTACCCAAGGAAAACCGCTAATTGCTCCAAGAAGTAAAATTTTGATCATTCTTTTGTCAAAATAAACTCTAAAAGTATCGGAGAGTGATTGCTTTTTATAAATTTCCATAATTTAATTTCTCCAAAAAGATGGGAAAAATAGAACTAATACTGCAAATAGTTCTAATCTCCCTAACAACATACCTGCTGATAAAATCCATTTTGAAATATCAGGTATATCTTTATAGTTTCCATTTGGACCTATTATATCTCCCAAACCAGGTCCAACATTTGAAATTGAACTAGCTGCTCCAGAAATTGATGTAATGAAATCTAACCCACTTATAGATAGAAGCATAGCTATAATTAAAAAAATAAATAAAAAAGTAAAAATAAATATTATTACTGAATTTATAAAATTATCTGATATTTTTTGATTATTGTATTTTGTTATAATAACACTGTTGGGCGACATCAGTTTCTTAATTTGATTTCTTAAAAATATAAGTAGCATCTGTAATCTGAAAATTTTTATTCCACAAGCTGTAGACCCAGCACAACCACCAATAAACATCAGAAGCAAGAAAAAGATTAAAGAAAACTTTCCCCATAATCCAAAATCATCTGTTACATAGCCTGTACCAGATAGGATTGAGATTACGTTGAATGAAGAAATCCTTATTTTTTCATACAGACTACTCTCGTAATTAATAAAGAGAAGGTATAGGAACATCACTAATATCGAAAAAAATAGTAAAATAACCAAACCTTTTATTTGAACATCTTTAAAAAAAATTTGTTTATTTCCTTTAACAAATTTTAAATAAGAGATGAAGGGAATACTGCCTAGTATAATAAAAATACTTGCAATAATCTCAATATTAGAATTTTTAAAAAAACCAATAGAGTCGTTGTGTGTTGAAAAACCACCTGTTGCGATTGTAGTCATTGCATGACTCACACTATCAAAAACTGTCATACCAAAAATCCAATAAAAAAGACCACACAAAAAAGTTAATACTATGTAAGTTGAGATAATTATTGATGCAACTTCAACTGTTCTTGGTAAAATTTTTTCAGTACTGTCAGGCCCTTCCATTTTAAAAAGTTGCATTCCTCCAACTTTCAATAATGGTAAAATAGTAATTGCCATCACTACAATTCCAATTCCACCAAGCCATTGCATGATAGCTCTCCATAACAAAATACTTTTTGGGCTGTTATCTAAATCAGAAATAATTGTTGCCCCAGTAGTAGTAATTCCAGACATACTCTCAAAAAAAGCTTCACTTAAGCTGAAATCTTGAGTGGATAATAAAAAAGGCAAACTTCCAAATAACGCAACCATTAACCATGCTAAAGAGGAAAAAAGAAAAGTTTGTCTTAAATTTAATTTAAATTCCTTATCAAGATTGGCTAAGACAAATAAAACACCAATAAAAATTGTTACAAATGATGCTGCAATAAAGCTATGACTGTCTTCCATCAAAACGATCTGTAATGCGTAAGGAGCTAACATTGATGCGCCTAAAACGATCAAAAGTATACCAATTAAAAAAAATACTGTTTTGTTTGTGGCCATTAAAATTGAGATTATTTAAATAGTTCTAAAATTCAACTTAATATCTTGCAATAATATCTGTATTTTGCGTATAAAATTTAATAAACCATAGTAATGCTTGATAATAACTTAATTCAATCTACATCTTCTTGGCCATTTGTTGAAGTAAGAAAACTTTTAAAAGATAGAAAAGATATAATAAAAAAAAATAATAAAATTACTTTTCAAACAGGTTATGGTCCTAGTGGATTACCACACATAGGTACTTTTGGGGAAGTTGCGAGAACTAGTATGATGATAAACGCTTTGCAACACATTCAAAAAATTGATCATGAGTTGATAACCTTTTCTGACGATATGGATGGACTTAGAAAAGTTCCAGACAACATTCCAAACGATAAAGTTCTTAAAGATAATTTAGGAAAACCTTTAACTTCTATACCAGACCCTTTTAAAAAGTTTAAAAGTTTTGGTGAGCACAATAATGAGATGCTTAAAAAATTTTTGAATAAATTTAATTTTAAATTTTCTTTTAAAAGCTCGACGGAAAATTATAAATCTGGAAATTTTAACAACTCCTTAATGCGAGTTATAGAAAAATATAATGAGATTATGAATATTATTTTACCTACTTTAAGAGAGGAAAGGCGTAAAACATACTCTCCATTTTTACCCATTTGTCCAAAAACAGGTAAGGTTTTAGAAATACCACTTTTAAGCATGGATCAAAAAACTGGAAATGTAGTTTTTGATAATTATGGTGAGAAAATAGAAACAAATATTTTAAATGGAAACTGCAAACTGCAGTGGAAAGTAGACTGGGCTATGCGGTGGTTCACTTTCGACGTAGACTTTGAGATGTATGGCAAAGATTTAACAGAGAGCGCTATTTTATCTAAAAAAATTTGTAAAACGCTTGGAAAAAATCCTCCTAATGGTTTTGCCTATGAATTATTTTTAGACGAGAATGGAGAGAAAATTTCTAAATCTAAGGGTAACGGAATTTCTATTGAACAATGGTTAAGATATGCTTCACCAGAAAGTTTAGCTTTGTATATGTATCCAAATCCCAAAAGAGCAAAAAAACTTTATTCTGAAGTAGTTCCAAAAACTGTTGATGAGTATCTTACAAATATAGAAAAGTATATTTCTCAAGACATGAAAGGTAAAATTTTAAATCCAGTATGGCATGTACACAATGGAAAGCCACCTAAAGAAAAAATTGTGATGCCTTTTTCAATGTTATTAAATTTAGTTGGATCAAGTAACGCAGATAATAAACAAGTTCTTTGGAAATTTATAAATCGGTTTCATCAAGAAATAAAACCAAATGATCATAAAATTTTAGATAGCCTTACCGAATATGCAATTAATTATTTTAAAGACAAAGTTGAACCAAACAAAAAATTTAAGATACCAAATGAGAAAGAAAAAAAAGCCTTAAAAAATTTAATCCTTAAACTAGAACAAATAGACCAAAAGCTCAATCCAGAGGAAATTCAAACTCATGTCTATACCGTAGGAAAAGAAAATGGATATGAAAAAAATCTAAGAGATTGGTTTAAATTAATTTATGAAGTTGTTTTTGGTGAGGAAAATGGGCCAAGAATAGGGTTTTTCATAAGTTTTTTTGGACTTAATGAAACAATTAAATTAATAAATGATAAAATAAAATAATGTTTTCAATTTTTAGACCTTATATTTTTTCTTTAGATCCTGAAGTAGCGCATGATTTAGCAATTAAGTCTTTAAAATTTAATGTGTTACCGAAAAGTATTTTTAGAGTCGAAGAAGAAGAAATTCTCGAATCGAATTTATTTGAGGAAAAATTACCTAATCCGATTGGATTAGCCGCCGGATTTGACAAAAGTGCTGAAGTTTATAACTCTTTATTTAAGCTTGGTTATGGTTTTGTAGAAATAGGAACTGTGACTCCAAGAAAACAACTAGGAAACCCAAAACCTAGAATATTTAGGCTAGAGAGAGATGAAGCCCTTATTAATCGTCTAGGCTTTAACAATCATGGCTCAGAAATAGTTTCTAAGAGAATTTCAGAAAATATTCCCAGTGGTTTTTTAGGAATAAACGTTGGCCCCAATAAAGAGACAAAAAATAAACAAGAAGATTACTATACATGTTTATCCAGACTTGCATCTAATGCTGGATATATAACAATAAATATTTCTTCTCCAAATACAGACGGACTAAGAGATTTTCAGAACCAGCAAGAGTTAGAAAAACTTCTCTCCGGTATTAATAAAGTAAAAAAAGCTAAAAATATTATAAAACCAATAGCAGTAAAACTTTCACCTGATGTAAATGATAAAGAAATCAATCAAATTATTGAAATAATTCTTAAGTACAATGTTGAAGGCATTATTTTATCTAATACAACGGACACCAATAGAGAGAGTTTGGAGGATATAAAAAAAAACGAAAAAGGTGGATTATCTGGACAACCTCTTAGAAATTTGTCTACGAATCTTATAAAGAAATTTTATAAAGAAACTAAAGGAAAAATTCAGATTATTGGAGTAGGAGGTGTGGACTCAGGACATTCAGCCTTTGAAAAAATATGTGCAGGGGCAAATGCAGTACAATTATACACGGGCATGGTTTTTAAAGGCCCAGGAATAGTAAAGGAGATTAAAAAGGACTTAGTTTCAATTTTAAAAAAAGAAAAACTTAGAAATATCAGCGAAGCTGTTGGAATTAGTACTTGACCGTAACCATCACTTTAATTATATAACTTTAGGAAAAATTATGTCTAAAAGATGCGAATTAACAGGAGTATCACCTTTAAAAGGCCATAACGTAAGCCACGCAAAAAATAAAACTAAACGAAGATTTTTGCCTAATCTAAAAAAAATTACTTTCAGAAGTGATATTTTAAAAAAAAATATAAAGCTTAACGTAGCTAATGCAGCTTTGAGAACAGTAGATTTTAAAGGCGGGCTAGATAAATATCTCATGTCAGCAAAAAACATAAGATTATCAAAAAAAGTAAAAAAAATAAAAGCTTCTATTTCAGCAAAATCATAAAATGAACTTATATTACAAGCTATCAATTTTGATGGGTTTAGTTGTATTAATTTCAAATTTTTTAGTTCAATACCCTATTCAAAAATTTGGTTTAAGTGAAATTCTTACTTACGGAGCATTTAGCTATCCAGTTACTTTTTTGATAACTGATTTAGCTAATCGTGCTTACGGCAAAGTTGTAGCAAGAAAAGTAGTCTATTTTGGTTTCGTGATTGGAATATTATTAACTTTATTTGTTTCAACGAATTTTTCAGATATAATTTCTATAAGAATTGCAATTGGATCGGGTGTAGCCTTTTTTGTAGCACAAAATTTAGATATTCAAATATTTGATCGATTAAGAAAAAGAAGTTGGTACATTGCCCCTCTTACTTCATCTTCTCTTGGGTCTTTAATGGATACTTTTTTATTTTTTTCTATTGCTTTTTATGCTACCGGAATTCCGTGGTTGACATTAGCTTTAGGTGATCTAGCTGTAAAATTATTTATCACTATATTAATGTTAATTCCATTTAGATTATTGATAAATAAAATTAAGGATTACTCTGAGAATTCATCATCTAAAGTAAAACTTTAATGAAACGTTTTTTTATTTTTTTCTACAAACAAGTCAGTTAATTGGTTTATCATTACATCACCTAAATCCTGAACATCTGTTATTTTTACGGCTTTATTATAGTATCTAGTTACGTCATGACCTATACCTATAGCTAATAACTCTATATTAGTTTTATTTTCAATCCATTTCACAGTTTTTCTTAAATTTGTCTCCAAGTAATCACTTGTGTTTGTTGATAGTGTCGAGTCATCTACTGGTGCTCCATCTGAAATTACCATCAATATTTTTCTATCCTCTTTTCTTTTACTCATTTTGTTATAAGCCCATTTTAATGCTTCCCCATCAATATTTTCTTTCAATAAACCTTCTTTTAACATTAAGCCCATATTATTTTTTGCTTGTCTCCATGGTGTATCTGCAGATTTATAAATTATATGTCTCAAGTCATTAAGTCTGCCTGGTAAATTAGGTTTTTCATTTTTCATCCATTTTTCTCTTGCAGACCCTCCTTTCCAATGCTTGGTTGTAAATCCTAAAATTTCAACTTTTACTAAGCATCTTTCCAATGTTCTTGAAAGTATATCTGCACAAATAGCTGCAACAGAAATAGGTTTTCCTCTCATTGATCCTGAGTTATCTATGAGAATTGTTACTAATGTATCTTTAAATTCAATGTCTTTTTCTTTTTTGAAGGATAAGGAATTAAATGGATCCATAATAATTCTTGGAAGTTTTGACGTATCTAGTAAACCCTCCTCTAAATCAAAATTCCATGATCTATTTTGTTTAGCTAATAATTTTCTTTGAAGCTTATTAGCTAATTTAGAAATAAAATTTTTTAGTTGTAATAATTGCTGATCTAAGTTTTTTCTTAATCTAGTAAGTTCATCCAGATTTTCTAGATCTTCAGCTTTAATTATTTCATCAAATTCCTCTGTATATGATTTATATTTTAAATCTCCAAAATTCTGATTGCCTCTTTTTTTTAAATCTGGTCTGGAATTATCTTTGATTTCTAATTCTTCCTCAATTTTATCTGACTCTTTAGACTCGTTTTCTAAATCGGTTATTCCAGTATCTATTGACATTTCCTCATTTTTTTCATCTTTTTCTTTAGTTTTTTGCTCTTGGTTTTCAGGTTTAGACTTATTTTCATTTTTTTCATTTTCATCATCTCTCTTTTTTTCTTCATCAATATTTTCATCTAAACTCATATCCGAAATTAGTTCTGATATTATAGAATTAAATTTTTCTTGATCGAGTATTAGATCTTTAAGATCATTGATTTTATTTTTAAATTTTTCATTTAAATCTTTTTTGTAAGATTTTAATTTCTTTTCTGTCTGACTGTCATTTTTAAAATCTAAAATTTTTGCTCTTAAATAATTTTCAAACGACTCAATTATTTTATCTTCACTACTTTTTAGATCTAATCCAGCAATTTTTTTTTTATAAAATTTTTCAATATTATTTTTTATACCTTTGAAATAGCTTGTTCCGATTTTTTCACATCTTATTTTTTCTGAAACATTATAAAGCTTTTTAGAAATATTTCCTGCGGGTTCATATTTTTTGAGTGTTTTTTGATTTGAAAATCTAAATCTAAGAGATTTAGAGTCTGCTATTGCTCTTATTTCCTCAAAATTGATACTTTTTTTTCTTTGCTCTAATTCTGGAAGTCTTATTGAATTTACCTCTGATTTTGATGATTGATTTCCAAAATTTACTTCGATTTTCTGTGAGTCCGCAATAGATCTTATTGTAGAACTAATTGCAGTTTTAAAATCTTCAACTTTTTCTTTTTTATTTTCCACACTAAATTGAGACGTTAATTGAGGACTCAGGTAAATCTTCCCCAAAACATCTTTGATAGTATTCAGAAATTATTTTTTTCTCCAAGTCATCGCATTTATTTAAAAATGTTAACCTGAAAGCATAACTTCTATCTTTAAAAATATCTGTATTCTCTGCCCAGTGTAATACGGTTCTTGGACTCATGACCGTTGAAATGTCTCCATTCATAAATCCTTTTCTTGTAAGATCTGCAACTTTAACCATATTTGATAATAGTTCCTTACCTTCTTTATTATTAAAACTTTTATTTTTGGATATAATAATTTCTAACTCTTTTTCAAATGGAAGGTAGTTTAAAGTAGAAACAATATTCCATCTGTCCATCTGCCCTTGATTAATTTGCTGGGTACCGTGATATAAGCCTGTAGTATCTCCTAGTCCAACAGTATTAGTGGTAGCAAAAATTCTGAAAAAGTCATGTTGCTCTAAAACTTTGTTTTTATCCAGCAAAGTAAAATTTCCTTCAGTTTCCAATACTCTTTGAATAACAAACATTACATCTGGCCTTCCAGCGTCATATTCGTCAAAAACTAAAGCTACAGGATTTTGTATTGACCATGGGAGAATTCCTTCCTTAAATTCTGTAACCTGTTTTCCATCTTTTAAAACTATGGCATCTTTTCCAATTAAATCTATCCTACTTATATGGCTATCTAAATTTACTCTTATGCAGGGCCAATTCAATCTGGCAGCTACTTGCTCTATATGTGTAGATTTTCCAGTCCCGTGATAACCTTGAATTAACACTCTTTTATTAAATGAAAATCCAGCCAATATCGCAAGCGTAGTATCTTTATCAAATTTATAGTCAGGATCTACTTTAGGTACGTATTCATTTTTTTTTGAAAAAGCTCCAACTTTCATCTCACTATCAAAACCAAATGTTTGTTTAACAGACAGCTTAATATCTGTTTTTTGTAAGAGTTGTTCCGAACTCATTTTTTCCCTAATGTTTTTTTTAATTGACTATATGCTAAAGTAATTTTTTTCAACTTATCCTCATATTTTTTACTTCCTTGATTTTTATCAGGATGAAATTTTTTTACAAGTTCTTTAAATTTTGAGTGGATTTTTTCCCATTTTACGTCCTCATTTAATTCCATTACTTGCAAAGCATCCCTATCTTGTTGTGAAATCTTTGTTTTTTTAAAATTTTTATAATCCGAAGTGTTAAAAATATTTAATTTATCTTCCAAAGCATTATTCCATAGAATGTTGAAAAAGTTTTCAGAAGAGCCAAATTTTTTTGTAGATTTATGCCAAGTTAGATCAGATTTTATAAAGTATTCAATTTGTTGGTCATTCATATTTTCAAAATAGTTCCAGTTTTTATTAAATATTTTTATATGCTCTAAACACAACATTCTAAACTTTTTACTATTGTCTTTCTCAATAGGAGCTTTATAAGCACCTACTTCATTACAGTTTTTCCAGTCACATATTATTTTCATTAATTTAATCTATATAGTAAAATCTTATTTATGAAAAATTATTTTGAAGAAATTAAGCGAAAATTATCAGAACAAATAAAAATTGAGATGATTGAAGTTATCGATAATTCAGATAAACATAAATCCCATAAATTTTTTGATCCACAAAAATTACACTTACATCTAAAAATAAAATCTATTTATCTAAATTCTTTTTCAAGATTAGATGCACAAAAACTCATAATGAATATCTTGAAAGACGACTTAAAAAAGAAAATACATGCACTTGAAATTAGTATTGAGAAATAAGCTTAGAGTATTTTTTAATCTCTTTTATTGAAATTTTAAATTTATTAGGTATAGTCGTCTTTCCTATTCCTTTTAATAGAATAAAATTTACTTTTTCGTCATCATTTTTTTTATCATTTTTAAGATAAGGAATTAATTTTTTAATCGTATTTTCTGAAGAATATCTTTTATAAGCATAAGAAAGATTATTTTCTTTATAAATATTAATTACTTCTTTAAGTATTTTTTCGTTACAAATTTTTTTTATTAAAGATAATTTTGTTACTAATATCATACCAGCTAAGACCGCTTCTCCATGTGATGTCCTTTTAGAATAGTTGTTTCTTACCTCAATTGCATGTGCAAAAGTATGACCAAAATTAAGCACCATCCTTAAATTTTTCTCATTAACATCTTTTTTGACAAATTGCAGTTTTATTTGGCAACTTTTTTTAATTGCATATATTAATGCGCTTGGTTTTTTTTTAAGTATATTTTTTGTATTTTTTTTAAGCCATTCAAAAAAATTTTTATCTTTTATTAATGAATGCTTTAATATTTCTGCATACCCACAAACCATTTCTCTTTTTTTTAGGGAGTGAATAAATTGTGTGTCTGATAAAACTAATTTAGGTTGGTAAAAACTCCCAATTAAGTTTTTCCCTAAAGAAGAATTTACACCCGTCTTACCCCCGATGGCTGCATCTACCTGGCCTAGAAGTGTGGTCGGTATATTTATAAAGTTTATACCTCTTTTATAAATACTTGATATGAACCCTGCTACATCACTTGTAATTCCCCCGCCTACACTAATTATTAAATCTGCTCTATTATAGTTTTTATTCAATAATTTTTTTAAAAAAAAATTTACAGTTTTCATTGACTTAGTTTTTTCACTGGTAGAAAAATTTAGAAAATCAATCTGATATTTTTTTAAACTTCGAGCTAATTTTGTTCTAAATTTTAAGGGAATATTTTTGTCAATAATAATTGCAATTTTTTTTGCTCTTGGACAAAGATTTCTTACTTTTAAAGGTAAAACACTGAGAATATTTTTACCTATAATAATAGAGTAAGAATCTTTTTTATCGTAAAATTTAATTTCTTGAATTTTCATAAAGATTATAAATTTTCTCAACTATCTCATTTTGTTTTAAAGTATTACAATTAATTCGATGATCAGCTTCAATATAAGTTTTCTTTCTCTCTAAGTAAATTTTACGAATTGTCTGACCTATATTTTTTTTAAAAAGAAGAGGTCTTTTTCTTGACATTTTCAACCTTAAAACAAGTTTTTCTAAATTTATGTCTAACCAAAAACTAATCCCGGAGGATTTTATAAGCTTTCTTATTGCTTTATTCAAAAAAGCTCCTCCACCCAAAGAAATTACTGAACTACTATTTTTTAACTCTCTTAAAGTAATTATTTTTTCTATTTTTCTAAAATAGGGTTCACCTTTATTTTTAAAGATACTATTTATAGATAAATTTTCTTCAAATTCTATTGTTTTATCAATATCAATAAAATTATATGAAAGTTTCTTTGCTAGATTTTTTCCTACTGTCGATTTTCCAACACCCATCATACCGGTTAAAATAAGGTTTTTACTCAATTTACCGTCCTATTTTAAATTTGATTTTCCATAAATATGTCTTATTTATTTAGTTTAAATTAAATCTTAAAGTATGCAACTTAAATACAATAGACAACCTGGATTTGGTAATACATTACTTAAAACATTAGTAAAACTGTTTTTAGTTATAATCTTTTTTATTTTTGCAATTTTTTTAATTGAAAAAATTAATTTTCCGAGTCCAAATAAAAATTATGACATTGAAGTTACCAATGATATTAAGAAGCTTTAAAATAATCATCAGCCTTTTTTTCTTTTTTGTCGTAACATTCCAAGTCTATGGTGAGGAAAAAATTGACATATGGAAAAATAATAAAGTTAATAGCTCTTCTGAAAATAAAGATAACAACACTTCAAGCGAAGGAAAAAATGAAGAGAAAATCAATCAAAATTCTGTTTTAAACGAAAGTATTTTGATTGAAGAGCAACAACTGTCAAAAAAAGACGAAATTAAAATTTTTGGAATATACGATCCTGAAGAATTTAACTTAAATTTAAATATGTGGTCCTCAACAAAAGCAGAGGACGTAAAAGCCAGTATAAAGAGAATTAAAAAAATTAAATTATCAAACACTTCAAATGAAATTTTAGAAAATATATTGTTATCATTCTCCTATCCACCTGAAGGAATGACAGAGAAAGAATTTACAGATATTAAAATTAATTGGCTTATAGAAAACCAAAGATCAGATTTAATAGAAAATTTTTTAAAACAAAATAAGGAATTTGATGGGAAAAGAAGAGCAGTACAATATTTGGTAGATGAAAATATTTCTAAAGCGAATATTAAAGAGGGGTGTAATAAGATCAGTTTTATTGATAGCTCCATAAAAGACTCTTACTTGGAAAAATTTAAAATTTATTGTTTAGTCTTTAATGAAAAAAAAAATGAAGCACGGCTATTACTTGACTTACTTAGAGAACAAAAACAATCAGATAAATTTTTCGATGATAAAATCAATTTTCTTTTAGGGATTTCCTCTACAACAGATAAAAAAGTTAATGATAAAAATCTTTTAAATTTTTATTTATCTAGTGTGACAATAAAAGATTTTAGCTATGAACCCTCAAAAAAAACAAAAAAAGAAATTTGGAAATTTTTAAGCGCGTCAAATTTAATAAAGTTGGAGGATATTACAGATAAGGAAAAACTTAAAAATCTAGAATTGGCAGCCAATCAAGGACGACTAGACAGAAATACAATATTTGAAATATATAAACAGATACCATTTAATCTAAATAAACTTATAAATGCCAAAAACGTTTATCAAAGTTTAGAAGGAAGTGACGCAAGACCCTTAATTTATCAAAAATTTTTATTATCAGAAAATGTAGACTCTCAGCTGGATTATTTGTTTATACTAGAAAACCTATTCAAAAAGGCAAAAATTCAGAATATTTATAGTGAATTCTTGAGTGAAAGATTGAAAGAAATTGGATTAGAAAACATTCCTGATGAATATAAAGAGATCGCAGAAAGTCGAATTTTGAGCAAGGAGGAGATACAATTAGGAAAAGTAAAATATAATGATAAAATTTTACACCAGTCGAAAGTTTTAAAATTCTATTTAGAAAATGAGGACCAAAAAAAAGTTCAAAAAGATATTGATAAAATATTCAAAAAAATAATAAAGAATAAAAAATACTTTTTTTCAGCTAAGGATTTAGCATTAGTTGACGCCTTATTAAAAGACGGATTTAATTTACCTAGTAATTTTAACTATAAGGAATTGTCAGAAAAATACGATATACCAAAAAATTTACTTCAATTAATTGACAAGAAACAAAATGCTTTTCTAACATTAAAAATCGTAGAAATTATTGGAGAAGACGAGCCACATCAATTAGACTCTGAGACAATTTACTTTATCACAAATCTTTTAAACGAAATGAATTTAATTAATATACGAAATAAAGTAATAATTTCAGCTTTACCCCGAAGAGTTTAATTATAATATAAGTCCTAATGTCTAAAAAAAAAATTGTTATAGAGCCAGACCCAATTTTGAGAAAAAAAAGTGTACCTTTAGATACAGTAGACGATAATCTAAGAAAATTAATGGATGATATGTTGGATACTATGTATGCTGCACCTGGTATTGGTTTGGCAGCAGTTCAAGTTGGTATTTTAAAAAGGTTAGTAGTGATAGATATATCTAAAGAAAATGAAAAAAAAAAACCAATATTCTTAGTAAATCCTAAAATAGTTTTAAGATCAAAAAAAACATCAATTTACGAAGAGGGGTGTCTTTCTTTGCCAGGACACTTCGCAGAAATTGAAAGACCTAAGGAATGTGAAGTTAATTATATCGACTATCATGGAAAAGAAAGAAAATTAAAAGCCAAAGGGTTACTTTCAACTTGCATTCAACATGAAGTTGACCACTTAGATGGAGTTTTATTTGTTGATTATCTGTCAAAATTAAAAAGGGATATGATAATAAAAAAATTAGTAAGACAAAAAAAAGAAATAGGAAAAATTGTTATATAAAATCCATGTCATTAAAAATAATTTTTATGGGCACTCCAGAGTTTGCGGTACCTATTTTAGATTCAATTAAAAATTCAAAGCACAAAATATTAACTGTTTATACAAACCCTCCAAAAAAAAGTAATAGAGGACAAAAAATAAATTTATCTCCAATTCATATATATGCTAATGAAGCAAAAATTAAAGTTAGAAATCCTAAAATTTTAAATACAGATGAAGTTAGATATATTGAAAGCTTGAAAGCAGATTTAGCTGTTGTTGTTGCATACGGGAAAATTTTGCCAACGGAAATTTTAAAATTAGATAATTTATTATTTTTAAACATCCATGCTTCACTCTTACCAAGGTGGCGTGGGGCAGCTCCAATTCAAAGAGCTATTATGAATATGGATAAAGAAACCGGAATATCTATAATGAAAATTACTCATAAATTAGATGCAGGCCCTGTGATGCTTAAAGAAAAGATGATAATAGAAAAAAATGATAATTTTTCTTCATTAAGTAAAAAACTATCGATATTAGCATCTAAATTAATATTAAGTTCACTCAATATTGTGGAAAAAAAAACAGTAAACTTTATAGATCAAGATGAAACAATGGTTACCTACGCTAAAAAAATAAACAAAGAAGAATTAAAAATTAATTGGAAAGACTCAGCAAGGGCTTTAGTAGCAAAAATTAATGGATTGAGTACCTCACCAGGTGTTTGGTTTAAACACAACAATGTAAGAATAAAGATAATCAAAGCTTTAGAGAATGAAAAATCAGGTTCAAATGGCGAAATTTTAGATGAAAATTTAACAGTGGCTTGTGGGAAAAATTCTATCAAAATTTTGACTGTTCAAAAGGAAGGAAAAAACATAATGGATACTAAAGAATTTTTAAAGGGTTATAAAATATTAAAAGGTGAAAAATTAATTTGAAATTTAACTATCAAATAATCATAGAATATCTTGGAGCAAATTTAGTCGGCTGGCAAATTCAAAAAAAGGGTAAGTCAGTACAAGGTATGGTAGAAAAGGCTTTATCCAAAACCTTAAAAACAAATATAAAAATAATTGGCTCCGGGAGAACAGATGCAGGAGTGAACGCTTGGGCCCAAAGTGCAAATTTTTTTGTAACATATGAAATTAAGGATATTTTTAAGGTTTTATCCTCGGTAAATTTTTATTTAAATAATTATAAGATTTCAATTATAAAAATTAGAAAAAGAAAATTAAATTTTCATGCAAGGCATAGCGCAAGAAAAAGAATTTATGAATACATAATTCTTAACAGAGTTGCAAAACCTTCGATAGATTATGAGAGGTCATGGCTTGTTAAAAAAAAATTGAACATTAAGAATATGAAAAAAGGTATCTCTTATCTAATTGGAACTCATAATTTTTCAGCATTTAGGTCATCTTCTTGTTCTGCAAAAAGTCCTATTAGAACGATTGAAAGTGCATCTATAAAAAAAAACAAAGACAAATTAATTATTAATTTTACTTCAAAATCTTTTCTTCAAAAACAAGTAAGATCTATGGTTGGTTGTTTGAAGTATGTCGGTGAAGGCAAATGGTATCCCAAAAAAATTAATGAATTAATCAATTCCAAAAAAAGAGAGTATTGTGCTCCACCAGCTCCTGCAGCAGGATTATATCTTAAAAGAATATATTATTAAAAATTTAGTAATTGAAGATATTTTAAACTCATTCTTTTGGAGTTAAGTTTTTTTGCAAACCAAATTGATTTTTTTGAGAACTTATTGCTAACTTTTTTATTATTTTTTATACTAATTATTTTCTTCCTTAGCTCTAAGTCACCTTTATAGCTAATGACGTTTGAACCGAAATTTCTAGCAACTTTCTTGGAACAAATCACAGGAAGACCGAAAGACATGTATGTAAGCACTTTGCCTTGAACACCAGTTGCTATTTCGAGATTTGCTAAACTACAAAAGCAATTTTTTATATATGGACTTATATTTCTTTTAGGACCTAAAATTTCTACGCTTGGTTTATTTAAGAAGAACTTTTTTATCTTACTTATGTTTCCGATGATAAGAAATCTTACTTCAGGTAAATCTTTTTTCAAATTATACAAAGTATTATTTATAAATTTTTCACAAGCTAAAAAATTAGGCAGATAATTTAAATTTCCAACAAATAAAATTTTATTATTTTTTTTTGAAAATAAAAATTTCTTTATCACACTTCCAACTGACTC
>CACHFP010000007.1 GCA_902579115.1 uncultured Pelagibacteraceae bacterium | reverse complement strand
AAGAAACCCAAGAACAGGAGAATCTATTCAAATTGCTGCATCCCAAAAAGTCAAGTTTTTACCGGCTAAAAGCTTAAAAGAAATGTTTAACCGATAAACGTTTTTTTTAGCCCTTATTTGATAATTTTCAAATAAGGGCTAAACTACTTGCAAAAACTGCATACCTAAAATTGAGATTATTCAATTCTTTTTCAACAGTTAAAATCCTATAACGCACGCTTAACAAGGGAGTTAGTTATGAAAAAATACTTAGGATACTTTTTAGCAGGTACAGCCATTTACTTTGGTTTTGCTGGTCTTGGTTATGCTGAGACTACAGTGTCTGCAGAAGTACAATACATTTTTAATACCCTATTATTTTTAATGTCAGGTTTCTTGGTCATGTGGATGGCCGCAGGTTTCGCAATGTTAGAGTCAGGATTAGTAACATCAAAATCTGTATCAGCAATCTGTGCTAAAAATATAGGTTTATATTCAATCGCCGGAGTAATGTTCTGGTTGGTTGGTTACAATTTAGCTTACGGTATCCCAGAAGGCGGATATATAGGTTCATTCACACCATGGAGTGATAATTCAGCATTAGAGACAGGATATTCTGATGGTTCTGATTGGTTCTTCCAAATGGTGTTCTGTGCAACTACAATGTCAATCGTATCTGGTACGTTAGCTGAGAGAATTAAGATCTGGCCATTTTTCTTATTTGCCGCAATTTTAACTGGATTTATATATCCAATTTCAATGGGTTGGCAGTGGGGTGGCGGATGGTTATCGGCTGCTGGATTTTCAGACTTTGCTGGTTCAACGTTAGTACATGCTGCAGGTGGTGCTGCCGCTTTAGCAGGTGCAATAGTGCTTGGAGCCAGAACTGGAAGATTTAGTTCTAGCGGCGGAGTCAAAGCTATGACGCCATTTGCTGCATCATCTATTCCGTTAGCTACACTAGGAGTATTTATACTATGGCTAGGTTGGTTCGGATTTAATGGTGGATCTCAATTAGCTTCTGGTACGTTAGAAGACGTTTCATCAGTCGCAACAATTTATATCAATACGAACTTAGCTGCAGGTGGCGGTGTATTAGCTGCTGCAACAGTATCAAGATTAATTGGTGGTAAAACTGACGTAGTAATGATGCTTAACGGCGCGATAGCCGGTTTAGTAGGTATTACGGCAGAACCATTAACACCAAGTCCGTTAGCTGCAATCTTTATTGGAGCAATAGCAGGAGTATTAATGTACTTCTCAGTAAAATTATTGTTCAAAATGAAAATTGACGACGTAGTTGGTGCCATACCAGCACACTTAGTAGCTGGAGTATGGGGTACATTAGCAGTGCCATTAACAAACAGTGATGTTACTTTTGGAGCACAATTCCTAGGAACAATCTCAGTAGTGGTATTCGTATTCATAGTCTCGTTTATTGTTTTCCAAATTATTAAAAATACAATTGGATTAAGAATAAGCAAAGAAGCTGAAAGACTAGGAACTGACAAAGCAGAAGTTGGTGTAATAGCTTACGGTATAAGAGACTAAAACAATTTAGCTTATCTCCTCCCTCGTTAGTTGGAGAAATATTAAGGCCCGGAGACCCCCTTCGGGCCTTTTTTTTAATTAGGCTTGAATGATTTTGATGTGTAATTTTTTAGGTTGTATTTCACTCTTAAAAATTAGCGCAGTGAAATAAAAGTTTTCGTCTTTTTTCTGACTTTTGATTAATTTTTATATTTTTATAGAAAGCGATATTTTTAATTTGAATTAGTATAAGTTATTAATTCATTTTTCTTTAAAATTTTATCAAATAATCGTTTAAGTTGTATTTACAAATCTATTGAAAAATATGTGTAATTTGATGTTTTTTTAATTCTCATTCTCTTTCCAAATCTTTTCCCAATCGACATTTGGTGATAAACCAAATATAGAATTTACATTTGTAAAATGAATAGCAAGTGAAGGTATTGGTGAAATACACAATTCTTTTTCATAAATTTGATGAAGCGGTTTTTCAAAGGGAGCATGTTCTTTTGTGCACATGCTTATATACTTCTGCCAATATTTTTCTATAATTTTCTTGCTAGTTAAGAAAGTACACAAGGATTCATTAACTTTCCTCCAATGATAGTTTAGGCCTAAAAAATTCTGCGTTAAATTTGCTTTAGTATATAAATACGGATAATCAGAAGGACATATTATAATTTCATTATTTATTTGAGAAGAAATTCTCTCGTAAGTTAATATCATTTCAGCAATAGAGTCTTTTTGATGAAGATAATCATCTTCAACAAAATAAATTAAATCTTCACAATTTTTAGCCTCCAATAAAGATTGATTGATATTTGCCATATTAGACATTTGATTTTCTGTAACTGGTTCTCCTCGCTCATTTAATTTTTCAATATTATTCTTAAATTTTGAAAGATCTAAATTGATAAGTTCATATTTTGTTTGAAAATATTTAAATATTTTATCAATTTTTTCTAAATCATCTTTTGATGAATTGTGGTCAACTATTTTAAAGTTTATTTTTATCTTTTTTAATTGTGGGCTATGGTAAGTAGAATTTAAAATAGATCTTATAGTTCTTGCAGTATATTCAATTTTTTCTTTCTCAAATAACCTAGACTTAGATTGAGTCAGCATATTTACACTCGCACAAGTTCTAATGATAATATCTAAAGCTTTTACTTGTCTTGTAATTTTTATTTTACCCAGTGGAAGATTTATAGAGTTTTGTCCGATTAAACTTAAGTCATCATTAATTCTCTTTCCTGAAGTAACAATTTCAAATGTATTTTGATCAATAATTTCAAAACCTAATTTCCTACAAATCTTAATAAAGACCTTTTTTAAAAATCCAGTTTTTTTTGTATTTTTGATATTTTTCATACTAGTAAAATATATATAATAGTTTAAATATTTGATCTATGAGTATTAAATCTTCACAAAAATTGGTTGAAGAAGCCAACGAAATCATTGAAACACTAAGTCCATCGGAAATAAAGAGTCTTATTGAAAAAAATGAGATAACTTTAATTGATGTCAGGGACATCAGAGAACTTTGGAGAGATGGCACAATTGAAAATGCAAAACACATCCCAAGAGGTATGCTAGAATTCTGGTTAGATCCTAATAGCAGCTATTATCAAGAGAATAAAATTAAAGATACTAAAAAAATGGTTTTCTTCTGTGCAATGGGTTTTAGATCTGCACTTGCTACTAAAGCACTAGTTGATATGGGTTTTAAAAATGTAGCTAATGCTAAAGGTGGATTTGATGCTTTAAAAAATGCTGGACTAAAAGTAGTTCAAAAAGATAAAAAATAATTATTTGCTAGCTTCCCTCAAGACAAATTCAATTCTATCTTGACCCCAAAAAATTTTATTATTTGACACGAAAGTTGGTGCGCCAAAAATACCTTTTTCATATGCTTCACTTGTTCTTTTTTTTAAAATGTCTTTAATAGATGAGGAAGTTGCCCTTAAAGCAAATGTTTTAGGATTGATATTCAGATTTTTTAAAACTTTTTGAATTATATTATCGTCGTTCATATTTAAACCGTCTTGCCAGATTGAATTAAAAATACTATCAATGTAATAACTTTTGTAATTATCCTCTTCAGCTACAAATACTCCACGCATTAAATTCAAACTTCTAATTGGAAAATAAGAATTAAATTTAAATTTAATATTATTTCTCTCAGCTATTAATTTGCAGTCCCTAATCATGTGTTTGGCTTTAGCGGGAATAAAAGCTGGTGCTTTTATTCCATGTAAATTATGCAGACCACCTAAAAGAATTGGCTTATATCTAACTTTCATTGAAGCTTTGATCTCAATTTTTTTAATTTCCTTATGTGCTAGAAATGAATATGGACTTACAAAGTCAAAATAAAAATCGAAAGGCTTAATCATTAAAACTGATTTTTTTTGCAAAGAAAATTCTAAAAAACCAATAAATCACTAATCCAATTGGCCCTGTAAAATAAGTAAGAATAAGTGATGGAATAGTTATTATTTTCGGTATTAAATATTTTCTTGAATCTCTTACTATCCATGCTCCAGCAAATAAACTAATAGCAAGAAAATGAAGCCAAAAAATTAATAAAAAAGTTTCATTAGCAAACATGGAATATAAACCATCCAGACCACTATAGAGCTCGAAACTGTTGAGGAGATTGTCTTCAAGATATAAATTATAAGACAAATAGCCATAGCTTACTGCTAAAAGCAATGGAGCTATAATTGATTGAACAAAGAAATTAGTAAAACTGTGATTAGGAATAAAAATTAATAACAACCAAAATGGAATTACTCCCCAGTTCGCAGCTAAATAAATATTTTCTGAATTAATTAATGCTATAAGATTATTTATCATTAAAAATAATATAGTATATTAAATAAATGAATCCCACATCAAATAAAAGTGATTTTGAAGATCTTACAACAAACTTGAAAGATTTAGCTTATTCATACTTAGAAAAATATAGTCCTTCAAAACAGCAACTAAAGGTCTATTTACTAAAAAAATACTTAACAAAAATCAAAGGTAGTAAATCTAAAAAAGAGGTTACCTCAATTATAGATGAGATTATTTCTAACTTAGAAAAAAATAAATTTTTGAACGAAGAAATGTACTCAGACTCAAAAGCAAGAATGTTTTTAAAAAGAGGTTATTCCTTAAATAAAATAAATCAATCTTTAAGAAGTAAAGGTATAGAAGATAAATATGTAAAACAAAGTATAGAAAAAATTAAAGATAATGAAATAGAACCAGATTTTGTTTCAGCTATAAAACTCTGCAAAAAAAGAAGAATAGGACCTCTTAGACCTGAAAGTAATCGAGAATTATTTTATAAAAAAGATATGGGGATTTTAGCAAGGGGTGGGTTCAGTTATGAATTATCAAAAAGAGTTTTAGAACTTGATGTTAAAGAATTTAATAAATTAATCAAAATTATTTGATTTTCTTTTTTCTTCCTCTACTAATGCATCAAGCCTTTTCTTTAAAGCGTTCCTTACCAATATAAAAAAAAGAATACCAAAAAAAGTTACAGATAAAATAATAATTGCAATTGTTTTAAACATTTAAATTTTCAGAACGTCTTATAAGCAAACTTGGGTTTCTATAGTCATCTTTTCCGTAGGTAAAAGGCTTCTCGTCTAATGTTTTGATTATGGCTCCTGCATTTTGAGCAACTGCATGTCCTGCTGCATAATCCCATTCGTTAGCCCTTTCTCTTGCAGCATAGATATCATATTCTCCTGTTGCAATTACGCAAAATTTATAAGAACTAGCCATTTTAACAATTGATGTTACATTGTATTCTTTTAATTTATTTAAAATTATATCAGATGGTTTAACTACGCTCGAAAGAGCTACAATCTTATTAATTGGTTGTTTTTTTTCACAATTAATTTTTTTTGTGATATTTTTCTCGATAAGATAACTTTCTCCAGGAGAATAACTAAAAAAAAGTCTATTTTTTTTTGGTACTCCAACTATTCCAACTATTGGGACTGTGTCAATGACCAAGGCCGCATTAAGTGTATATTCTTCTTTTCCTGCAATATATTCTTTTGTTCCATCAATTGGATCTATAAGCCAAAATATTTTTGAGCTATTCTTAACCTTAAGATTCACAGTTTCCTCTGATATAATCGGAATATTCGGTGTTAGCTCTGAAATTTTTTTTGAAATTAAATCATTAACTCGTAAGTCACCATTGCTAACTGGTGAGTTATCATCTTTAACCTCAATTTTGAGGCCCTCTTCATAAAGTCTGATTGACTCTTTTCCAGCATAATTGAAAGTTTCAATCAGCCCCTCCGTAATCTTTTTTAATTCATCTTTTTTCATTTTCGATTTTTTCTAACTTTACAATTTCAACATTAATTACTCTTTTACCAAAATGCTCAAAATTCACTGTAACTTTATTACCAATAATTGACTGAACCTGACCCGTGCCCCAGTCTAAATTTGTGGGATTTTTAACATAATCACCTGGCTCAAAATCAATAAGCATTCTGGAAAAAAAATAATAAATATATTATATACTCTTACTTATGAATTCTCTAGGAATTAATAAACAAAAAAAAGAAACCAAGGTAGTAGTGGCGATGTCAGGCGGAGTAGACTCTTCAGTTGTAGCAGCCTTAATGAAACAAGAGGGTTATGATGTTACAGGAATAACTCTTAAATTATATGATGAGATTAAACAACCTAAGGGAAGACAATGTTGTGCTGGTCAAGATATTATAGATGCAAAAAGAGTAAGTGAAAAAATTAATATAAAGCATGAAATTTTATACTATCAAAAAAAATTTAAGGCTGAGGTAATCGATTCATTTATAGATAGTTATTCAGCAGGAGAAACTCCAATACCGTGCGTTCAATGTAATCAAACTGTTAAGTTTAGAGATTTATTTAAATATGCCAAAGACTTAAAAGCAGATGTATTAGTTACTGGCCATTATGTTTCTAGATTTCAAAAAAATGGTCATGCCAGCATGTATCGTGCGAAAGATCATAGCAGAGATCAAAGTTATTTTTTATTCAGTACCACACAAGAGCAACTTAATTTTTTAAGATTTCCCTTAGGCGAAATTGATAAATCTGAAACTAGAGACATTGCAAAAAAACTTAATCTCAATGTAGCTGATAAGCCAGATAGCCAAGATATCTGTTTTGTCCCTAATGGTGACTATAGTTCAGTAATAAAAAAATTTCGACCAGAGTCATTTAAAAAAGGTAAAATAATTGATTTATCCGGAAATCAAATAGGCGAGCATGAAGGAATAATAAATTTTACGATTGGACAAAGAAAAGGTATAAAAATTTCAAGTGATAAACCTCTTTATGTAGTCAACATAAATCCCGATAATAATTCTGTGGTCGTTGGGAATAAAGAAAATTTAGAAATTAAAGAAATTAAATTAAGAGACATAAATATTTTAGCAAAAAAAAAAGAATTCGATGAAATTATAAATATCAAAGTTAGATCAACTGGTAAATTATTAAAGGCCAAAATTAATTTTTTAGACAATTTTGCTAAAGTAGAAATTTTGGATAAAGAAACGGGAATTTCTCCAGGCCAAGCATGTGTTTTTTATTCAAAAGATGAAATTGGGGATAAACTTTTAGGTGGAGGCTGGATACATAGAACTTTCAATAATTTTTATCCACATAGTTAACAAGCTATAGCGGTGACACGCATTAAGTGATTACCTAAATCCAATCAATGTGATCTAATCAAATTAATTAAGAGGCAACTCTTAACTGGCCATTTAAGGAAAAACCGAGAGGTTCAAGCTTAAAGGGCAGAAAGGTGGACCTAGTAGCGCTAGAATAGTCCATCGGGATGGCTTGGCGGTAGCGCCTAAAACGACGAGCCAAAACTACTAAATTTCTGGGCGAAAGCCTGGAAATTTAAGTGGTTATTTCATTATTCTTATCTTATTTATCTAATTAACGAAGGGATTTGATTGAGTAAGATTGTTTCACTATTTAAATTTATTTTAAAAATTATATTTAAGAACAAGTTTTTGTTAAAAGCAGCAACTCATGCATATCACAAAACAAATAAACTAAAAGGCAATTTTTTTTATTACGAAAAAAATGATTTATCTTTTTTGCTTCACAGAAATGAAACTATTTCAAACTCTATATTTCTGGACGGGGAATTTGAATTTTCTAAGTTTAAAAAATCTTTAAAATTTATCAAAAAAAAAAGGACTCTATTTGATGTAGGTGCAAACATCGGATCTATTACTATCCCTTCGCTAAAACAAAGATTATTTAAAAATGTAATAGCTTTTGAACCTAACCCTGAAAGCCTCAAGTTATTAAAAGTTAATATTTTAATCAATAACTTGGAAAACAAAGTAAAATTATACGATTTAGCTTTAACAAATAAAAAAACAAAAAAAACTCTTAAATCAGATCTTAAGCTGAATAGAGGTGATAATAGATTGATAAATGAAAAAAAAAAGGGGAAAAATTTTTTTGAAGTTAAGACCGATTTACTTGATAATTTCACTCTTAAATATAATAAAGATAATTGTCTCATAAAAATTGATGTACAAGGTGAGGAGAGTATTATCCTTTTTTCATCACAAAAAACTTTATCAAAAAAAATACCAATTATAATAGAGTTTGAACCCTACAATTTAAAAAAAAATTGGAAAAAATATTTCGTTTATATTTTTAAGTATTATAAATATTTCTATGATTTAAAAAGTGCCGAAAATAAAAAAAAAACAAATACCCCAGATAATTTAGAAGAACTATGTCAAAATTATTTAAACAAAAAAAGCTTTACAGATATACTATTTATTTGATGGGATATTGTAAATTTTTCTGATTCTTTTTCGTAAAAATCCCGGAATATATAGGACCATTCTACTAATTAACCATTTAGAAAAAATTCTGAAAGTTTTTTTATTTAATGGCATCGTATAAATATCTGTATTAGGATATACAGAATTGTTTGCTTTTTTTCCAAAACCAAGAAACATTTTTACTTCTTCACTTAAATTATTTAAAAATTCAGCATTTACAATTATTGGTTCGCTATGGCTCGTATCTTTCTCGACCTGAAAAAAAAGAGTTTTTCTTACAAAATCTTTATTGTTAGTAGGTTTAGCTCTATGAACTCCCCATGAATTATAAATTAAAATAGTTCCCTTTTTCCCTTTAAAACCAACTATATCTTTTTTGTAGTTGTTATCGACGTATTCAACTGAATAATCATGATGAGTATTATCACCAGACCAAATGTGAGATTTTTGAATATACTGAAATTCTCCGTCATTTACATCGCTTAAATATGCTAAAAAAATAATACCTGGGGCTGAAGTATGTGTTTCACCTTGCTCTTTATCGTACCTTCTATTATCCGTATGCCATTGCATATGTTGACCACCAAAATTTTCATAATATCTTAGAGCTTTTAGTCTAAACATGTTACCGAAAATTTCTTTACAAAAACCAATCACCTTTAAATTTGTACAATAATTATAAAAGCTTTTTGATGCCGCTAACATGTGAGTCAAAAAAAATTGATTCCCGTGAGTAAAATATACTCCAGCAACGTTATTTTTATTTAAACTTAGATCGGCTTTTTTTACATCTGTTTCAATATTTTTTATGAATTCTGGAGTTAAGGCATTTTCGAACATGAAAAATCCCCTATCTCTTACTTGATTAACAATATTTGAGTTCTCAATTTTAAGAAATTCGTCTGTAAATATTTTCATAAGATCACTTTAACCTTTTTTACTTTTAGTTTAAATATCAAAATAATAAAATACTTAAAATCAGTAAAATTATATGCGTTTTTTAAAATATTTTTCTTTTCTTATCTTGCTACTCTCTATTCCTGTATTATCAGTACATTACAACTTATTTGAAACTAAAGACAAAATTTATCAAAAATATCCTAATTTAAACTTGAGAAAATATCTTTTTAAAGAAGATCCGGTATTTAACAGAGTCAATAATGATTATAATGTGAAATTTTTACCCAATACAGAGCTTATTAAGTTAAATTTAATAAAAAAAAAAGTTACATTCACCCCAAAATATTACACAAGTAACATTAAAAAAAAAAATATAGCTTACAACAAATACGGATCTTTTTTTATTGATTTATCTGAAAAAAATATTTTTATTACAGATTATCTTGGAAGCATTCATCTATCATCAATAGATAATTTATTAGATAAAGATAAAAAATTAGAGTCAAAACTTTTAAAACATAATTTGTCAAATGTAGATAGGGTTTATGACTCGATGATTTATGAAAATAATCTTTATTTAGCATACGTAAAAAAAACTAGGGAGTGTAAAAAAATTGTTATTAGTTTTGCAAATCTCAATAATGAAAAACTAAATTTTGCTAATTTTTTTATCTCAGAGTGTAGTAAAGTCGCTCCTGGCAGAATGGCTATTTTCTCAAAAAATAATGAAAAAGGAATATTGCTCTCAGTTTCTTCGGGTTCGTATAACGATCCAAGTTTAGATGCACAAAATGACAATTCGATAAATGGCAAAACAATATTTATAAATTTTTTAGATAAGAAATATTCTGTATTCACCAAAGGTCACAGAGTAGTTCAAGGATTATTTGTTGATGATGACTATGTCATTGCAACAGAACATGGACCTAGGGGAGGTGATGAAATTAATATTTTAAAATCAAAGCATAATTATGGATGGCCAATATCCTCTTATGGAGAAAAATATGATTTTAAATATGAGGCAGAACCACATTTTAAAAAAACGCATTTGGAGCATGGCTTTGAAGAACCAATTTTTACTTTTGCACCAGCTATAGGTATTTCTGAAATAATCAAACTCCCAGTAGATTTCTCAGAGATGTTTAATAATGTTTTTATTGTAACATCTCTTTACGGGAGGAGTATTTTTTTAGTAAGATTAAATACTAAACCTTTTAGAGTAACTTTTGCTGAAAAAATTTTTTTAAATGAGAGGATAAGAGATATTAAATACATTAAAAATAAAAAAACGATTTTGTTAGCTTTCGAAGAAAAAGGTGAAATTGGAATATTAAAAAAACTTGATTAACTTTTTTTTAACCAAAAAATTCTTGATAGAAAATAAAAAAATATAACTCCAACAAAATAATTCCACTCCAGCATATGTTTGAAGTGAGTATTACCTTTTGTAACTAACATGGGTAAGCTTAGTATAGCTACAGTTGCTAGTATACCTACAAGAACTATTTTCATGTATAAAACATTTTTATTAGTAAGTTCTGATAATTTATTTTTAAGTTTTAAAAAATGAAAAACAAGGTAACCCTGAGCAATAATTTCAAAAATAATAAAAAGTAAAAGCACAACTCTTCTAAAAAGTTTGTATAATTGAAAATCAATTTTAATACCCAAGAAGACAGAGTGAATTGCAAGAAAAATTGCCGAAAGTAGACCAAACGTTCTGAATTTATAAATTATGTCTGTAGAATAAAAATTATTTACTAATTTGTTATTATTATTCCAATAATAAAATAAAAGTATTGCGGTTAAAATCATTGCTGGTTTAAAAATTAAATATTGAGGAAAGGTTCGTGATGCTCTACTAATTGATAAACTTCCATCCAAATAAGGTATTGAAAAGTTGGATCTACCAATTTGATCAACCTGAAAAATAGTATTTTCCAGAAACTCTGGATTTTGAGATATAAATAAACATAAATTTATTGCAATAAGGGGGATAAAAAAAATCCAAAGACTCAATTTTCTTATTTGAGTTATCTCTCTCATGTTCTGTCTTAAAGTTTTGATTATTTCTTTTTATTACGTTTTCTAGCTCTTCTTTTTTTCGAACCTATTTTTCTTCTACCTCTGTGTTTTTTAGGGTAACCCATACTTTTGCCTCCTTTTTATATATTAATTAGTAAAGTACTATATAAAAGTCAGATATACTCATTTTATGAAAAAGTCTATAAGCACATTCTTAAAACACCCCACTAAAGATAATGCCAATAGATCTGCTAATCCTCCTGTAACTAGAGCCTCAACTGTTTTATTTAATTCAATACAAGAAATGTATCAACATGAATTGAAAATTAAAAAACATAAAAAGGTGTCACATTACACCTATGGCAGATATGGAAGCACGACAACAATAGAACTCGAAAATATTCTAAAAGAATTAGAACAGGCTTATCACGTTTTTTTGACAGGAACTGGTTTTGGAGGAATTGCATTAGCCTTAATGTCTCTCTGTAGACCAGGAGATGAAATTTTAGTTTCTGATAATGTATATGGTCCAACAAAAGAAATATCTCAAGAATTACTTAGAGAATTCAATATAAGTGCAAAATTTTATAACCCAGACTCATTTGAAGACCTAAAGAATAAAATTTCAAATAAAACAAAAATGATTTTAGTTGAAAATCCTGGAAGTAATACTTTTGAATTTCAAGATTTATCAAAAATTACCCAGATAGCAAAAAGAAAAAAAATTTTTACTCTTTTAGATAATACTTGGGGAACGCCACTTTATTTAAAGCCATTAAAAATTGGTTTTGATATGTCTTTTTGTTCTGCAACAAAGTATTTTTCAGGACATTCGGATGCTATGGGTGGTTCTCTGGCTGTAAATAAAAAAGTTTTTAAAAAGATTATGTTTTTTTACAAACTATCAGGTTACAGAATGTCAGCTGATGAAGCTTACTTAATAATTCGAGGTTTAAGAACTTTAGATACAAGATTAAAGCAACATAGTGAAAATACAAAGGCTGTTATTAAATTTTTAAAAAAACAAAAAAAAATAAAAGAAATTCTTTATCCTCACAATCCCTCTACTAAAAATTATAAACTATGGAAAAAATATTATTCTGGTGCTACGGGGCTACTCTCGATCGTTATAAAAAGCAAAAAAAAATCTTCCGTTATACAATTTGTTAATTCTTTAGAATTATTTGGCATAGGATATAGTTGGGGAGGTTTCGAAAGTTTGGCTATGCTTCAAGAATTAAAAAATAATAAAAAAGATGAGTATTTAAAAGGACGTCAATTTTATCCATTTAATAAAGATGAATTTATAGTAAGACTACATATTGGTTTAGAAGATCCGAAAGATTTAATTTATGATCTAAAAAAAGGTTTAAAAAGAATAAAGTAATGAAAAATTTTTTTCCTAATAAAACCGCATTATACGCTTTAATAGCTGCATGCTTGGTCGTTTGTGCAAGTATGGGAGTTAGACAAACATTTGGTCTTTACTCAAGTGAATTTGAAACAACTGGAGGAACATCTAATACAGAATTTGGATTAGCGATTGCAATTCATGCAATCTTTTGGGGAATTTTTACTCCAATTTTTGGAAGAATTTCTGACAGGCTAGGGGGCTACGTTGTAATTGTTCCTGCTTTAATTTTCTATTCAATATCTATGCTATTGATGGGAAATAACTTTATTTCGGGTATGTGGTTACAAATTAATTTAGGCTTACTCGTGGGTCTAGGCTTAGCAGGCGCAGCAGGGACTATACTTACCCCAATGATTTCAAAACATTTTCCGAATGAAAATAGAAGTAAAGCAGCCGGCATTGTAACAGCCTGTGGAGGTTTAGGAATGTTTATTTTTCCAATACTGGCAAATATTTTTAAAAATATCTCTACTTGGCAAATGTCTTTTATTATTTTTTCAATTATTTTATTTCTTATGTGTATACCCGCGTTTTTTGTAAAACTTCCCAAAAATCAAGTGTTAAATCTTAACACGAATATTGACAATCGAAGCTTAAAAGAAGTTTTAAAAGAGTCATTCGCACATAAAGGATTTAGATTATTAGTTTTAGGTTTTTTTGTTTGTGGTTTTCAAATTACTTTAATAGCTACTCATGTGCCAAGATATGTTCAAGATAAAGGGCTAGCAGATTGGACAGGTATGGCAATTTTAGCATTAATTGGTTTTTTTAATATTATTGGAACTTTAATAATGGGTTATTTAGGAGACAAGTATAGTAAAAAGGTACTTTTAAGTGGGCTTTATTTTTTAAGAGGGATAACATTGATATTATTTATTTTTTTACCTGCATCAAATTTGTCAGCTGTATTATTTGGTACGACTTTTGGATTATTATGGCTCGCCACTGTGCCAGCTACCAACGGTATCGTTGCTCAAATTTTTGGAACAAAAAATTTAACTCTTCTTTTTGGCATAGTATTTTTAAATCATCAATTCGGATCATTTCTGGGAGCATATCTTGGAGGTTACTTTTATGACCAATTTGGAAGTTTTGATTACGCCTGGTATTTAGCAATAGTTTTATCATTTGTAGCTACAGCTCTTCATCTTCCCATAGATGAAAAGCCTTTAGCAACTGTGGATAAAACCATCTAAGGTTGTATTTTGAGTCCTTAAGTGAATCAAAAGTGAATCAAAAGGTGAACATTTAAATCACTCAACTAAAAAGTGTGGATAATTTATTGTTCAAATACCTTATAGTTACGAAATAGGTTTTAAAAACAACAAAAGGGGTAAAAATGTTTTCAAAAGAATTAGGTTTAAAACTAGATAAATATCACTTACTTAAACATCCATTTTATCAAATATACTGGAACGAAGGAAAATTAACTAGAGAGATTATTAAGGACTATGCAGAACAGTATTATCAACACGTTAAAGCTTTCCCTAGATATATAAGTGCTACTCACTCTATATGTGAAGACATAGAAAAGAGAAGAATTCTTCTAGAAAATTTGCAGGATGAAGAAAACATAGACGGAGATCACCCAAAGTTGTGGAAAAATTTTGCAAAAGCATTAGGAGCTGATGAGAACGAAATAGAGAATGTTAAACTTGATTGGTTTACTAATGATATGATCGAAAATTTCTTTTCACAAGCAAGAAAATCATATGCAGAAGGACTTGCTTCACTATATACTTATGAGAGACAAATACCTGAGATCGCTGAAACAAAAATACAAGGTTTGAAAAAATTCTATGGAGTGAGCTCTAAAGAGGGATTAGAATTTTTTGAAGCACATAAATCGGCTGATGTAATACATAGAGCTGAGTGTGAAAAGCTATTAGATGGACTATCAAAAGAAGAACAAGTAAAAGCCGAGACAGCATCTTTGTTAACAGCTAGATATCTTTGGAACTTTTTGAGCGGGATGACTTCTAAGCATAAGCTTCAAACCATTGCTGCCTAGAATATAAAAATTATTTAAGCTAATAATCCTTTATATGCGATTATTAAAGATAATATTTATCTATTCATTATTAATTATTTACTCCTTAGAAATTCTCCTTTTTTTTTCTATTCCTAAAGAGCAAAAGAGTATGGTTAAAATAAAACAAGAGAGAGTAAGAATTGCAAAAAGTAAAAATCTTACTTACGACTTGAGAAGTCCTGATCAGTTTTATCTAGAAGAGAAAAAAAAAGAGAAAAGCTTAGAACCAAAATTTTTATACGCTAAAACATTTAATTCATTTAAAACTTTTAAAGAAGCAAAGAAAAACAATTCAATAATTCCTTTTAGAGGTCCAATTAACAAGAAGTCAATTTCTTGTGCTGAAGATCTTACCTATAGACTTTATGAAAATGATAAATACGGTTTTAAAAATTCAAATGAAATCTACAACAAAAAGATTAATTCATTCTTACTTGGAGATTCTTATGCGGAGGGGTTATGTGTTCTAAGAGACGAAGATATCGCGGGTAATTTAAATAAAAAAAATATTAATACAGTAAATTTTGGTGTAACAGGCACTGGCCCACTTATTTCTCTAGCAATATTAAAAGAATTTGGAAAACATTTAAAACCAAAAAATATAATCTATTTATATTTTGAGGGCAACGATTTGGAAGATTTAAAGTTTGAAAAAAATGAAAAAAATCTTTTGAAATATTTAGATACAGATCACTCAGTTAATTACATAGATAAATATGAAGAGATAAAATCATTTTTAGAGAAAGCTAAAATAGAGAGTGAACAAAAATTAGTAGGCATTAAAGAATTTCAAAATGATAAAATCAAAGATGACATAAAAGAAAATATTAAAGCACATTTGAAAGATATAGCTGAACTTAACAATCTAAAAAATATTTTGAGATATTCAATTTTAAAACAACAGGAAGAGAATTATGATTTTGAGCTTTTTTATTCAGTAATTAAAAAAATGGATTTTCACGCAAAAGACCTAAAAGCAAAATATTATTTTGTATATGTACCATCTTGGTCAAGATATTTTACAAAATACACAAATGTGGACGCTTTAATAAATTTAAAAGATAAAATTATTAAAGATTTAAAAAAAGAGAATATTGAGATAATTGATTTGACGGAATTCTTCGATAAAACTGAAGATATAAAACAATATTATCCATTAGGTTATGTTGGACATTTCAATGCTAAAGGTTATGCGAAAATTTCAGATATTATATCAGATAAATTAAGATAAATTTTTTATTTTTATTATACTTATTGCTATTTACTCTAAAAAAAAATCAAATAGTTTCTTTCTAGTTTGACAAACATCTTCTAGGGGAATACCTATGTTTTAGGTATGGAAATTTTTCTACCAATTGTTCAAGTTAAAATAGATATAATCTTTATATTATTTTTAAGTTTCGGTGTGGGTGTTTTATCTGGCCTTTTTGGAGTTGGAGGGGGATTTTTAATGACACCTTTTTTAATTTTTTTAGGCATCCCACCTGTTTATGCCGTGCCTAATGAAATTACAAATATTTTATCTACTTCTGTATCAGGCTCATTAACACATTGGTTCAAAAATACTTTAGATTACAAAATGGGTTTAATGATTATTGTTGGCGGGGTTGTAGGTACCATATTAGGTATGACCGCTTTCAATTTTTTCAATAAAATTGGTAAATTGAGTTTAATAATTTCTTTATCGTATATGTATCTGTTAGCAATAATTGGAACATTAATGTTAATTCAAGGTGTTGCAGAAATAGATAGAGAGAGAAAAAAAATAAATTTAAAACAAAAACTTCATAGCCACTATTGGATACATGGCTTACCCTTTAAAGTTCGATTCCCAAAATCCAGATTATACGAGAGTATATTTACTCCAATTATTCTTGGTGTTTTTACAGGTTTTGTAGCTGCGCTCATTGGAGTTGGTGGTTCTTTTTTAATGGTACCGGCAATGATTTATTTGATTGGTATGCCAGTGAAATTAATCCCAGGCACCTCTTTATTTGTGACAGTTTTTATAAGCGCAATAGTCACTGTGCTTCACGCATTTAACTATAGTTCTATCGATTTAGTTTTAGCTATTAATTTAATTATTGGCTCAATAATTGGAGTGCAAGTTGGACAAAAAGTTGGTCAGTATTTAGACAGTTCACATTTAAAAACTTTATTTGCTATGCTTTTGTGTTGTGTGGCTATAGCCATTGCTTATGATACTTTTTTCTTTGAGAGTGTGAGATCAAATAATATTCAAGAAACTATTGATTTTGATAATTTAAATAGTTTTTCAAAATATATAATTAAACTATCTGAGAAAAGTCCACTTTTGTATGGTTCTTTTGCGATAATCTTAGCTATTGTTTTAGGAGTAATTAGCGCTGGTCTTAGACAATTATTAAGCAAATATAAAAATAAAATCTTAATTAAAAAAATTTAAATAACAGACTTTATTAATCCGAAAATAGATATGACAATTAAAAAATATAAAACGTATTTCTTATAACTTTCTTTAGTACTACCTTTAAAAAGTCTTGTACCCATAAAAACACCTATTGGAACTATTAAAATCATAGGCAAAGTCCTAAATAGAAATGATAATTCGAGGAGACCGCTGAAGTAAGTTAAAGTTAATGCGTATGAGTCTGTGAAAAAAAATAAAGCAGCAATTGATGCCCTAATAACTGCCGGTTCTACTGTGATTACTAAAAAATATAAAGCTATTGGTAAACCAGCTAAAGTTCCGAAACCATTTGTTGCACCTGCAACTGCTCCTACAAAAAATTTAGATAAGTTGTGATTAAGTTTTTTATTTTTGTACCCTTTGAGTAGCAGAATGGCAAAAAATATTACTGTTATAGAAATTACCATGTGCATTAATTTAGGCTCTAAGATAGAAAGTAATTTTACTCCTACTGGTGTTCCTAAAGTTACTCCAAGGAGCAAATATATAACAAATTTCCAATTAATCTTATTCCATATGCTTGGTATCATAAAAAAACTTGCTATTACTTCTAACAAAAGAATAATAGGAACAATTTCGACTGGAGGAAGAATAAAAGATAACAAAGAGATGCTGGATGCAGAAAAACCAAATCCACTAAAACCCCTAACAAATGAAGCAATTAGAATTACTGCAGAAAAAAATAAAAAGTTTCCTATTGTTAAATTTATAGTTTCAAAAAATTCCATAGATAATAATATTCTGATTATGCTTTACATAAAACTAATTAAAATGGTATGAAGCATAGAGTTATATAATTAATTAATAAATTATGCACAATAAATCATCAAACAGAAGTTTCGGAGTGTTGTTTTTTGTCGTTTTCTTGGCCATTGCATTTTGGCCTATGTTGAACGATGGTGCTCCCAACTATTATTTAATTTTACTCTCTTTAATTTTTTTGATTTTAGGTTTAATAAATTCCAAAATACTTTCTCCACTAAATAAGGGATGGATAAAATTTGGTGAAATTTTAGGGAAAATAATTGCACCAATCGTTATGGCAATGGTTTATTTTTTAATACTTACTCCAATAAGTTTATTTGTGAGATTATTTGGTAAAGATTTGATAGGAATGAAATTTAGCAATGATGTAAAAAGTTATTGGATTAAGAGAAAAAAGCATCTAGGAACAATGGATAAACAATTTTAATGATTGATTTTTTAAAAGAATTCTGGGAATTTTTAAATGAAAGAAAAAAATATTGGTTATTACCTATTATCATTGTTTTAGCTTTATTTGGAGTTTTAATAGTATTAAGCCAGGGATCGGCAGTAGCTCCATTTATATATACAATTTTTTAAGTGACATCTATTTTAGGCATATCAGCATTTTATCATGATAGTGCAGCAGCACTAGTCAAAGATGGTAAAATAATTTCTGCGGCTCAGGAAGAACGTTTTTCAAGAACAAAACATGATGCAAGATACCCCTTTAATGCTGTTAAATATGTTCTCGAAGAGGGAAATATTAAGTTAAGTGAAATAGATCACATTGTTTTTTTTGAAAAACCCTTTTTAAAATTTGAAAGATTATTAGAAACATACATGGCTTTTGCTCCAAAAGGTTTTAAATCATTTAGTCTTTCGATGCCATTATGGTTAAGAGAAAAATTATTTCAAAAAAAATTTTTATTCGATAAATTAAAACATCACGATGAAGAATTTAAAGATATAAAAAAAATAAAATTCTCTGAACACCATTATAGTCACGCAGCTAGTGCTTTTTACCCTTCACCGTTTAAAGAGGCGGTAGTTTTAACATTGGACGGGGTTGGAGAATGGGCCACAACAACCGTAGCTGTTGGAAGAGAAAATAAACTTGAAATGTTAAAGGAGATACACTTCCCTCATTCTTTAGGGTTACTCTATTCTGCATTCACCTACTATACTGGTTTTAAAGTTAATAGCGGTGAATACAAAGTTATGGGTTTAGCACCTTATGGTAAACCAAAATACAAGGACTTAATTATAAAAGAACTTATGGATTTGAAGGAAGATGGTTCATTTAAATTGAATATGAAATATTTTAATTATGCAACTGGATTAACAATGACAAATAAAAAATTTTCAGATTTGTTTGGTCATCCTGTTAGAGACCCAAATAAGAACTCATTAGAGGATTTTCATATGGATATAGCATCTTCGATACAAGCAGTTACAGAAGAAGTTGTTTTAAGATTAACTAGAAACATAGCAAATGAGTATAAGATTAATAATCTTTGTTTAGCAGGCGGTGTTGCTTTAAACTGTGTTGCTAACGGAAAAATATTAAAAGAAAAAATATTTAAAGATATATGGATTCAACCAGCAGCTGGTGATGCTGGCGGATCACTAGGTGCTGCTTTAGCTTACTGGTATCATGAATTAAAAAAACCTAGAAAAGATTATAAAGATCAAATGAATGGAGCGTACTTAGGACCTAAATTCAATGAAAAAATAATCGAAAAAAAACTTAAAAAACTTAATGGAAATTATAACAAAAAATCTTCTAATGAAATTTCGTCAATTGTGGCTAAGGAGCTATCAAACAGTAAAACTGTCGGTTGGTTTCAAGGAAGAATGGAGTTTGGCCCAAGGGCCTTAGGTGGAAGGTCTATATTAGCTGATCCAAGATCAGAAAAAATGCAAAAAGAACTAAACTTAAAAATTAAATTTAGAGAGAGCTTTAGACCTTTTGCACCATCAGTTTTAAGAGAAGATATTAATGAATGGTTTGAATTAGATTATGATAGTCCCTACATGCTTTTAGTTTCAGAGGTAAAAAAGGATAAACAAATTTCAATGTCTGATAAAGATAACAAATTATTTGGGATTGAAAAATTAAATATTAAAAGATCAACTATTCCAGCTATCACACACGTTGACTATTCAGCCAGGATACAAACTGTTCATAAAGAGACTAATCCAAAATATTATAATTTACTAAAAGAATTTAAAAAAATTACAAATTGTCCTGTTTTAGTTAATACCTCATTTAATGTTCGCGGTGAACCCATAGTTTGCACTGTAGAAGATGCTTTTAATTGTTTTATGGGTACTAATTTAGACGTATTAGTCATAGAGGACTTTATACTTTTTAAAAAAGATCAGGATCAATCTCTAATTAAAGATTATAAAAATAAATTTGAACTAGATTAATTAAATTAAATTTTTTTTAAAATACAATAAATATTATAAGTGAAATACTCTTCCAAAAATTTAATTCTACTTAATAGATTGAATATTAATGATACCGGATGATCTGATTTATTTGTGACAAAGTACTCAATTTCAAATTTTGAGTCATTGAAAAATTTTTTGTATTGATTGAAGGAATATTTACTTAATCCTAGATCCTCTATTTTTTTAATCTGTTTATTATTTTTTTTATTGTATCTATCTACAATCATTTTCTCAGGTAAAAATGCATGTAACCAGGGAAAATATAATTGAGTGCGTCCATGATCACCGTTATAAGCGTTATAGAGAGGCCCGAAACCCAAATATACCCTACCATTAATCTTTAATAGTTTATGAAATTTTTCTAAAATTTTATCTAAATTTATTGTATGTTCAAATGTATCTTTTGAAACAATTATATCAAAATCTTCCTCAAAATAATCTTTTAGTAAATCTTTTTTTTTAAAAACTACTTTATCTTTAAGTCGATCAAAGTTATTTATTAAATTTTCTTTTGCAAAGTCTATCGCTTCTCCAATATCTATTCCTGTTATTGACTCTGCTCCACTATTAGCTATATCAATACAAAGGGATCCATGACCACAACCGAAATCTAATATTTTTCTATTTGCGAAATAAGGTTTTCCCCCTAATCTTTTCCAAAACTTTGCATTTTCAATTATTCCATATTTAAAGTACTCTTGATCTTTCTTTTTCATCATTAATTACTCTAAAATTGATTTTGGATCTAATTTTACATCATACCAATTTAATCTTATATCTAAATGTGGACCTGTTGCTCTACCACTCTGTCCTAAAGTTCCAACAATTTCACCTTGCTTAACTTTTTGACCAACTTTAACATTTATGTCTTTCATATGCATAAATAATGTACTAATACCATGGCCGTGATCAAAAATAATTGTGCCACCAGTAAAATACATATCTTTTTCAGCCAATGTTACCTCACCATTCATCATTGCCTTAACAGGTGTTCCTTCTGGTGCGTGAAAATCTATTCCGTAGTGAGGTCTTCTAGGTTTTCCATTTAAAATTCTTTGACTACCATAAACACCCGTAATTATGTATTTTTCTAATGGATAAATAAATTTATCTTTAAAATAATCATACTGCGTATCTATAGATCTCGCTTCGCCAATCAATCTATTATCTTTTTTTATACGTTCGTAAACTTCAGGAGGAGGTGTAACCTGTTTTGGAGGTAGGCCATCAATTCTTTGAATTTTATATTCTCTTTTTAAAACTTTTTTTTCAATTATTTTAGTTTCTTTTTTATTTTTTATTTTAATTAATACGTTATTTTTTCGATCTCTATCTAACCCAAAAGCAAAAAAGCCATCATTTGAAACTCTTATTTTTCTATTATCAATGAAGACTTGAGAATTTGGATCTGTTTTTCCCAAAATAAAGGAACCTTGTTTAAAATCTCCCATGAATTCAGCTGCATGAGAAAAATTAAATATTAATAAAAAAAATATTATTAATTTGATCATATCAATACTTTTAAATCCTCATATATTAATTGAATAGCTACAACTAGTATTGCAATTAATCCAACCCAACTTATCCAAGAATATTTTTTAATTAGTTTTGCTGTGTAGTTTGCTGCGAAAGCCATTAATAATATTGATAGACCTAAGCCAAAAGCAAGAAGAGTATAATGATCTCCAGCTGCACCAGCTACACCTAAAACGTTGTCTAAACTCATTGTTACATCTGCAAGAATTACTGTAAAAATTGCTTTTTTAAGATTTGAGTTGTCAACTTCGATATTTTTTTCTTCGATTTTATTCTTAATTACATCTCTGTAAAGTTTGTAGCAGATATAAAGTAATAAAATTCCACCAATTAATCTTAACCCTGAGATTTGCAATAAATAAGCTGTAATAAAAGTAAAAAGAATTCTCAAAACAACGGCCCCACCAATGCCCCAGAAAATTATTTTCTTTCTATTTGAATCTTCGAATTTTGAAGCAACCATACCAATAATAATTGCGTTATCTCCTGCTAAGACCAAGTCAATAAGGATGATTTCTATCAATATAATTAGTTGCTCTGTCATAATGAAATTTATATCTTATTAATTGATGAACTATAAAAATATTAAAGTAGAAAAGCGAGAAAATTACGCAATTATCGAAATTGCTAACAACAAAAATAATAGTTTAGATCAAAAAACGCTTAATGAAATTGGTGATGCAACCAAAAATTTGAATAAATCAAAAGAGATTAAATGCATTGGTTTAATTGGAGGTCCAAAGTTTTTTTCGCCTGGAGCCGATATCAAAGAACTTGAAAAACTTGACTCAAAAAAAGCAAAAAAACAAAAACTTTTTTCTAAAGTTGATGATTTACAAAAAATCGATATTCCAATTATCTCATTCGTAGAGGGATATGCATTAGGAGGTGGTTTTGAGCTTGCTCTCTCAAGTGATTTAATCATTGCAAGCTCCGAAGCGAAATTTGGTTTGCCTGAAATCAATTTAGGATTAATTCCAGGTATTGGTGGTACACAAAAAACAAAAAAATTTACTTCAAATCAAAATGTAAAATTTTTAGCAATGTCAGGAGAAATTATTGATGCTGAAACTGCAATGAAGTATGGGATTGTTTCACAAATTATTCCTAAAGAAAATTTTAAAGAATTTACTTTAAACTTTTTAAATACAATCTCTTCGAAGCCAAAAAAATCACTTCAAGTTATTAAATATTTAGTCAATTCAGAAGATAATTTAAAAAAATCTTTATTAAAAGAGAGACAAGAGTTTTATAAATTGCTTGATAGTGAAAATAAAAAAATTGGAATAAAAAGTTTTCTTAATAAAACAAAGCCTAATTGGAAATAAATCATCTTCAAGTTGTAGACAATTTGCATACCTGTAATTAAATTTTAACATAGTTAAACTATTCTAAATTTAATTAGAATTTACTTATGAAATTTAAATTTATTTTAATTACAACTCTATTATTTATGGGCTCAGCGATAGCTGCGGGACATATAACAAAAGCTCAAAAAGAAAAAACAATAGAGTGCCTAGGACACTATAGTGCTACAGCTGTTTTACCCGCAGAAACTATTGAAGTTAAAAATATGGAATTAGCTTTAGCTTCAGTAAAAGTAATAAGGGAGTATCTTGCATCTGAAGGCGTAAAAGACGATGAAATGAATAAAGGTATGAATATTTACGTAGACAAAGTTTACGGCAAGCCTTTTGACAAAGCTAAAAATGGTGAATGTAATAAATTTATTCATAAGCAAATTAAAGGTTCAGAAGAAAAAATTGAGAAACTATCCAGAACTATTTACGCGGGTTAATATGAGCGGATACGTTATAGCTAACATAAATGTAAAAAATCCTGAAGCTTATAAAGAATATATAGGCAAGGTACTTCCTACGGTTCAAAAATTTGGAGGGGAATATCTTGTTCGAGCTGGGGAGTACACAGTCATTGATGGGGAATGGAAATATCCTAGAACGGTAGTAATTAAATTTCCAACATATGAAAAAGCTTTAGAGTGGTATGACTCTGAGGAATACAAACCAGTAAAACCTATTCGATTAGCAAACTCAGTAGCCAATGGAATTATAATAAAAGGAGTTTAAATAAAAAGGGGAAGAAATGGAAAAAGAAATGTTAGTATATCTTAAATTTAAAGAAGGCAAATTAGAAACCTTCATGGGTTGGATGCAATCAGATGAAGGTATGGGTGTTAGAAAAAGTGTCGCATATCCGGAAAAAACTATTGGTGGAGTGATCCCAGATAAAAGTGGAATGTTATTTAAAGTTAATGTTCACAACGAAGCTGGGATGAAAGAGTTTGTAACAGGGAATAATCCTACAGCGAAAGCAATTTATGCTGAGTGTGTAGAAAGCGCTCAATTATATGAACTATCAAAAGTAAATCTATAAAGGAGAAAAAAATGAAAAACTATATGGTAACACATACTTTTAAGTCTGCTGAAATGAAAGCTAAATTTACAGAAACAGTAGCTTCTATGAAAATGGAAGATATTGTTAAAAGTATGAAAAGTGACAATGCTGCTTGTCAAATGACTTGGAATACACCGGGCGATACAATGGAAATGTTTTGCTGGTGGAAGGGAAAAGATGAGCAAGCAATTATTAATCAACTAGGTCAAATGAACGATTTTTTCACTCCTCATAAGTTTGTTGAGTGCACAGATCAAGTCATGGACTATAACGCATAGGATACTTATGATCGATAAATTTGGAAACGCATTTTATTTAATAATTTACTTAGCACATTTTATTATAGTTGGTAGCTACGCTTACCAATTAGTCTTTGATACTAAAAAATTTCTAAAGGGTAGAGGGGTAGATAAAACTGCAACTTTAATTACAAGATTTGCAGGTTCATTCATGATTGCTACCGTTCTAATGGCAATATATATTGCTTTTATAAGATCAGGCGGTGTAGAGGCTACTTGGGCCTTTTTTAACTTAGTTTTTATAATGAATGTTTCAATTTTATTTACAAATTTTTATACATTGAAAATTGATAAAACAGGTCTGACTAAAAAAACTAGAAACGATGGAATATATGCTCCAATTGTTCTTGTTATCATCAGCGCTATTCTTTGTTACGGTTTAGCTGATAAAATTTACGTTTAAGGAGGTGTATGGCAAAGTTTATGAATATTGTTAGATGCAAAGTGAAATCATCTAACAGAGAAGAATATTTAAAAAAAATAGATGAGATGCCAAAGTTCGATGGGCAGATTTCAGCAAAGTATGTTGAGACTAAGCCTAACGAATTTTTTATGATAGGAGAATGGAATTCTGAAGATGATATTGCTAAAGCAAGACCAAAAATGATTGAATTTTTGGACTCACTTCGGCACACTTTGGAAGAACTGTCATCAGATTTAGGAGTAACTGATCCTTATTCTGGTACAGTTGTAATCGAGAAATAGGAAAGGGGTAACAATGGCAAAATTTTATACATTAGGATGTTACACAGCTAAAGGTTTGGGGGGATTTGTAAGCAATCCTTCTACTGACAGAAAAGCTGCTACATCTGCACTTGCTGCTTCTGTAGGAGCTAAAGTAACTCAATACTCAGGCCTAAGAGGAAAATACGACTTTATGGCAGTGATTGAAGGAACTTTCGAACAAGCTGCTGCAGCTGCAATGGTTGCTGTTTCTAGTGGTGCTGTTTCAGATTTTACAATTTTAGAAGATGTAGATCTTAATGAGATAGCTAAAACAGCTCAGAAAATGGCTTCATCATACAAAGAACCAGGAAAATAATTATTTCCTGTAGCTAATACATTTTAAGGTATCAGTGAATTTTATTTGATTTTTATACTTAGATTTAATTTCACTGATACCAAATTTAATTTCTTTATTATTCATATTTAATAAGCATGAAATATATCTCTTCCTAATCATTCTTACGTATTTGTGTTTAGAGAGATCAACTTTAAAGTTAAAGTTTGTGTAGCTTATTTCTTTTAAGTTTTTTTTGACTACATCAAATAAAACTTCGTCCCTTTTTAAACTTTTTTCTAAATTTTTTCTCATTTTCTTAAAACAAGGTATCTTATTATTTTTTGTTTTTAATGAAAATATTAATATTTTGCCTTTGGGGTTTAAACTTTCTTGAGCAAGATTAAGGAGGCGATTTAAATTTGTTTTTGAAAAAAAATGAATGGTTTGTTTGATTAAGATTAGATCATATTTTTCATTTTTATTTAAATATTTTAGGGCATCCACTCGCTTAAATACAATATTCTTTTTAACATCCTTGTTAGCAACAACATCAATTCCTATGGGTTTGTTTTTAAATTTATATTTCTTTTGAAGGGCAGAAATAATATTTGCTCTTCCGCATCCAATATCTAATATTTTTAAATCTTTGTTAAAATTTATTTTTGTTTCAAGAAATTTGTTAAAATGAGAGATATACGATTTAGATGATAACCAGGTTTTATTATCCCAGTTTTGAAGTTTTTTCATTTATATTTCCGCATTGAAGCTTCAGCTAAAATTAAATTTGGGTCCATGAATGTTTTTGATAACTTAGCTTTCTTGAAAGATTTATATGCAAAAATCGCTATTGGCAACTCAGTACAGCCCAAAATGATTTTTTTACAGTCCATTTTTATTAAATAGTTAACTGCAGGTTTAATAGCTCTCTCAGCCTCTTTAGTTTTACCCATTTTAACTAGTCTGATTGATTTATTTACACTTTTTATTTGAAGTTTTTTACTGGGTATTACTAAATGATAATTTTTGTCGAAGTAGTAATTGTAAATTCCTGTTTTAATGGTCGTGTCTGTAGCTAAAAGGCCAATTTTAGAATTTTTTTTACAATTTTTTTTTGCGTTCAAATATACAATCTCAGGCATATTTAAGATAGGGATCTTTATTTTTTTTTTTAGATCTTTATACCAGTAATGGGCAGTGTTACATGGAATTGAAACAAACTTACAATTATTTTTTTGTAAAAATTTACATCCGTGTATTAGGCTTTTCAAAACCTTATTGTATTTTCTAAGATTTTGTTTTCTGTCAGGAATGTTTGCTTTATTGTATAAAACAAACAAGGGATACTTTTGGTCTGCTTTTCCTCTATTTAATTTAGCAAGCTTTGAACAAAAGTCTAAACCTGCTTGTGTGCCCATTCCACCAAGTATTCCAATCATAAATTTTTCAATGGATTAACCCACTCGTATTTAAGGAATAGTTTTGTTTAATACTTTTCTAATTATGATATCAACAATTAATCCTTTTTTAAAATAATAAAATTTCTAATGATATTACTTCATATTAGAAATATTTTTTTGCGACATTTTCAACGATGCTGTCTCCTCAATTATTTTAATTTTCTCATAATATTTAGATGGCTTTCAAAAAATTACTTTGCTATAATTTAATTGTGAGCACATCATTTCAGAATAAAATACCTAATTCTTTAAATGAACATTGGATGCCATTTTCATCCAATAAAGATTTTAAGAAAAATCCTCGTATTATTGTAAAGGCTGAAGGCATTTACCTAAAAACTCATGATGGAAATACTTTGATTGATGGAAGTTCTGGGTTGTATTGTAATCCTCTAGGTCATGGACGAAAAGAAATCATTGAAGCAATTAAAAATCAACTAGAAAACTTAGATTACACTATGCCCTTTCAACAAGGTTATGGAGGCTCATTCGAATTAGCAACGATGATAGCTCAAAAAACTCCGGAGGATTTAAATAGAATTTTTTATACAATTTGTGGATCTACTGCTGTAGAGACAGCAATTAAAATTGCAGTAGCATATTTTAGATCCATAGGACAAAATAATAGATTTAAGTTTGTAGGAAGAGAAAGAGGTTATCATGGTATGAATATTGGAGCTTTAACAGTTGGCGGTATTCCAAACAATTCAAAAGAATTTAAAAATATTTTAATGCCAGGTGTAGAACACATGAGACATACTTTTTTACCTGATCATAAATTCATAAAAGGTCAGCCAGATACAGGATCTGAACTAGCAAATGATTTAGAAGTAATTGCAAAAAAATTAGGTGGAGAAAATATAGCAGCATGTATTGTTGAACCAATTGCAGGATCTACTGGTACTTTAATTCCTCCTAAAGATTATTTACAAAAGTTAAGAAAAATTTGTGATAAGCACGGTATACTTTTAATTTTTGATGAGGTTGTCACTGGTTGGGGAAGAACAGGGTCAGCTTTTGCAGCTCAAGAATTTGGTGTAACACCTGATATTATAACAATGGCTAAGGCTACAACAAATGGGATTGTACCTATGGGGGTAGTAGCAGTTAGAGAAAATATTTATCAGTCAGTTATGGATGCTTCACCGGATGGAGCTGTTGAATTATTTCATGGTTATACTTATTCTGGTATACCTGTAGCTGTATCAGCCGCAATCGCAGTACAAAAAATATTTGAGAAAGAAGATATCTTTAATAGAGTTAAAAATTTATCAAAATATTTTGAGGAGGGCTTACATTCTTTAAAAGATCTCAGCTGTGTTGACAGCATAAGAAATTACGGCTTATTAGGCGGTGTAGATATTTCTATGCGTGATAAACCAGGAAAAGCTGGCTTTAACGTTTATAAAAAATGTTATGATGCTGGAGTTAATATTAAACCAACTGGAGATGCTTTAATTATTGCACCTCCATTTGTTTGCGATAAGAAAGATATAGATGAGATTATTGAAAAAATGCGTCTAGGTATTTCAAACCACATTAATTCATAAGTTAATAAGAGTTACTCATTTTGGGTCGAATCACTTTAGCTAGACCATTTTGATCAAATATACTATTTAAACTATTTTTTTTTGTGATTTAATTAACATATGAGTTCACAGTATAAATTTGAAAATTATTCAGACATAGAGCAATTAAAACCTCAAAGCAAAGTAAAATTAACAGATCTACTGTCTAGAATTAACGAAGAAAAGAAAAACGAAAAAAAAAGAAACATAGCTCTTGGAGTTGCAGCGGTTTCAGCAGTAACAGTTTTTGGCATCATCTTAACAATTTAATTATTATTCCAACAAATTTCTCAAAACTATAAACTTTAGGTAGTTATTTTTAATTTATTACTAACAAATCCATTGATATAAGATATTAATGAGAATTTTAAGATGTAGAATTTGTAAAAAAAAAACTATTAAAAAATTATTTTCGTTAGGTAAACAATGCTTCACAGGAAAATTTCCGTCTTTAAACCAAAAAATAAAAAAGGAGCTTATTGATTTAGTAATTTGTAAAAACTGTGAATTAGTACAACTTGGACACAACTTTAATTTAAAATATTTATACGGACCTGATTATGGATACAGGACTGGTATAAATTCAACAATGCTCAGCCACGTCAAAAAAGTAGTAAATATTTTATCCAAAAAAGCTCGATTAAAAAAAAATGATTATGTTTTAGACATTGCTAGCAACGATGGTTCTTTACTAAAATGCTATAAAAAAAATATTATTACATTTGGTATTGACCCAATACTCGATAAATATAAAAATAATTATAAAGAAATAAATTATAAAATTTCAGATTTTTTTTCGGCTAAAAAAATACAAACTAAAATCAAAAAAAAATTTAAAATAATAACTGCACTATCCGTATTTTATGATTTGACTGATCCAAATAAATTTATAAATGATGTAAAAAAAATATTGTCTAATGATGGAATTCTTTTATTAGAATTTGCAGATTTAGCTTCGATAATTGAATACAAAATGTTTGATACAATCTGCCATGAACATTTAGAGTATTATAGCACTAAAGTAATAATTAATTTATGTAAAAAAAATAATTTAAGAGTATTTGAAATTAAAAAAAATGAAATTAATGGTGCAAGTAAACAATTTTTTATTTGTCATGAAAATTCAAAATTTTTAGATAATCAAAGAAACATAAATAAAATATTAAAAACTGAGAGAAAGTTAAAATTGAATGAGGAAAAAACGTACAAAAAATTTCTAAAGGACATAAATAAATCAAAGATAAATCTTGTTTCCTTCTTGAAAAAAATAAGAAAAGCGGGAAAAAAGGTACATGGTTATGGCGCATCCACAAAAGGCAATGTTTTGCTTCAATATTACGGTATTAATAATAAACTCATTGAATGCGTAGCTGAAAGAAATAAAAACAAGTACAATCTATACACGCCTGGAACTAATATTAAAATTATCTCAGAAGCAATTTCTAGATTTCAGAAACCAAACTATTATCTTGTTTTACCTTGGCATTTTAAAAAAGAAATTCTAATTCGGGAACAATTAATGAGAAACAAAGGAACTAAATTTATATTTCCGTTGCCAAAGTTAAAAATTATTTAAGTTTATACAATTTTTCAACTAACTCTTCAAAGTGGACTTGAAAATAGAAATCATATCCATAATTACCATTTGGATATACAAGAGGAAAATTTGGTGCTGATTCTAACAATCTTGGTACTTTAAGAGCCTCAGCCAATGCGTATCCAAATGATAAATTTCCAATAAAAAGTTTCGAACTTCTGATTATAGATGCTAGTTCAAGAAAATCTTCACAGTCATAAAATTCGAGATTATTTATTTGACCTTTCAAATCATCAAATTCATCTTTTAAACCAACAAAAACTAAGTTTTTATAATTTGATAAAAAAGAGAAGTCTAATTGTTTATTTTGGCGTCTAAGACTTCTCATAATTACAACATAGTTTTGAAATTTACTATTCTTATGAACTTCCAAATAGTTGTTTGTGAGATTTGGAAAACAACCAGTTAAATGTGAATACCATCTCACTGAGTCGATGTTAAAATTAATTGGTAACTCTCTAAAAAAATTCAAATCAATATCGATTTTTTGATCATTGTAAACTTCAACATTGTTTAAAAATTTTTGGTATTTTAAAAGAGGAATTAACTTATCGATACTTTTTTCCTCTAAAAATACTCCCCCCGATGGATGATCTTTCGATACAACATGACCAGGAATTTTCTTATTTTTTTCAATAAATAAATTACATTTTTTTGTTTTAGAAAGTTCCTGAACAACGGGGAGGCTATTTATGATGTCTCCAAGATGTCCATAATGTAAAAAAGAAATCTCAGATTTAGAATCTATCTTTTTTTTAAATTCCTTGATTTTAGGGAGTATATATTCCTGGTATCTTTTTTCGTTTATTTGATTTTTATCTTTAAAAAATTTTTTAAAAAGACTCTTCACAATTAAAATTATTAATAGCCCTCTTTTTCCACGAATTCTAAATCAGCTTTCACCATATCCTCTACAAGCTTTTTAAAATCATATTTTGGCTTCCATTTTAACTCTCTTTTAGCTTTATTACAGTTTCCTAGCAGACTTTCAACTTCAGAAGGGCGATATAATTTCTTTTCTACTTTAACAAATTTTTTGTAGTCTAAGTCTACTAATTTAAATGCAAGTTTAGCAAAATCTCTTACGGTATAATGTTTACCCGTACTGATAACGTAATCTTCAGGTTTTTTTCTATTGAGCATTAACCACATTGCTTCAACGTAATCTTTTGCATGCCCCCAATCTCTTTTTGCATCAATGTTTCCAAGCTCTAAATCTTTTTGAAGTCCAAATTTTATTCTTGCAACTGCATGAGTAATTTTCCTAGTAACGAACTCGAATCCACGTCTTGGAGATTCGTGATTAAATAGTATTCCACTACAACAAAATAATTTATATGCCTCTCGATAATTTCTTGTTAAATCAAACCCTGCTACTTTTGATATACCGTAAACAGATCTAGGATAGAAAGGGGTTTTCTCATTTTGTGGCACTTCTCTAACTTTTCCAAACATTTCAGACGATCCAGCAAAATAAAATTTTGTTTTTGGAGAGAATTCTTTAATTGCAGATAGTAAAAAATGTGTGCCGTTAATATTTGTATTAATTGTGGAAAATTCATCTTTAAAAGCATAATCAATATAGCTTTGAGCGCCCAAGTGATAAATTTCTTGAGGTTTTATTTTTGTAACAATATTAATTACACTTGCATAACTTTCTAAAGATCCAGCATGAATATTTATATTTTTTTTTATATGTCTTAATCTCCAAAATCGATGAGACTCATCTTCCGCAGCAACTCTTCTCACCATACCATGAACCGAGTAACCTTTTTTCAGCAAAAATTCAGCTAGATAAGATCCATCTTGACCAGTAATACCTGTTATGAGAGCTTTTTTTTTCATTATTTTGCTTTATAAAATTATTAAATTTAGATTATAACTATAATATTATTTTGACTAATTCTATAAAAAAGAAATTACAATCTATAACAAAATATATCGGGTATAGTATTTTTTCTTTTCTTTTCGGAAGAATCAAAGGGATTATCAATTCTGCAAATCATGAGCTTATAGATGTAATTAAAACTACTTTTGACGAAAGTTCTTCATATAAAATATTCAAAATAAAAAAAGGAAGAATTTACACAGATACAATAAATGATACTGCATTCATAACTGAAAATAAATTAATTGAGGGGCCTTCTTTTCAGTTAAGAAATGTAAAAAATTCAAATATCTCAAATAATATTGTTCTCACTAAAGGGACACCTAGATTTAGAAAAGAACTTAAAGGTTCTGTTTTTTCCCTTTTAACTGGTGGGGCAGGTAATTCAAACTATTGGCATTGGTTATATGATGTCCTTCCCAGACTTAAGATTTTAGAGGATAAAATAGATATAAATGAGATAGACTATTTTTTATTTCCAGATTTAAAAGAAAAATTTCAAATCCAAACCTTAGATTTTCTTAAAATTCCGAAAGAAAAAAGAATTTCAAGTAAAAAATTTAGACATATCCAGTCAGATATAGCTTTTGCGGTCGATCACCCTTATGTGATAAATAATGATCCTTCAAATGAAATTCAAAATATTCCAGAGTGGATTATACATTTTCTCAGGGCTAAATTTTTAAAAAAAACATCAAAACAGTTTCCAAGAAAATTTTATATAGATCGAAGAGATGCTAAATCTAATCATAGCAAGTTTAGAAAAATAATAAATGAAGAAGACCTGAAAAAATTTCTTATAAAAAAAGGATATTCAATAATTACTTTAAGCGATCTTCCTTTTGAAGACCAAGTAAACTTATTTAATAATGCCTCTGAAATTGTAGGTTTACATGGTGCGGGATTTGCCAATTTGACTTTTTGTAAACCACAAACTTTAATTCTTGAGTTGAAAACAATTAATGCAGGTTTCATGTACTCAAATCTTGCGAAAAAATTAAAACTTAATTTTAGAGATATTTCAGTAGAGGCATCAACATATTCAAATGATCAACAAGGATTAATTAGTATCCCATTGATTTCGCTTGAAGAAAAACTAAATTGAGATTATGAAAAAATATTTTGGGATTGAAATTTTAAGATTTTTTACATCACTATCAGTTCTATTTTACCATTATAGACATTTCTTCAGTCCGTTTAATTCAACTTCATCTATAGATTATAAAGAAACCTTTGTTTATTTGCCTTTTTCAGATTTCTTAAATGTTTTTTACCAATATGGAATTTACGGTGTGCATGTTTTTTATGCTATATCTGGGTTTGTTTTTGCTCATGTTTACTTAAGTAAAGAAAAATTAATAACAAGCCGAGAGTTTTTTCTTAATAGATTTGCAAGACTTTACCCACTTCATTTTGCTACATTAATTATAATTACAGTTCTGCAATATATCAGTCTATTTCATTTTAAAAGTTTTCAAATAGTTGAGTTTAATGATTTATATCACTTTTTCTTACATTTATTTTTTGTCTCCTCATGGGGTTTTGAACAAGGTCACTCATTTAATGCGCCCATATGGAGCGTCTCTATCGAAATAGCAATTTATATAATCTTTTTTTTAACTCTTTCTTTATTAAGAAGGTATAAATTTATCTTTGTAATAATTTTAAGTATTTTTTTAATATTACTTGCTAAAATTTTCAAAATTGAAAGTTTA
>CACHFP010000006.1 GCA_902579115.1 uncultured Pelagibacteraceae bacterium | reverse complement strand
GTATTTATAGAAGAATAGATGATAACTTTTTAGATCCAAAAGTTTTTTATAAACATTCGTTACTAGGTGTACCAGGTTTATTTAAATGTTGGAGAAAAGGAAACGTTGGTATTATAAACGCACCTGGAACTGGTATCGCTGATGATAAAGCAATTTACTCATATGTAGACAAGATGATTAAATTTTATTTAGATGAGGAGCCTAAACTTAAACAAGTAAAAACTTTTTTATGTAGAAAAAAAATTCATAAAGATCATGTTATTGAAAATATTTCAAAATTAGTTGTTAAACCTACTAATGGATCTGGAGGAAATGGGATATTAATTGGACCCAAATCGTCTAAAGATGAGCAAGAACTAATGATTAATAAGATTAAAGCTAAGCCCGAGGCATTTATTGCTCAACCATTAGAAATACTTTCAACAACACCAACAATTTCTGAAGAAGGAATAGAGCCAAGACATTTAGATTTAAGACCATTTGTATTAACTGGTAAAAAATCTTGGGTTACAACAGGTGGATTGACTAGAGTTGCGCTCAAAAAGGGTAGCACTATAGTGAATAGTTCCCAAGGCGGTGGTTCTAAAGACACTTTAGTAATTGAGAAGTAATTTTTATAAACAGACTTTAAAAGAAGAAGACATATTCTTAATTAAATCGAAATATAAATTCTTTCCCGGATTAAGAGTCGCTCCTAATGGATCTATAACCCCAGTTTTTATATCCGTATCTTTTGCCACTGCATTAATTATATCAGGATTGAATTGAGGTTCAGAAAACACACAGCTTACCTTTTCGTGCTCAATTATTTCTCTTATTTCAGATAATTGTTCTGCACCTGGCAATACATCTGTATTTACAGTAAAAGCTCCTAAGACATTTACACCAAATCTTTTTTCGAAATACTGGTAGGCGTCATGAAAAACAATTGATTTAAAATCTTTATTCAACTCTGATTTTATTTTTTTTGTAAGTTTGTCTAAATCTTTATGTGCTTTTTTTAAATTAGATTTATATTTAGAGGCGTTTTCTTGATCGTTTTCAATAAGATGTTCTGCCATCTCACTTAATATTACTTTAGCATTCATTGGATCAAGCCAAATATGTGGGTCGTGTTCACCATGACCATGTCCGTGATGATCATCATGTTTAGCTTCTTTATGACCGTGTTCTTTATGATCATCATGTTTATCCTCTTTATGACCATGATCTTTATGATCATCATGTTTAGCTTCTTTATGGTCATCATGTTTATCTTTTTTATGACCATGCCCATGATCATCATGACCTTCAAATATATTTCTTTCTCTAAATTCTAACTTATTTAATCCCTTAATTTCCATTAATTCTATTTTTTCAGCTTTTTTTGCTATTGATTTTAATGGTTTTTCTAAAAAAGTTTCTAAGTCTTCGCCGACCCAAAATACTAGGTTAGCATTTTGCAACATTTTAGCGTGTGATGGTTTTAATGCAAATCCATGTGGGGAATTATATCCATCTACAATCAAATCTGGTTTACCCACTCCATCCATCAAATAACTAGCTAATGAATGTATAGGTTTAATAGAGGTTACAACTTTTATATCTGCATTAGCAGAAAAACTTAGAGTTAATGCAAAAAATAAAGTAATTGTAAGCCTTATAAATTTGTTTATCATAGTGTTATAGTATAACGTTTGTTATAATATAACATATTTGAGGTCAAGGATTTTTTATTATGGAAAATAAAAATAAAGTTCTACTAAAGGTTGAAAATGTCGGCCTTTCTATTAATGACAAATCTTTGGTAAAAGGAGTTTCATTTGAAGTTAAACAAAGTGAAATAGTTACTTTGATTGGCCCTAATGGATCTGGGAAATCAACAACTGCAAAAATTGCTTTAGGAATATATAAAAACATAGATGGCAAAGTTAAAACATACACTGATAAAATTGGATATGTTCCTCAAAAAATTTCAATAGATTGGACCTTACCAATAAGGGTACTTGATTTTATGTCTTTAACAGAAAATTTAACTCAAGACCAAATTAATAACGCTTTAAATTTAACAGGTGTTGAACATTTAAAAGATAAAAGCTTAAGCAATTTATCTGGAGGAGAGTTTCAAAGAGTTTTGATAGCTAGGGCTATTTCTAAACAACCAGAATTACTAGTTCTTGATGAGCCAGTGCAAGGCGTTGATTTTAAAGGAGAAATTGCTTTATATGAATTAATCAAAAAAATTACAGAAAAAATGAAATGTGGAATACTTTTAATTTCACATGATCTACATGTAGTTATGTCTGCTACTGATTTCGTAATATGTTTAAATGGACATGTCTGTTGTTCTGGCACACCTCAAAAAGTAATTAAGGATAACAAATATAAGGAATTGTTCGGCGATAGAGCTTCAAATATCTTATCTTTATACGAACACAAACATGATCACACTCACTCTCAAGATGGAACAATAGATCGAAAATAATATGCTTGATGATTTTTTTATAAGAGCTCTAATTGCTGGAATTGGAATAGCTTTAATAACAGGTCCACTGGGGTGCTTTGTAATATGGAGAAGATTGTCTTTTTTTGCAGGTACACTTGCACATTCAGCTCTATTGGGTGTAACTATGGCTTTAGTTTTTGAACTTAATATTGCATTTTCAGTTTTTTTAATATCAGCAGTTTTAGCAATTTTCCTTCTTCAACTTCAAACTAAAACAAATCTTCCTAATGATGCTTTATTAGGTTTGTTAGCACATTCATCACTAGCGATAGGACTTGTAATTATTGGATTTTTAACAACTATTAGATTTGATGTCATGGGATTGTTGTTTGGTGATATATTAGCTGTAAATCAAAACGATTTGCTGTTAATTTGGGGTAGTGGAATATTTATCTTAATCATATTAAAATTTATATGGAAACCTTTGTTCGCATCTACAATAAATTATGATTTGGCTAAAGCAGAAGGGATGAAGCCTGATAGATATAATGCAATATTTACAATTTTGATGGCAGCAATAATTGCTATTTCAATTAAAATAGTCGGACTACTTTTAATAACTGGAATGCTAATTATTCCTGCTGCTCTTGCAAGAAACATATCAAACAATCCCATCCAGATGGTTTTTTTATCTACAATTGGAGGGCTATTATCAATTTTAATCGGATTATTTTTGTCTTTAGAATTTAATACGGCTTCGGGTCCATCAATAATAACTGCAGCTTTAATACTTTTTTGTTTTTCACTTATTAAGTTTAAAAAATATTCCGAATTGAAAAAATAATGTTTTATTGGTAAATTATATAATGGTACAAGCACAAACACTTTCTAGAAATCAACAAATTGTTTTAGATATTATTGAAAAAGCAAAGGGTCCTTTAAAAGCTTACTCAATACTTTTTAATGTACAAAAAAAAGGAATTAACGCGCCTCAACAAATATATAGAGCTTTAGATAAGCTGATTGAAATGGGTAAAATTCATAAAATAGAAAGCAAAAATGCTTTCGTTGCATGCAGAAGTTCAGATTGTGAAATCTCAAAAGCTACAGCGTTTTCAATTTGTGAAAGTTGTGAGATGGTTGATGAAATTAGTGACGCTAAACTTTCAAAATACTTATCAAGTTTTAATCATAGAAAAGGAATGAAATTTAAAAGATTTAACTTAGAATTTTTCGGTTTATGCAAAAAATGTAAGTAATTTTTTCTAAATAAGCTATCTAATTACTCTCATAAGCATATCTTCCATATTTCACTTTTTAGTTGTGTTCCGGTTACAATACACACTACATTTTGTTACATTATTTAAAAAAATAAATAACTCTAGGGGGGGTTAAATGAGATCATTAACTAAACTATTGGCAGTTATATTCGCTGCCTTGTTTTTCAATAACATCGCTAATGCTGCGTGCGGAAAAATCACTTATGCAAATATGAACTGGGCTTCAGCTTCATTGATGGCGAATATTGATAAAATTATTTTAGAAAAAGGATATGGTTGTGAGGTAGAATTATTACCTGGCGACACAATGCCTTCATTCACTTCTATGAATGAAAAAGGTCAGCCGGATGTTGCACCGGAGCTTTGGGCTAATTCAGTAATGAGTCCGCTCAAAAAAGCTGTAGGAGAGGGAAGAATTCATATTGTAAATAAAGGTCCGATAACTGGACTTGGAGAAGGTTGGTTTGTTCCACCTTACACTATGGAAAAACATGGAATTAAAACTGTTCAGGACTTGTTAAAAAGACCTGATCTGTTTCCACACCCTGAAGACAAATCAAAAGGTGCATTTGTGGGATGTCCAGCTGGTTGGGGATGCCAACTAATAAACAATCAACTTTTTAAAGCTTTTGATATGGAAGCAAAAGGTTGGAAATTAGTTGACCCAGGATCAGCAGCAGGGCTTGACGGTTCAATTGCAAAGGCTGTTGAAAGAGGAGAAAACTGGGTTGGATATTATTGGAGCCCAACTGCAATAATCGGAAAGTACGATATGAGACTTTTAGATTTTGGAGTTAAGTGGGGTGGAGATGATAATTGGCACAAATGTGTGGTAAAACCAGAACAAGAATGTGCAACACCAAAAAAAACAAGATGGGTAGACTCAGAAGTTTATTCTGTTGTTACCGATAACTTTAAAAAATCTGCAGGGCCAGAAGCTATGAAGTTCATGAAAAAAAGAATTTATCCAGGAACAGTGATGAATTCAATGTTAGTTTACATGACTGATAATCAAGCTGAAGGTGAAGATGCAGCAATTGAGTTTATGAAGAAACACGAAAAAGTTTGGTCTAAGTGGGTTTCTTCATCTGTTGCAAAAAAAATTAAAGCAGGAATTTAATTTAAATTACTGTTTTAGATGCAACTCGAATTCTTCTTAAAATTTCCCTCAATGGAGAGGGAAAGTTTAAGAGATTTGAAAAAAGGTATTGACCTTACCTTTAAAGACTTTTCTCGAGAGTATGGAGATTCAATAGAGGGCTTTTTTGGCCCTCTATTAAAATTTTTAGTTTGGTTTGAAAAGTTTTTAATTACTACTCCTTGGCCTTTAATAATCTTTTTATTATCTTTTTTGGCCTGGCTAAGCTCAAGAAGTCTTAAGTTATCAATAGGTACAGCGATAAGTTTTTTTGTAATTGGTTATTTTGGTATGTGGAAAGATACTATGTCTACAATGGCCATCATATCTGTAGCCACTTTAATTTGTTTAATAATAGGTACTCCTATTGGAGTCTTAATGGCTAGATCTGAAAGATTAAAAAATATTTTGTCTCCAGTATTAGATATGATGCAAACTATTCCAACTTTCGTTTATTTAATTCCAATTATAATGCTTTTAGGTATTGGAAAAGTGCCTGGTTTATTAGCTGTTTGTGTTTATGCAATTCCACCAATTGTAAGACTTACAAATTTAGGAATCAGGGAGGTTGATAGGAAAGTGGTTGAGGCAGCAAAAGCTTTGGGTATTAAAAAAAGAATAATCTTATTTAAAATTGAAATACCTTTAGCACTCCCTTCAATCATGACTGGAGTAAATCAAACTATAATGATGGCGTTAGCGATGGTTGTTATTGCTTCAATGATTGGTGTAAGTGGTTTAGGTGTTCCAATTTTAAGATCTATTTCCAATCAATTTCTTGCATTAGGTTTAATGAATGGATTAGCTATAGTTGCATTAGCAATAATATTTGATCGAATTTCTCAAAATTACGCTAGAAGGATACAAAAACATAAAGAGGCAAAAAAATAATTACTTTAAATCCCTTAATAATTGAATATGTTTAGGACTGATTTCACAACAACCCCCAATTATTTTAGCACCTAAATTTTTAAATTTTTTACAAACATTAAAAAATTTTTTTGGAGTTAAATCTTTTCTCATCCCTAGTTGTAAATTAGGATTGTTAGCATCTGGCTTCCATCCTATGGGTATATGTCTAAATGCATTTATCTTAAATCCTATTGGATAATTTACTTTTTTTATTTTTTTCATTATTTTACCAGCGTCTTCCACCGAAACACAGGATGCAATAAAACCTAGAGGCTTATATTTCTCTAATTTTTTTACTACATCAAAAAACTTTTCACCTGATGGAAGTGTATCGTTTTTTCTCAAATGAATACCAATTAGTGTCTCTTTTTTAAAATTTTTTATAGCATCTAAACCTATTTTACATTCCTCATAACTACTCATAACGTCTAAATAAAAAAAATCTACATAAGGAAATAAATATTTCGCTTGGCTTTTAAAACTATCTTTGATGAACTTTTTATCCCTACCGAGGTCTGCTATATATGTAAAATTTTGAGGAGGAAGGCTTCCTGCAATCATAATTTTTTTTTTTGAAATTTTTACTGCTTTTTTGGCTAACGATCCTGCAAGCTTATTAAGTAGTGCATATTTATTCTCTAAGTTATTTTCGATTAATCTTCTTCTCCTGCTTCCAAAACTATTGGTAACAATTACCTCAGCTCCTGCATTAATAAAATCTAAATGAGTTTTAACAATAGTTTTATGATATTTCTTATTCAAAAGTGCAGATGCTCCCCAAAGAGAACCGTAGGTTTTAACGCCTCTATTAAGTAGCTCCTGACCCATTCCGCCATCGAGAATTCTAGTCTCTAGAAAAAAATTTTTAATTAACGACACTATTAAATACTAAGATAACCACACCAAAAATTGTAAACCAAATAAACCATTGTCCGTAGAGTTTAAAACCTGAGCCTTTATCAATACCTTTCCAAGGCATAAATGTGTAAGTGGCTAGTGTGACTAGTATAAAAAATAAAAGTAAATCTGTTAAAGTAATCATTATCTTTGATTCAAAAGCATAACTTCTCTTACTTCTGCTCCTTTATATTTTGATAAAGGCCTAATTAGTTTATTGGAAGCATGCTGTTCCATTATATGTGCAGACCAACCCGTAATACGTGACATAACAAATATTGGTGTGTAGAAATCTATATCGATACCCATCATATAATAAGTTGGACCACATGGAAAATCTACATTTGGATGGATATTTTTTCTTTGTATCATTACTTTTTCTAAAATCTCATACATTCTTGTATACTTTTCTTTTTTCAAAAGCTTAGCTACTTTAAACATATAGTGTTTCATTGTTGGTACTCTCGAGTCCCCTGTACGGTAAACTCTGTGCCCAAATCCCATTACTACCTTTTTTTTATTTAATGCATTTTCTATCCAAGCTTTTGCTTTTTCAGGTTTACCAATCTCTTTCATCATATGCATCACTGCTTCATTTGCCCCCCCATGAAGTGGACCTTTCAAAGAGGCAATTGCTCCAGTTATTGCACCGTGTAAATCAGATAAACTAGATGTAATCGTTCTTGCTGTAAAAGTTGAAACATTAAAACTATGTTCAGCGTATAATATTAGCGATATATCAAATGCTCTTACAATTTCTTTATCAGGAACTTTGTTAAACATCATTTTAAAGAAATTTTCTGAAAAAGATAATTTCTTACTTGGAGCTATAATTGTCTTTCCTTTTCGTGTTCTAAAATAAGCAGCAACGGCTGTCGGTGTTTTAGCAAATATTCTCATTGCTTTTCTCATATTTGCTTTAGGAGAATTGTCTTTTGTGTCTTTATCTTCTAATGCCATCAAACTTACACAGGTTCTAATTACATCCATTGGGTGAGCATTCCTTGGCATTTTTTTGATGTCATTTAAAATTTGTTTTGATAGTTTTCTTTCTGATCTCTCTTGTTTAATAAATCTTTTAAGTTGGTTTTTATTTGGAAGCTCACCATTTAAGACAAGATAAGCGACTTCTTCAAAATCACATTTGTCACATAGTTCTTGAACTGTATAACCTCTGTAAGTCAATGCGCTGAGTTCAGGCACCACGTGAGAAATTGTAGTTTCGTCAACAACTATTCCAAGCAAACCTTTTTTAATTTCTTCACCCATTATTCATGACCCTCAGTTGAAAAATCTGTAATTTTTTTATCTGGCGTATTGTATTTCTCATATTCTACTAACTCGTACAACCTTTTTCTAGTCTGCATTTTGTCTATAATATTGTTTTGATGACCGTCATTAAATATTGATTTAAGACCTAATTCTACGTTTTGCATTGCTAATCTTTGTGTAGTGACAGGATAAATTACGACGTTATATCCGAGATTTTCTAATTGTTTTGTGTTTAATAATTTTGATTTTCCAAATTCTGTCATATTAGCTAACAAAAAACCTCTAGAAACTTTTCTTACTTTATCAAATTCTTTTTCGTCTTTCATAGCTTCAGGAAAAATCATATCTGCGCCCGCATCCTCGTAGGCTTTGATTCTATCAAGTGTTTTTTCAATACCCTCGACAGTATTAGCGTCAGTTCTTACAATAATTAAGAAATTTTTATCCTTTCTAGATCTTACAGAGTCTTTAATTTTTTTAATCATATCATTTTTTGAAATAAGCTCTTTGTTATCTAAGTGACCGCATCTTTTTTCGGCTACTTGGTCTTCAATATGACATCCTGCTAATCCTTTATTTTCCAGAGTCGTGATTGTTTTCTGACAATTTTTAAAACCAGTGTCAGCATCAACAATAGTTGGAAGATCTGTGACTCTTGAAATTTGTCCAGCTCTATAACTTACTTGATCCAGAGTTGTTAAACCAATATCTGGCAAACCAAGGTCATTTGACATTACTCCCCCAGAAATGTAAACGCCGTCAAATCCTATTTCAGCAATTAATTTTGCACAAAGTGGATTGTAGGCTCCAGGAAATCTTAATAATTTTTTTGTCTGTAATTTTTTTACAAAACTTAATCTTTTTTCAGATTTACTTTTTTTAGTAAAATGCATCTGCTGAGTTTATATTAAAGAGATTACTAAAAATCAAAGGCTATTATTTAATTAAAATAAATATTCCCGTTAAAACTAATAAAATTGCGAGCAGGTATTCAGTAATTTTTTTTATTTTTGTATCACCAACAAATTTCCTTAATCCGCTTCCAAAAAGAGCCCAAAGACTGATTGTAGGAAAACATATTATTGCAGCGGTAATAGTAACAAAAGCAATACCAATAAAAATATTTTCCTCAGTTGGAAAAAAACCAGACGCAACTGTTATGGCAATAGACCATGCTTTTGGATTAATAAATTGAAATAAAGATGCTTCGTATAATCTTAATGGTCTTCCTGTTTCTTTTTGAACCAAGCTAAATGATCCTAACATTTTCCAGCTGAGGTAAACTAAATATAAAAAACATAAAATTTTCATATAAAATTGTATTTGAGGATAAATTAAGAATAAATTAGCAAGGCCAAAACAGGTAAGACCTATTTGAAAAATATGACCTAATGGGATTCCGATTAAATGGGGAAGAGTTCTTATAAAACCAAATTTCATTCCCGAGGTAGTTAACATCGCGTTGTTTGGTCCAGGAGTAAAAAACATTGTAAAATAAAATGTTGATAAAGCAGAAAATAATGCGAAAGATATCATAGATATTTCTCAATAATTCTATTAAATCCAATAAAATCAGAAATTAGTTTATCGTGTTTAATTTCTTTTTCAGATTTTTCTGTATAACCATCTTTTACAAGAATGAAAGGTAATTTAGCGTTATGTGCAGACATTGAATCAACCTCGCTATCTCCAACCATAATTGTTTTTTTCAAATCTCCGCCAATTATCTCTACAACATCAGTCAGGTGTCTAGGATCAGGTTTATTAAATGAGAAAGTGTCTGAACCTGCTACAAAATCAAAATAACTGTACATATCTAATTTTTGTAATAAATCAGTGGCAAGTTTTTCTTGTTTATTCGTGCAAACTGCCAAAGAGATATTTTTGTTTTTAGCCCACTTAAAAAAGTCAATAGCACCATTTACTGGAACACTTCCTCTATCAATATTTTTTGAGTAAAAATCAATAAAATCCTTAGTCATTTTTTTTTTAATTAGTTCATCTTTGATTTCCTCTTTAAAAGATTTTTGCATCATTACCCAAGCACCCCTTCCAGCTAAAGATTTTATATCCTCTAATTTCTTTTCAGAATGTCCATATTTTCTCATAACGTAATTATGAGCAGCCATAAGATCAGGAGCTGTATTGACTATAGTTCCATCTAAATCAAAAAGTATCGTAAAAATAGATTTCATTTTCTTAATTTAAAAACTATAATTTCATTACCAAACTTTACCAAGTCAGGATAACCTTTTTTAAGAGAATAACTGCCTGTTGAGTTTATCAAAATAAATTGCTCATTGTCTATTTGATAGGTAATTGGTGGACTGGAACCTATGTAAGGTAAATTGTATGACCATAATTCATCACCATTTTCTGCATCATAAATTCTAAATTTTTTATCTAGTGTTCCTGTTGCTAATAAAATTCCAGACTCAGTTCCAGTTACCCCGCTATAGTTTTCGGTACCAGTAATTGAAATACCTTTTTTTGTTAACTCAGGATATTCTCCAAAAGGTTTTTGCCAAATGATTTTACCTTTTTGCAAATCTATTGCTGTTATAGTTCCCCATGGAGGTTTATTCCCTGGGTAACCATCTTGATCTTTGAGTCTTGTGAATTTGCTATTATATTTATAATAAGGCTCAGGAGAAAATTTTCCTTTCTTCTTATTTAATGTAATTTCAGTTTCCCATGCAATATTTGAAGAAGTAACAAAAAGTTTTTCATTTTTAAGGTCATAAGACCCACCAGCCCATTCAGCACCACCATGAAAACTAAATTGAACATTTTTTTTACCGAGTTCATATGGTTCAAAAAAACCGTACTTATGGTTTTTAATTTTATCTAAAATATATTTTTTACTGTCTTCATTTATATTTGTCACATCATCTAAAGTAAAAATTTGTTTGGCAAATGGCTCAGGTATTTTAACCAGAGGTTGGTAAAAATTTGTTTTTTCTCCTGGAACTTTTGACTTCGGGGCTTTTTTTAAATGAAAATCGTATATCGGTTTACCTGTAAGTCTATCTAAGACTAATGTGTTTCCGAGTTTTGTTACAGAAATTACAACATCAATTTTTCTCTTATTTCTTGTAATTGATCCTAAAATTGGGGGAGCAGGTATATCTAAATTCCAGATATCATGTCTTACTTCTTGGAAGTCCCATAATTTTTTTTTGTTCTTTATATCTAATGCTATAATAGAATTAGCGTATTTATTTTTTCCAGGTCTATTTACTCCATTAAACCATCTGCCTGCGTTACCTGTAGTTATATAAACAATTCCTCGGTTTTTATCTAAAGAAAAACCACCCCAAGGATTTCCTCCAGAGTAATCATGTTTTTTAACTCCTATTTCATCTTTCTCTTTTTTCATTAGTAAAAATTTCCAAAGTAAATCTCCCTTGTCTAGGTCATAAATCTCAACAGATGGTTCTGCAGTAGTGATTATTAAGTTATTTTCAAAAACTGCCGGTGATGTAATTGAAGCTCTTTTTAATTTTACTTTTCCATTTTTGCCGAAATGAGAAATTGTTTTTCCATTTTTCGCGTTAAGACAAATTAACTTTTTTCTTGAGGAAAATATTAATTTGGATGGCTCTCCGTTTTTACCAGGAAGATATAACATCCCTCTTCTAGGAGCGATATCATCTAAAAAAAATTCCCATACAGGCTTTCCAGATATTGCATTTAGTGCAATAATTTTTTTATTGAAACTGGAGATAAATATTTTTTTTTCTGCCACTATTGCATTGGATTGAATATCAAGTGGTTTACCATCAGGTATACTATATTTCCAAGCAACATTTAATTTATCTAAATTTTCTTTATTGATTAATTTAAGTTTAGAAAATCTTATCGATGAACTATCACCGTGATTTCTATGCCAATTTTCCCCAATATGATTTTTTGGAAAAATATTTTCTGAATACTGATCTGTCTTTTTTATTATAATTTCATTTGAAAAATTATCCCTATTATCATCATTATTATTGTAATAAGTTTTACTTTTTTGGCTAAATAATATTCTAAAAGAGGCAAATGTATCATTTAAGTATCTCATAGTTTTTTTAACTTGAGGATTTCTAATATTATTAAGATCAAAAGAGATTAAACTTCTATTAATTATTTTATTAGATACATCGGTAATCTCATACACAATGAAAAAGATGATTATCAGGGAAACAATCGAGAAAAATTTAAATATTTTTTTTTGCATTTTTAATGATTTTTTTTGGAGTATTAAAAAGTAATATTTTGTGAGTTATTTTAACATCTGTATTAATATAAATACATAAAAATTATGAATCATAGCAGAATTAGCAAATCAAATAGTTACAGAGTATCTCAAGAACTATTAAGAAATAAAGCCTTAAAAAAAGGTGTAAATTTGATTGCGCCAGAAACAATTTTTTTGAGTAGGGACACTTTTTTTGGAAAAAATGTAACAATAGAACCTTATGTAGTAATAGGCCCTAAAGTGAAAATCGGAAATAACTCTATAATAAAATCTTTTTCTTATATTGAAGGAAGTAATATCGCAAAAAATGTTAAAATTGGACCATATGCTAGACTTCGAGAAGGAACGATTTTAAATGATAACGTTAAAGTAGGGAACTTTGTAGAAACCAAAAAATCAAGAATAAATAAAAATTCAAAAGTTAATCATCTTTCATATATTGGCGATACTTTAATAGGAAAAAATTCAAATATCGGCGCGGGTACTATAACTTGCAATTATGATGGAGTTAGAAAGTTTCGAACAACTATCTCTGATAATGTGTTTGTTGGTTCAAACTCGTCTTTAGTTGCCCCCATTAAACTAGAGAAAGGAAGTATAATTGGCGCTGGATCTGTAATTACAAAAAATGTCAAAAAAAAATCTCTTGCTGTCACTAGAGCTGCACAACTGGAAATAAAAAATTATAAAAGGAAGAAAAAAAAATAATGTGTGGAATTATTGGAATCGCAAGTAATAAACCAGTTTCTATTAATATAATAAATTCATTAAAAAAGTTAGAATATAGAGGGTATGATTCTGCCGGAATAGCCACTCTTAAAGATAATTCAATTGATGAAAAAAAATGTTCAGGGAGAGTAGACGAATTGGAAAAATTACTTCTAAAGTCACCTTCAAATGGAAATATTGGTATTGGACATGTACGATGGGCTACTCATGGCATTCCAAATACTGTGAATGCCCACCCACATTCTACTGAAAACGTCTCTGTTGTTCATAATGGAATTATTGAAAATTCTGATGATCTTAAAAAAGAATTAGAAACTAAAGGATATATATTTAAATCGCAAACTGATACTGAAGTAATTACAATGCTTTTAACTGAGTCCTTAAAAAATACTGATCCACTTGATTCTGTTTTTAAAACTTTGAGTAAATTAAAAGGAAGTTTTGCTTTAGGAATTATTTTTAAAAATTTTTCAGATATAATTATTGGAGCTAGGCGAGGCAGCCCGTTAGCTGTCGGTTACTCCAATGAGGAAAATTATCTAGGTTCAGACTCTTACGCTCTAAAATCTATGACAAATAAAATTTCATATTTAGATGATGGCGAGTTATGTGTTTTGACTAAAAATAATGTGAGTTTTTATAATGTAAAGAAAAATAAGATAAACAAAAAAATACATACTGTATCAGATGATGAAAATGTTTCTGACAAAGGTGACTACAAAAACTTTATGTCCAAGGAGATTTTTGAACAACCAACTACAGCAAAAAAATGTGTAAGCGAATACATTGATAGTTTAAAAAAAGATATAAATATTTATAACTTTCCTATCGATCCAAAAAAAATAAATAAAATAATTCTAATTGGGTGTGGAACAGCTTACCACTCTTGTTTAGTTGCAAAATATTGGTTTGAGGAACTTACTCAAATTGATATTGAAATAGATATTGCATCTGAATTTAGATATAGAAATGTAAAATTCGATAATAATAACTTATATATTTTTGTCTCACAATCTGGAGAAACTGCTGATACTGCGGCCGCATTAGAAATTTGTAAAAAAAATAGAGTTAAAACTTGTTCAGTAGTAAATGTCGTAGAAAGCACTATTGCAAGAAATTCTGATTGGGTCTTGCCAATTCATGCTGGTCCAGAGATTGGAGTTGCATCAACTAAAGCATTTTTAGGTCAGTTAATTGTACTATATATCTCTTGTTTAAAACTTTCTTCAGCAAGGAATGAGATAGACAAAAAGACATATCATCAAAGTATTGAAAATTTAAAAAAATTGCCAGAAGCTATTAAAAAAACTCTAAATTTAGAGACAAATATTCAATTAATGGCTAAAGAGTTTTTAGAAGCTCGAGGATCTATGTTTTTAGGCAGAGGAAGTTCTTTCCCAATAGCGTTAGAAGGAGCACTTAAATTAAAAGAACTATCTTATTTACATGCTGAAGGCTATCCCGCAGGAGAGATGAAGCATGGACCATTAGCTTTAATTGAAGAGGGTTTACCAGTAATAGTTATTGCCCCTAAAGATAAATATTATGAAAAAACACTTTCAAATATGCAGGAAGTAATTTCAAGAGGAGGAAAAATTTTTTTAATTACTAATAATAAAAAAGTTTCTATAAGTGAAAATATAAGGTTTGGATTAAGAGTCCCTTACATAGATGATACTTTAACACCAATTCTTTTAGCTGTTCCATTACAATTATTAGCATACCATGTAGCATTATTAAAAAATTGTGATATTGACAAACCAAGAAATTTAGCAAAGTCAGTTACAGTAGAATAAATATGTTTACCACATATAAAGCGATGATTTTGTCTTGTATAGATCCAAGATTTCAACCAATTATTTTTAACTATTTAAAAAAAAAAAAGTTAAGAGGCCAATACAGTTTATTTTCTATCGCAGGATCAGGAATAGGAGTTACAGCATCGAGATTTAAAAAATGGCACCAAACTTTTTGGGATAACCTTGATACTTCAATAAAACTACATGGTATCAAAAAATTAATTGTTATCAATCATCAAGACTGTGGCGCAGCAAAAATTTTAAATGGCAAGAAGAAATTTGACAAATTTAATGAGACTCAAATCCATAAAGCCTCATTTAAAAAAATTAAAAAATCTCTAAGAAAAAAACATCCAAAGTTAAAGATTGAAACGATTTTAATTTCTTTGAATAAAAAAGTTCAAAAATTTTGATTTATTGGGTTTTTTAGACTTAAAAAACAACATTCTCGCTTGGAAAATTTACAATTGCAATATATATATACCATAAGTTGAATATGAAAAAATGGAACTTAAATAGCTGGACAAAATTTGCTGCTAAACATTTACCTGTTTACCAGGATAAAGATGAACTTGATTTAGTCTTAAGTAAAATAAAAAAATATCCACCATTAGTATTTGCAGGTGAGTCTAGATCTTTGAAAAAAGCTTTAGCTAGCGTAGTAAAAGGTGAGGCTTTTTTATTACAAGGTGGAGACTGCGCTGAAAGTTTTGCAGAATTTCACCCAGACAACATAAGAGATACTTTTAAAGTAATTTTACAAATGTCACTAGTTTTGACAGCATCAGCTTCAGTGCCAGTCGTAAAAGTAGGTAGAATAGCTGGACAATTTTCAAAACCAAGAAGCGCACCTACTGAAAAAAAAGATGGAAAAGAACTTCCAAGTTATTTAGGAGATAATATTAACGGGATGGAGTTTAGTGAAAAAGCTAGAATTCCAGATCCTAAAAGATTATTTAGAGCTTACTCACAATCTGCCTCTACATTAAACTTATTGAGAGCATTTTCACAAGGAGGATTTGCTGATCTAAGACAGGTTCATCTTTGGAATTTAGGTTTCATAAAAGATAAGACCAAAGGAAAATATAAAGAAATTGAAGACAAAATTAGCGATGCTTTAGCTTTCATGGAAGCTTGTGGTATCAATTCAGACAACAATCGTAGGTTAAGAACGGTGAATTTTTATACATCACATGAAGCCTTATTATTACCTTTTGAAGAGTGTATGACAAGAGTTGACTCCACAACAGGAGAGTATCATGACACTTCGGCTCATTTTGTGTGGATTGGAGATAGAACTCGTCAAATCGATGGAGCTCATGTTGAATTTTGCAGAGGTATAAAAAATCCGATAGGTCTTAAATGCGGTCCGAGTTTAAAACCCGATGAATTAATCAAACTTTGTAATATTTTGAATCCTGACAATGAGCCTGGAAGAATGACTTTAATTTCAAGATTTGGCGCAGATAATGTTGAAAAATTTTTACCTAGTCTTATTAAAACCGTTAAAAAAGAGGGACTTAATGTTGTATGGTCTTGTGATCCTATGCACGGAAATACTATAAAAGCAGCAACAGGATTTAAAACCAGAACTTTTGACAGCGTAGTAAAAGAAGTAAAGAATTTTTTTGCGGTTCATCAAACAGAGGGCACATATGCTGGAGGTCTTCATATAGAAATGACTGGTCAAGATGTGACCGAATGTACAGGGGGAGCTCAAAAAATCTCTGAGAACGATTTATCGAATAGATATAGGACACATTGTGATCCAAGGCTAAATGCTAATCAAGCTTTAGAGCTAGCATTCTTAATATCTGAAGAAATCAAGAAAAATTCAAAGATATCAAATAAAATTATTCAAGCCGCGTCTTAATAATTATTGTAATTATTAAGACCAAACCTTAAAAGAGAGGAAGGTATTAATTATGGATGTAAAAAATAGAGCTGAATTTATAACGAACTGGATAAATGAATATTGTGAGTCAGCAGCCTATAAGCCTAAAGCTTTAGTTGTTGGTATTTCAGGAGGTATAGATTCTTCTGTAGTTAGTACATTGTGCGCAAATACGGGAAGAAAAACAATTGTGTTAACAATGCCGATAAAGCAAATTAAGTCTCAACACGATTTAAGCTTGCTACATGCGAAATGGCTTAAACAAAAGTTCAAAAACGTAGATCACCATTTATTAGAGATGGATAAAATTTTTACCTCTTTTACTCAAGTTTTAAATAAATTTGATAATGAACATGGATACGCTAATTCAAGAGCAAGACTTAGAATGGCTTCTTTATACCAAGTTGCTGCAGCTAATAATGGAATAGTAGTTGGAACGGGAAATAAGGTTGAGGATTTTGGCGTTGGATTTTATACTAAATATGGTGATGGAGGAGTAGATATTTCACCCATAGCTGACTGTACTAAGACTCAAGTTTGGGAATTAGGAAAATATCTTGGAGTATCTGAGGAGATTGTTAATACTTCACCGACTGATGGCTTGTGGGATGACGGCAGAAATGATGTTCAACAACTTGGAATGAGCTACGAAGATTTAGAAAAAGCTATGCAAGATAAAAATGATCCTAATTATAAAAAATATTTAGAGATAAGAGAAAAAAATTTACATAAAATGAACCCGATCCCAGTTTGCAAATTTAATGAGTAACCTTCGATTAACTAATTCATTTTCACGAAAAAAAGAAGTATTTAAACCTTTAAATCCAAAAAAAATTTCATTATACGCTTGCGGACCAACAGTTTATGACAGTCCTCATGTAGGTAATGCAAGAAGTTTAGTAGTTTTTGATGTCTTGTTTAGAGTTTTAAAAGTTCTTTATGACTCAAACGTTATTTATGTAAGAAATATTACTGATGTTGATGATAAGATAATCGAAGCATCATTAAAAAATAAGAAAAGTATTGATGAAATTACAAATAAGATTACAAAAATTTTTCATGAAAACTGTGAAAGTCTTAATTGTTTGAAACCATCAATGGAGCCTAAAGCTACTGAGCATATTCAAGGCATGATTGATATGACTCAATCATTAATTAAAAAAGGATATGCATATGAAAAAGATGGTCACGTATATTTTGAAGTTAATTCTTATAAAGAATACGGAAAATTATCTAATAAAAATTTAGATGATCTTAAAGCTGGAAGCAGGGTAGAAATTTCTGAGCTCAAAAAAAATCCAATGGATTTTGTCCTTTGGAAGCCTTCAAAAGAAAAAGAACCTGGATGGGAGTCGCCTTGGAGCAAAGGTAGACCTGGTTGGCATCTCGAGTGTTCGGTAATGAGTGAAAAATATTTAGGAAAAAATTTTGATATACATGGTGGAGGTCTTGATCTAGTTTTTCCACATCATGAAAATGAGATAGCTCAATCATGTAGTAACAATAATACTAAAAAATTTGCAAATTATTGGGTTCACAATGGTTTTGTTACAATTAATAAAGAAAAAATGTCAAAGTCATTAGGAAATATAATATCTATTTCAGAGGCTGTAAAAAAATATTCTGGACAAGTTGTAAGGTTGGCACTATTAAGCGCGCATTATAGTCAACCTCTTGACTGGAATGACAAGCTTTTAGAAAACCAAAAAACAATATTGAATAAGTGGTACGATCTTTTTTTAGATGAAAATAAAGATCTTTCAGAAATAGATGAAACTTTATTAGATGATTTAAATACACCTGGTTTTATTGCTAAAATACATGAATTTTATAATGCTGCTAGTAAAGGTGATAAAGAAAAAAAGATTAAATTTAATCAAGCCTGTAAGTTTTTAGGGTTATTTAATGTCACAAAAAAGGATTGGGAAAGTTCAAAAAAGACTAAAATTGGTGTATCTGAGAGTTATATTAATAATAAAATTGAGGAGAGATTAAAAGCTAAAATAAATGGTGACTTTGCGCTTGCCGATAAAATAAGAGACGAGCTAATATCAAAAGGAATTTCGATTGAAGATCAAAAAGGAAAAACTATTTGGAAAGTAAAATGAAAAAAGAGAAAATATACATTTTTGATACAACTTTAAGAGATGGCGCTCAAACCGAGGGAGTAGATTTCTCGATAGAAGATAAAAACAAAATAGCCTCAGTTTTATCTAATATAGGAGTTGATTATATTGAAGGTGGTTGGCCTGGAGCAAACCCAATTGATACAAAATTTTTTTCTAATCCTCCAAAAATTGATCGATCATCATTTACTGCTTTTGGTATGACAAAAAAAACTGGTAGAAGCGCTGATAATGATCCGGGTTTGGCATCACTAATTAATGCTAATACACCAGCGGTTTGTGTAGTTGGTAAATCGTGGGATTTTCACGTCAAAGTTGCTTTAGGAATAAAGAATGAAGAAAACTTGGAAAATATAAGAGAGACAACTAAACATTTTGTGAAGAACAATAAAGAATTTTTATTTGATGCTGAGCATTTTTTTGATGGTTTTAAAGCTAATCCAGATTATGCGTTGAATTGTTTAAAACAAGCGTATGACAATGGAGCGAGATGGGTAGTTTTATGTGATACGAATGGAGGCACACTACCAAACGAAGTAAGAGAAATTGTTTCAAAAGTAATAAAAGTTATCCCTGGCAAAAATTTAGGAATACATGCACATAATGATACAGAAAATGCAGTGGCCAATTCTTTAGCTGCAATCGAAAGCGGGGTAAGACAAGTTCAAGGAACAATAAATGGACTAGGAGAAAGATGTGGAAATGCAAATTTGATGTCGATAATACCCAGTCTGTGTTTAAAAAAATCATTTAGCGAAAAATATGAAATAAATATAAAAAAGGAGAAGCTATCTTCTTTGACTGAATGTTCAAGATTACTTGATGAAATATTAAATAGAAAACCGAATAAAAATATGGCTTACGTAGGCGCATCTGCCTTTTCACATAAAGGGGGATTACATGTTTCAGCTGTTAAAAAAGATCCAAAAACTTACGAACATATTAATCCTGAATTAATTGGTAATCACAGAAATATTATTGTCTCAAATCAGTCTGGACGCTCTAATATATTATCTAGACTTGAAAATTATGGTGTTAAAATTGATTCTAACGATCCTAAAGTTCAAAAAATTTTAGATAAGGTTAAAGATAGAGAATTTAGCGGCTATTCGTACGATGGAGCCGATGCTTCTTTTGAATTATTAGCGAATAGACTTTTAGGAAAAGTTCCTGAATATTTAAAAGTGAAAAGTTATGACGTAAATGTTTCAAAATCTGACAAGATTTTAACTAAGGCGAAGGTTATTTTTTTAATAGATGGAAAAGAAATCGAATGTCACGGTGAAGGAAACGGACCTGTTAATGCATTAGATAATGCTATTAGATCTAATTTTAAAAAAGTCACAAAATATTATAATTTCTTCTCAGATTTGAAACTTCTTGATTATAAGGTAAGAATTTTAAATACAGGCACAGAGGCAACAACAAGAGTACTCATTGAAAGCACTGATAAAAAAGGAATTAGTTGGTTCACAGTAGGTGTTTCCCCTAATATCATTGAGGCCTCTTTTCAAGCATTAATTGATAGTTTAGATTATAAGCTCTACAAGGAAAAAGCCCCCGCTAATTTAAATGAAAAATAAATTTGGGTTTATACTAATTAAACCACAATTAGGAGAAAATATTGGTGCCTGTGCACGTTCAATGAAAAATTTTGGTTTTAATAAACTGAATATTGTTTCTCCAAAATTCTCATTTCCAAATCACAAAGCAAAAGTTACTTCAGTAGGGGCATATGATATTATAAATAATACTAAAGTATTTAAAACTACAGCGGAAGCAATAGGAGAGTTTGATATTGTAATTTCTCTTAGTGCAAGGAAAAGAGATATTAATAAAAAACATTTAACAATTAGAGATTTTTCCAAAATTTTAGCAACTTATAAAAAAAAGCGTATTGGTTTAATGTTTGGCCCTGAAGCATCTGGACTTTCAAATCAAGATCTTTCTCTCTCAAACTTTATATTACAAATACCTACAGTAAATAATTTTAAATCTATAAATTTGTCTCATTCTGTGACGCTTATTTGTTTTGAAATCTTTAAACTTTTAAATAAAAAACTTTTTAAAAAAGAGGGAAAAAATATTAAAATATCTTCAAAATCTAAAATTAATTTAGCTCTAAAACATTTAATAAAATTACTTGAAACAAAAGATTTTTTTGTTCCAAAAGAAAAAAAACAGTCAATGATACTGAATATCAATAATTTGTTTTACAGATTTGAGCCTAATGATAAAGAATTAAGGATTTTAGCTAGTATTGTTACCGCATTGAGCAAAAATAAACATTAAACCGTAATTGACAAATAAATATGAAACCTTATAAACACATGATCAAATAATGACAAAAAGACTTAAATCTAAACATAAAGTAGATAGAAGGTTAAAAGCTAACATTTGGGGAAGACCAAAAAGTCCGTTTAACTCAAGAGCATACCCTCCTGGTCAACATGGACAGAATAAAAAAGGAAAACCAACTGATTACGGAATCCAATTGCAGGCTAAACAAAAATTAAAAGCATATTACGGTAATATAAATGAAAGACAATTTAGAAATATTTATAGAAAAGCGCTTTCAAAAAAAGGTGATACTACTGAAAATCTTATCGCTTTATTAGAAAGCAGATTAGATACAATTATATACAGAGCTAAATTCGCCCCTACAGTTTTCTCAGCTAGACAACTGATAAACCATGGTCACATCAAGGTGAATAAAAAAAGAGTAAATATTTCTAGTTATGTTGTTAAAAATACAGATTTAATTGAAGTAAGAGAGAAATCAAAAAAATTAATTTCGCTTGAAGGATCTTTGCAAAGTAAAGAGAGGGATGTTCCAGAATATATTCAAATGGATAATAAAAATAAGACAGCTAAATTAATTAGAGTTCCAAAATTTTCAGAAGTACCATTTCCAGTAGTCATGGAGCCAAACTTAGTAATTGAATATTATTCTAGATAATTGAACTTTTTTAGTTTATTTAAAAGAAACCTTATTTATAAATTTAAAAAAAAAATCTCTATCGACGATAATCTTTTTAGAGATAAATCATTAGATTTTTTGTTCAACTTTTACGGTAGTGATAAAGCCAATAATTTTGATCAAAACATAGGCCATGGATTTTCAGATATCTATGTAAAACATTTTGAAAATCTTAGAGATAAAAAAATTAATATTTTAGAAATAGGATCTTATGCAGGTGCTTCAGCAGCCGCATTTGCAAAATACTTTCCAAAATCTAAAATTTTTTGTTTTGATATAAATATATCAAATTTTAAATTTACCTCTAAACAAATCAGTGTCTATGGCATAGATATTAAAAATAAAAAAAAACTAAAAAAAATATTAGCAAATATATTTAGTAGAGAGAATTTTGAGTCATTCGATATAATAATTGACGATGGTTCCCATTATTTAAGTGACATACTTTACAGTTTAGGCTGTTTGTTTAAACATTTAGATAAAAACGGTACTTACGTTATAGAGGATTTTAAACACCCAAATTATTATGAATATAATAAAGATATAGATGATATTTTAGTTGATGAACTAATAAAAAAACTAAAAAAAAAAGAATTTTTTAATTCAAGTTGTTTAACTGCCAATGATCAATCTTTCTTAATAAAGTCTGTTGCGGCTGTTGATGTTTACAAAGGAAATTTATCTGACTCTGATATTTGTTTTATAAAAAAAAAATGAATTAAATAACTTTTTTATCCTCAAATAATTTCTTCAATTCTCCTTTTTCAAACATTTCTTTTACAATATCACATCCCCCTATAAACTCAGACTTAACATAAAGTTGAGGAATCGTTGGCCAGTCACTAAAATCTTTAATTCCTTGTCTCAAATTTTCATCTTCTAAAACATTTATTCCTTTAAAATTTATTTTTAAATGTTTTAAAACGTTTGATACAGTCATTGAAAAACCACATTGAGGTGAGTCCGGTGTTCCTTTCATAAAAAGACAAACGTCATTTTCTTTAATTAAATTTTCTATTTTTTCTTTAACACTCATTTCTTAATATCTGTAGTGATTGATAATGCATGTAATTCATTACCCATTTTACCTTTCAAAGATTTATATACAAGCTTATGTTGCTCTATTTTGCTCATTTTTTCAAACATCTTGGATCTTATAATTGCTGAATAATGATTGTTATCTCCCATTAAATCTTTGATTTCTATAGACGCATCGGGAATAGATTCTTTGATTAATTTTTTTATCTCTTCAATCGGCAAAGGCATTAATAATTGTTATACCATTGATTATTCATTTTAGATAGATCATTTATGTTTATTTTAAACTCACCTTCAATTTCAAAATATTTTTTTTGTGTGTAGCCAATATTTTCATAATATATATTAGCGTCTGATAACATTTTTTTAACTTTAGGAGAATTTGAGTGTTCAACTTCTAAAATATATCTGCCTTGATCTTCACCAAAAAAATATTCAAATAAATTTCTTAATTTTTTTACTTTTTCAATTTTCATACCGTAATAGGAGTTCATTGCCATTTCACTTAAAGAGACAATTAACCCACCATTTGAAACATCATGTGCGGCTAGAACTAAATCTTTATTTATTAAACTTAAAACTACTTCTCCATTATTTTTCTCATTAACCAAATTAATTTTTGGTGGTGCACCATCACTTATTGAATAATTTTCTTTAAGAAAACAACTTTGATCTAAATGGCCAAAAGTCTTACCAATTAAAATTAATGAACTTTTTTCTTTTTTTAATTTATGGTTAATGGGTTTTCGAAGACTTGAAATTAGCCCAACCCCACCGATTACTGGTGTAGGAAAAATATTTTTGTTATTTGTACCATTATAAAATGAGACATTTCCAGAAACAACGGGATAATCTAAAAATTCACAAGCTTCCTTAATACCATCTAAACATTCAGCAAATTCACCCATTATTTTTTCATTTTCTGGATTTCCAAAATTAAGACAATTAGTAATTGCCAATGGTTTTGCTCCTACTGAAATTAAATTTCTCCAATTTTCACAAACTATTTGTTTTCCACCAGAAGAAGGATGAGATTTACAATAATTTGCAGAGGAGTCTACTGAAACAGCAATAGCTTTTTCTTTATTATGAATCTTTATAATTGCTGCGTCTGAGCCTGATCTTTGGATAGTATCGCACATTACCATTTGATCATATTGATCTGTGATCCAACTTTTATTTGAGTGATTAGGTGAAGATAAAATTTTAATTAATGCATCTTCTAATTTGATTTTCTTAAGTTTTTTTAGATCAACTGTTTTTTTCGGTAGTGATTTTTTAACCCATTTTCTTTTGTATACAGGTGCCTTCGAAGCCAAAGCTTCAATCGGAATTTCACCTTCGATTTTATTATTAAATTTTAAAGTCAAATTTTTAGTATTAGTAGTTTTACCAATTATAACAAAGTCTAAATCCCATTTCTTAAAAATCTTTTTTGCGTTTTCTTCCTTGCCATCTTCCAAAATAATTAACATTCTTTCTTGACTTTCTGATAGCATCATTTCGTAAGGAGTCATGTTTTCTTCTCTACATGGAACTTTTTCAAGTTGGAGTTCTATTCCAAGAGAACCTTTAGAGGCCATTTCCACACTTGATGATGTTAATCCTGCTGCTCCCATATCTTGAATAGCAATAATAGAGTCATCTTTCATTAGCTCCAAACAAGCTTCTAAAAGTAATTTTTCAGTAAAGGGGTCTCCGACTTGCACTGTTGGTTTTTTTTCTTCAGAATTTTCATCAAATTCTGCTGAGGCCATAGACGCCCCGTGTATACCATCCCGTCCCGTTTTTGAACCAACGTAAACTACAGATTTATTTATACCTTTTGCTTTCGAATAGAATATTTTATTTTTTTTTGCATGACCTACAGCCATAGCATTTACTAAAATATTTTCATTATACGTGTCATTAAATTTTGTTTCACCTGCTACTGTGGGAATTCCTATACAGTTCCCATATCCTCCGATTCCTGAAACAACACCATTCAGTAAGCTTTTAGTTTTTGGATGATCTGGTGAACCAAAATGAATTGAGTTTAATAATGCTATTGGTCTAGCGCCCATAGTAAAAACATCTCTCAGAATACCTCCAACGCCTGTAGCGGCACCCTGATATGGTTCTATATACGAAGGATGATTATGACTTTCTATTTTAAATACAATTGCATCTTCATCACCAATATCAATCACTCCAGCATTTTCTCCCGGCCCTTGAATTACTTGTTTTCCTTTGGTAGGTAATTTTTTTAAATGGACTCTCGATGATTTATAAGAACAATGTTCATTCCACATAGCAGAGAAAATACCAAGTTCTAAAAAATTTGGTTCTCTTTTTAATAGTTTTTGAATAGACTCATATTCTTCATTTTTAATTCCATGTTTCTCAAGTATTTTATTAGTAATTTTCATTTAATTTAGTAGACTCGAAAATAGATTTAAACCATCAGTGTTTGAAACTAGTTTATCAATCATTCTTTCAGGATGAGGCATCATTCCTAAAATATTTTTTTTAGCATTTAATATACCTGCAATGTTTTCTATGGCACCGTTAGGATTACTATCTTCACTTATTTTTCCTTTCTCATCACAATATTTAAATGCAATTAAATTTTCTCTTTTAAGCTCTTTAAGGTGCTTATCATCTGTAAAATAATTACCTTCATTATGAGCAATATTTATTTTTAAAACTTGACCTAATTTATATTTTGAGGTGAATTTTGAAGAATTATTAATCACTTTTATATTTACATCTCTGTTAATGAATTTTAGATTTTTATTTCTTAACAAAGTGCCTTTAAGCAATCCAGTTTCTGTTAATATTTGAAATCCATTACAAATACCTAGTATAAAACAACCTGAGTTGGCAGCTTTAATCACCTCTTCTATAATCAAAGATTTCCCGGCAATAGCACCAGAACGCAAATAATCACCATAAGAGAATCCACCAGGTATAACTATTAAATCTGATTTGGGCAAAGTAGTTTCTTTGTGCCAAACCATTTGATTCTTAAATTGCATTTTTTCTAAAGCAACTGCGATATCCCGATCGCAATTTGAACCTGGAAATACTATTACTGATGATTTCATTATAATTTGTTAATTTTATAGTCCTCTATAATTAAATTAGCTAAAAGCTTTTGACACATTTCATTAATTCTTTTTTTTGCTACTTCTTCATCTTTTTCATCAATTTCTATTTCGAAAAATTTACCTTGTCTTATGCTCTTTAAATTATCCATTCCTAGATTTAACAAGGTATTTTGAACTACTTTGCCTTGAGGATCCAATACATCTTTTTTAAGAGTAACTGTAACTGAAAATTTCAATTTATTTTTTTTTGAATTTTATTGGAATAGTTTTTCCAAAATTAACTTCACTTATATTTGTTTCTTCAGGCATTATTCCTAATCTTCTTGCAACCTCTTGATACGCTTGAATAATATTACCTAAATCTTTCCTAAATCTATCTTTATCTAATTTCTTTTCAGTTTTAGCATCCCATAATCTACATGTATCTGGGCTTATCTCATCTGCTAAAACTATTTCTTTTTTTTCCGTATCTTTGTTCCAAGCTTTTCCATATTCAATTTTAAAATCAACCAGCTTAATTCCTATTCCTCTGAACAATCCCGTAAGTAAATCATTAATTCTTAATGTAATTTTATCTATGATCCCAATCTCTTCCTCTGTAGCCCAGCCAAATGAGTATATATGCTCCTTTGAAATTAAAGGGTCATTAAGTTCATCTTTTTTATAGCAATATTCCAGCAGGGGTTTATCTAATATTGTACCTTCTGGTATACCTAGTCTTTTAGATAAAGAACCAGTAGAAATATTTCTTACAATAAATTCTACAGGAAATATCTCAGCTTTTTTAATAAGTTGTTCCCTCATATTTAAACGTTTAATAAAATGTGTTTTAATTCCGCACTGAGATAAATTAGTCAATATATATTCAGATATTCTATTATTTAAAACACCTTTACCTTCAACCTTCGCCTTTTTAAGATTATTAAAGGCTGTAGCATCATCTTTGAAATGTTGGATGACTAAATTTTTATCTTTAGTCTCATATATTATCTTTGCTTTGCCTTCGTATAGTTTTTTGCCTTTATTCATTAAATTATATTTTTTTAAGACTTCTATTAAAAATTATATTAATTTTTTTGGTATGGTAACTGAAATCAAATAACTTTTTGAGTTTATTAACAGGTATTTTATTTGTAATTTTTTTATCTAAAACGATTTTATTTAAAAAAGAGGAGTTTTCTTTCCAAGCCGCCAAAGCATTTCTTTGAACAATTTTGTATGACTCTTCCCTTGAAAAGCCTACATTTGTCAATTCAAGCAAAACTCTTTGTGAAAAGAAAATTCCATTTGTGATACTTAAATTTTTTTTCATATTATTTGGATATATATTTAAGTTTTTAATTAACTCACTTAATCTTGATAATGCAAAATCCAATGTAATCGTAGAATCCGGGCCAATGTTTCTTTCAACCGAGGAATGAGATATGTCTCTTTCATGCCAAAGGGCAACGTTTTCAAGAGCAGGTATCACACTTGATCTAATTAATCTTGCTAATCCAGTCAAATTTTCACTTAAAATTGGATTTTTTTTATGAGGCATAGCAGAAGATCCTTTTTGTTTTTTTCCAAAAAATTCTTCAACTTCTAAAACTTCCGTTCGCTGTAGGTGCCTAATTTCAGTTGCCAACCTTTCAATGGAACTTGCAATTATGGCAAGTGTAGAAAAAAATTGGGCATGCCTATCTCTTGGAATTACTTGAGTAGAGATTGGCTCAACGTAAAGTTCAAGTTTATTAGCAACATAACTTTCTACTCTAGGATCAATATTAGCAAAAGTACCTACAGCCCCAGAAATAGCACATGTGGAAATTTCTTCAATTGCACTTAGTAATCTTTTTTTATTTCTCAAAAATTCTTGGTAAAAACTTAACATCTTTAAGCCAAAAGTAATTGGTTCAGCATGTATGCCATGGCTTCTACCAATACATAAAGTATATTTATATTTTAAAGCTTGCTTCTTTAGAACAGAAAGCAACTCTTCAATATCTTTGATCAAAATTTTTCCTGATTGTTTTAGTTGTAAATTAAAACAGGTGTCCAAAACATCTGATGATGTCATTCCTTTATGAAGATATCTAGCATCTTTGCCAGCCTTTTCGTTTATAGATGTTAAAAAAGCTATAACATCGTGCTTAACTTTATTTTCAATTTGAAGAATACGCTTAACATTGATCTTAGCTCTTGATCTCACTTTTTTTGTTACACCTCTAGGAATAATTTTGAATTTTTCCATGGCTTCAGCAGCAGCTAATTCTATTTTCAACCATAAAGAATATTTATTATGATCAGACCAGATGTTTTTGATTTCTTTTCTTGAATATCTTTCAATCATTTAGTTCTTAATATTTGGCAGTGTAAAAATCTCATATCCTTCTTTAGTTACTCCTATAGTATGTTCAAATTGTGCTGATAAAGATTTGTCTTTAGTGACCGCTGTCCAACCATCCTTGAGGATTTTAGTCTCATAATTACCAAAATTTATCATGGGTTCAATAGTAAAAATCATTCCAGCTTTTAACTTTTCTCCCGTACCTTTTTTACCATAGTGTAAAATATTTGGCTCTTGATGAAATAGCCTGCCTATACCGTGACCACAAAAATCTTGGACGACTGAAAACCCCTCAGCTTCTACAAAATTTTGTATTGTAGATCCTATATCCCCTAAACAAACACCTTCTTTCACTATTTCTATTGCGTTCATTAAAGCCTGGTAGGAAGTTTTAACTAATTTTTTTGCTTTAACTGATACTTTTCCAACTTCAAAAGTCTTGCTTGTATCTCCATGCCAGCCATCTTTTAATGCTGTGACATCAACATTTAAAATGTCACCATCTTGTAAAATTTTGTTTGAAGGTATCCCATGACAAACTACATGATTAGTTGATGTACAACAGGATTTAGGGAAACCTCTGTAAAACAATGGTGCAGAGTAAGCATCATGATCATTAATGTATTCATAGCAAAGTTTATCAATTTGGTCAGTCCTAATACCAGGTTTTATTATTTTTTCTACTTCATTTAACGCACCAGCAGCTATTATTCCTGCTGATCTAGTTTTTTCGAATGCTTCTTGATAATTGTTATTCATTTGATTTTGAATTTTATTTCGTGATTAAGTTTTATTCCTTTTGATGTAAATTTACAATCATAGCAAAGAACTTTTAAATTTTTTTTAACAGCTTTTTCTAATAATTCATAATATTTGCTATCTATATCTTTAGCTATTTCAAATTTTTGACAATCATCTCTTTGAATAACGTATAAAATGTACACTTGGTAACCTTCTTTGTTGGCTTTGACCAATTCGTTAATATGTTTTTGGCCTCGAGAAGTAATCGTGTCAGGAAATTCCGCTACTCCTTCAGTCCTTGAAAGAGTAACATTTTTAACTTCTATAAAGACTTTTTGTTTTTTAGTTGATAAGAAAAAGTCGAATCTTGTATTTTCACCAAATTTCACTTCTGTTTGAATATTATCAAAGTTTTTAAAGCTTTCTATACGCTTGTCTGTCAAAGCTTCGTAGACAATTTTGTTTGTTAAATGTGTATTAATACCTACTTTTTTATTTTTTTGTTCAATGATTTGAAGTGTATATTTCAATTTTCTTTTTGGATTATCATTTTTACTCAACCAGACTTTATTACCTTTATTTAGTAGGCCAAACATAGAACCTGTGTTAGGGCAATGAGCAGTTACAGTAGTATTGTGAATTTTTACGTCTACAAAAAATCGCTTGTATCTTTTAACTAATTCTCCTGGTATTAGTGTTTTCTCAAAGTTCATATATAAATATAATTTATGAAGAAAATTAAAAAAGTAAATGCAGCAATTTTAATTATAGGTAATGAAATTTTATCAGGCAGAACTCAAGATAAAAATACAATATTTTTAAGTAATTGGCTTAATTCTAAATGCGGAATATTAGTTCGCGAGGTGAGGATTATACCTGACGTTGAAAAAATAATAATTAAAAATGTTAAGAATCTCTCAAAAAAATTTAATTACTTATTTACAACTGGTGGCATAGGTCCTACTCATGATGATATCACTGCTAAATCAATAGCTAAAACATTTAAAATTAAATATGGATATCATAAAGAAGCTTATAAGATATTAGAAAATTATTATGGAAAAAAAAATTTTAATGATGGGAGAAAAAAAATGGCAAAAATGCCTATTACTTCAAAACTAATATACAACCCTTCAAGTGCCGCCCCAGGTTTTGTTACCAAAAATGTTTTTTCCCTTCCAGGTGTTCCCTCAATCTTAAATTCAATGATTGATAACTGCAAAAAGTATCTTGTTAAAGGCTCAAAAGTCCATAGCAAGACACTAAATCTCTTTACAGTTGAAAGCAATATTTCAAAAAAATTAGGGATTATTCAAAAAAAATTTAGCAAAGACGTAGACATTGGAAGCTATCCTTTTTTCAGATTAGGGAAAATTGGAGTTTCAGTAGTTTATAGATCAACATCTTTATTAAAACTAAAGCAAGTCTCAAAGGAATTAAATAATCTTATAAAACAAAAAAAATTAAAAACTCTAAAAATTTAAATTAAAGAAAAGACTTCATCAACAGTTATAGAATTGATATCATTTGTTTTATAATTTTTTTTACTATCGATTATCTTAATTAATTTATTTTTTGGCGCAAATTTTTCAGAATTTGTAGGGCCAAACAAAACAACCATTGGAATTTTAGCTAAAGCAATCATATGCATGATTCCATTATCTATTGATATCGCAGAATTCAGTCTCGATGATAATGCAGTAACAAGTGCTGGGCATGAAAGATTTGAATGAATTTCTGGAAAAATTGCTGAAGGAACTTGGTTTTTAATTTTTTCAATAAGATCACTTTTATCTTTCTCAATAAAAAATACAGGAGTTTTATTTTGCGAGGAGACTTTATTAGCTAAGGAAACAAATTTATATACTGACCAACTTTTTTTTCTATATTCATTGCCTTGAGTAATTGAAAAACCTACATAATTAGAGTTTGGTAATAATCTTTTTGCCTCTTTTAAAAGATCTTTTGATATTTTGTTGACTTTAAAATCTAGATTTTCAATTTTTTCCTCTAAAAATAATTTTAAATTTTCTAAATGATCTTTGGAATTAAATTTTATTTTTTTTGTTAAAAAAAAATTATTAAATGTTCTGGAGTAAAATTGCACATGGGGGATTCTTTTTAATATAAGAGAATTTCTAAATTTAGTTTGCAAATCTATTATTAAATCAAAACTTCCAAAGTTTTGTTTAAGCATTCTTTTTTTAGCAAGAAAAAGATGCCACCATCTGAAGCCGAAATACTCAAGATTTAAATCTAATGAGTCTAAATTTATATTATATTCTTTTAATTTACCTTTAAAATGATTTGAGTGAGCACCTAAATAATAAAATTTTGTTTTATTAAAGTGGTTTTTTAAACTTAATATGAGAGGAAATAGCTGAATTGAGTCTCCTAAACCACCACCTGAATTATATATTAATATTTTTTTCATAAAGAAATACACTTTATAAGAAAAGCTAAGTAATATAAAAGTCTAAAAGTCAAAAACTAAATATTTGAATTGTAATTAATAAGTAAAAAAATCCAAGCCAAGTTCTTAACTTTTTATTTATAAGAATAATTTTTCTCTGATTCTTAACTATAAATTTACTAAAACCGATACTCATGAATGTTGGAATACAACACCAAATATATGATAATAAAATATATTTATCTAAAGCTGTAAGATAATTTAATTTTGGTATGTCATCTAAAAAAACAAAATTATAAGCTATTAAAGCTAGCAAAGCTACAATAGACGTAGTTAATCTTGCTTCAAGTTTATCTGTAGGTATCCATAATACATACCAGGCTATACTTAAAATTAAAAAGATAGGTATTATAATTTTATAGATATAATGAGCTGAATTTCTTTCAATGTTTAATATTAAGTCGATTGAATTTTCATTGTAAGAATGAGTTTTATCTAAATATTTGTTATAAAAATTTTCAACTATTATTTCATCACTTTCAATGTTTATGTTTTTTACTGTCCATTCTTTTAAATAATTTTCTGATACATTAATTAAATAATTTTCTAATCCTAAAAAAGCTCCTTCAGCAGGAGTTATGAAATGAACAGCTCCCTTTCCAGTTTTTGGCCAAGCTTCATTAATATTTGCTGTGCTTCTAGCTCCAGAGGCAATTTTAATTTTTAATATTTGTTTATCAAAAGGAAAATTTTTAAAGTCGAATGTTTGTCTGAATTGTCCTATCCCAGACTCTTGACGTACAGTTCTTACTTCTCCATTGTCGTAAGTAAAATCAATTTGAGACCTATTAGCGATGTCTGGAGTATTTAAGCCTTTTCTAATGTCAACATCATATTTATATTCTTTTATCTCTACTTCTCTAATCGGATATGGTCCATTGTCAGAGAAGGCTTCATAAAAATCATCTTCGAGTAGACCTTTAGCAAATTTATTTAATTCTGGTCTTTTATTTGTAAAATCTGCACGGAATGATATTTCAAGTAAACCTTTATTAGTGTCTATGTTATTTATGTAATCTAAATTAAAACTTGAAAGCTTAATATCATTATAGTCATAAATGTCAGGCTTAAGATTAATTACTTTATTATTATCTAAAGTAATTTTTGCTTCCTTATTTTTTTTTAATAATTCTTTAATTTTTTTGTCAGTAACCTTGGATAAATCTATATTATTATATTTAAACACTGAGACACCTTGAGGAAAATTTTTCTTATCAAATAAAGAAAATCTTATAACTGGATAGTTTTTTTTGTCTCTTTTGATTATTATTTGTTTATTGTTTTTGTCCCAAGCAAAATCACAGAACAAACCTATATCACTTCTTGTTTTCTGAAAAGGGTATGATTTAATTACGGTGTTTTTAAAAATCCGATTATTAAATTCAAGCTCAACCGCTGATCTTTGAAATAAATCAGCTTTTGCTTGAAAATTGTTTGAAAATATAGTGCTTACAAAAAGCAAAATAATAAATTTATATTTGATTAAATTCATAAACTATAAGTTGAGTTTAATTTATTATAATCATAATATTTAAAATGGCAAAGATTAGAAAAAACGCCTCCATAGAGAGCGGTTTAATGGAAGTATTAAAGATTTTATCTGATGAAGAGATCAATAAAGCAATTGGCAAAACCTCTTCATATATTAGAAAATGTAGCAATCCAGATTTACCTCAACAAATAGATCATAACGATTCATTTAAACTCGACCAAGCCTGTATACAAAAAGGTAAGGCACCTCCATTATTAACTTCTTATGAATATATGATTGCTCAGTTGTTGGAAAAATCTGATAATTTTGAAAATAAAGATATTAATGAAATGTTGGTTAAATCTACAATACTGCATGGAAAACTTACAGAACTTGTTAAAAATGCCAAGGATCCTAAAGGTGACAGGGGTGATGAAATATCACCCATAGAAAAAAAAGATATTTTTGAGGCGATAACGGACCTAGAAAATAAAATTCTTAAAATTAAACTTACAATTGATAATAAAAATAAGTAATTGTGTGATTACTAAGATATTTTTTCATATCTATCCCATTTTCCATCTTGATCATTATCGTATGCCATAACATCAGAAGTGCCGTTATCATCTTCGTCAATTTCAGCCCTGTCAGCATTACCATCTAAGTCATCATCAAAAAGAAAAATTTCGAAGTTTTTATTTTCATTTTCATCAAATGCTATTGTTTCAATGATTCCATCTTCATTTGCATCTATAACAGCTGTATCTATTTTTCCATTTTTGTTTTCATCTAAAAACCAAATATCAGTAGACCCATTTTCATTCATATCTCCTTTTTGAGCATTAGGATATTTTTTATCTATATTGTTTTTTTTAACTTTTTTATCTTTTTTAGTTATCCAGGTAGGACCTTTCTTTTTCTTTTGAATATATTTATTTTCTTTTATTTTCTTTTCAGGTTTGTTTAAAAATTCAATCATATCATTCACTGATATAGCAAAATTTAGATTTTCACCTTCTGCAGTAAAGGTATTTACTCCAATTAATTTTTTATTTTTATTAAATAATGGGCCTCCTGAGTTTCCTGGATTTATAGGAACCTGAATTTGTATTACATCTGCAAAGTGATGAGAGTCATTATATTTCCATTTATAGTCCTGCCTTAACTGACTTACCATTCCACTATTAAAACTCCAGATCAAGTCTCCTGGATGACCAATAGCAAAAGCTGTTTCGCCAACATTTACATTTTTATAATCACCAAATTGCACAGGTTTTATATTATTTGGGAGACCAATTACTTCTAACAAAGCTAAGTCTTTTTCTTTATCTATCTTTAATACACTAGCTTCATAAGAGTCTAAATTATCCAACATGTATCTTTCGTTCACTAAATTTTCAGGTTTTAACCAAACTCTTACTTTTTTAGAACCTTGAACGACGTGCCAATTCGTTATTATTTTTTTTCCTTTATAATTAATTATAAATCCAGAGCCTGAACCTTTTCTTTTATAATTTCCTATGAAAACTACACTTTTGGCGTATTCTTTATAAATTTCTTCAGATGGGCCTTTAAATTTCGTTCTAGGGGGGCGGTTTCTATTTTTGCTAATCAACTTTGGCCTAATAACATTTAAGTAATTTTTATTAGACTCTACATTAACTTTTAAATCTTTTATTTGTTTTTTGTCAGTAAGAGGAGTAACCGCAATTATTATAGTCTCAGTTCCTTTTATTTTTGAGTCTATAACAAATTTACTACTTATTTCAGCTCTCGTTAAAGAAAAATGAAATATTACTAAAAGTAAAATTAAATATTTTTTATTCATTTAAGGTTTTTTTTTGGAATAAAAATAAAATCACCACCAAGATGCCTCCATGTATCAGGATGGTAGTAATAAGGTTTTTGGTTATAATTTCCAGCAAATGCATTTTGTATATTAAATGCTATTGATCTCATATTCATAGGAATAGACTGTTTTTCAGAAATGTTGAGCATATTTAAAAATGATAAAGCAAATATTGAATTTTTTGAGTTTGGAGCAGTGTCACTTACTTGACCAATACTGCCAGAGGATAAGACACTTCTTGATCTTAAATTTAAATTATCTTGCAGATTCTTGTTTATAGTTTGACGGTCGTTATTATCTTCTAGATCAAGTACATTAATCCCTTTAAATTTTCCACCTACAAAACAAGAATCAACCATTAGCGCTAAATGATGGGCTTTAATCTCGGTGAGAAATATATTTAATTCATTTATATTAATCCAGTCACCATTACCCCATTCTAAGCTGCCATCTTTTGGTATCCAATAAGCTTGTTCTGCTTTAACCATCCCATGACCAGAGTAGTAAACTAAAACATAATCGTTAGTTGTAGTAAGTTTTGATAGATCTTGAAAAGCTTTAAAAATCTCATTCTTTGTTCCATCTCTAACCATCATAATTTTTTCAAATTTATAACTTCTATCTAGAACTAATTTAATTGAATTTATATCGTTAACAGGTGACACTAAATCATCCCATCCGTTATCGTTGTAATTTGAATTACCTATTAGTAATGCGTAATATTTTCCGTTTGGCTTTAAGTTTATTTTAGTTTTATTTTTTGGAACGTTTCTGGCAATTGTTTTTTCTTTTACGATATTAGATTTATACAGTTTTGCAATTTCTTTTTTGTTAACATTAAATTCAAAATTTAACTTTTGTTTACCATCATTTGTTTTTGCTTGCCCCCAACCTTTATCTTTTGTTTGAGATGTTTTACCTGCGAATTTCATTCCATTCGAACAATTCCCTGATACCCTTGAAGTTAATTCACCGGAATCTACGATCAAAACTGTAGATCCAATCTGGCAAATTGTTTTTCCATCACTAAAAAAACCTACACCCTTACTAGTTTTGTAAAACCCATTTACTAACTCTGAGTTCTGATCAGGGACAACATAACCATAAAATAAATCATTACTACCGTCACTATATCCAGAAAAATATATCGCACCATCAGGCAGCTCTTCAATACTTTTTAAAAATTTACTTTTACTTTTTTTTGTTATCCAGGATTTAACTTCATTTGTGATTTTTTTTTCTTCTTTTTTAAATTCCTCTTTATTTTTTTTAATTTCTTTTTTTTTAAGTTTTATCCATTCAGTTTTTTGTTTTTTCTCCTGTTTTATAACTTCTTTAGATTTGTCGCTTTTCTTTGTTATCCAGTTAGCTTCGACTGATGAAAATAGAAAGATACTTGTAAGAACTAATACGCTTACTTTTTTATAATTTTTAAACATAATAATATTTTAATTCAATTTAAAAAAAATTCTAGAATTTATTTATCTTCTTTTTGGTAATCTTCCACCGCTTTTGATACAATCTTCAATTGATGAGAAATTTTCAAAGTATTTTGTTTGATCATAATATCTTGTTCCAGCTTTATGACAAATGCCAGTCTTAGATTTTTTTACTAATGGCTCAGCGCGATCACACGATATCATCAAAAAACTAAAACATATAATAATTACAATTTTTTTCATTCTTTTAAGGTTTTATGCATTCAGATCCAATTAGACCGTTCATGTCCTCTAATTTGACAGAGCATATGAAAATATTTTTACCATTTTTTAAAGTAAAAATTTTATAGGCGTCTTGATTGAATTTTATTAACTCGGTTTTGATAATTTTATAATTTTGATCTAAAAGCTCATTCATTTCCGAAGCATATAAATAGCTTGAAAAAAAAATTATTAAAATTGTTAAAATTATTTTTTTCATAAGTTTATTATAATAAATTAAAAATAATTCATCTTGTCCAATATTATTTTAAATTTTGGACTTAAATTTAATTGTCCAATTTTATTATAAAAGGTGGACAAGAATTTTTTACAAGAACAACTATATCTAAATCATGAGAACACAAACAAAAGGAAAAAAAATGAAAAAAGCAAAAGTACAAAATGAGACTAGTTCTACATCAGGTTTGCAGGTATTAGGCCTCTTGTTAATAGCCTTCGCAATAGCAGACTTTGCAATGTCTTGGGCTGGAGTAAACCTTACTAGCTTTATGGGTGCTGCTTCAAGATTTTCTCCAATGATCTTTGGATTTATTGGAGCTGCATTAATGAGCGCAGGAAAGGATGGTGACTAGTAACTGATTTCTCCCCCTTAAAAGTAGGGGGAGATAAATCCAAATAAAAGGTTGAAATAGGAATAAAATTATTATGAAATTAAAAGAATTAATAAATACAATTAAGAGGAATTTAAAAAAAAATAAAATGAGTTATGAATTTAAAAGTTCAAAAGTTGCAAAGATAGAAGACAACATCAAGCTTAAAGATCGAGCCACAACTGATGGTAAGAATAACCTACCAAGACCTGAGTCTGAAACTTTTTCAAATTGTGAAAATGAAGCCATTGTTTCCTCGGATCAAATGAGAAACGAAGAAATAGAAAAAAGTGTAGCCTATCTAAATTCTATTAAAAATCAAATTATAGATAGTACGGCTAAATTAGGTCAAAAACATTTTTATATTGATAACTTCAAAAATAGAATCCAACGGACTCTAACTGCGGCTGAAGGCCGGCTGTCAAATTTAAAAAGTTCTTTTAATACTCATAATAATGAAGTTAGAAATTTTAAATTAGAAAATAAATTAGATCGTGAACCTAGATCTTTGACAACTTTAAATATAATAATTGGTATAGCAGTAATAGCTATTTTATTTATAATCGAATTACAGGTTAATGGAAATTTACTTGCACCAGCAATGGGTAGCGGTCAAAAAGAAGGCTTAGCGGTCGCAGCTGGTGTTGCAGGTTTAAACGTGTTTGTTTCTTTTGCATTCGGTTTTTTTGCCTTAAAAAATTTTCATCATGTTAACAGCTTAAGAAAAATAATTTCTAAAATTTCTATTATCTTATATGCAATCTTTATTTCTTATCTAAATTGGTCTTTGGGAGCTTATCGATCTATTCATGAAAAGACTGGAGCAAATATAAAAGATTTGATAATGGGGACAGCTGAAACATCATTAGAAACTGGTAATGCATTATTTCCATGGACAGTTGATTTGTCATTTACATCTTTTACTTTAGTTTTTATAGGACTAGGATTCGCAATCGCATCATTAATAGACGGGTATTTATTTGGTGACAAATATCCAGGATATGGAGAAGTTGGTAAAGGCAAGAATAATGACAAGAAAGAAATTAATAGGATAAGAGAACATCTATCTACTGAAGTAAATATGATTTTTAAAGATGAGATTAAAAATACTGGTGAAAAAAGGGACTCAATTATATCTAACACTTTAAGAAAATCCTGGGTACCAAACATAACTGCTTTAGAAAATACGTTTGAAGGTTACAGACGTTTTGCCTCTAAAATTAATGAAGATTTGGATCATATAATTGGCGAATATAGATCAATAAACGGAATGTATAGAACTACCCCAGAACCAAAATATTGGAAGGACGACAGCGGTAAAGTAAAAACTCGTTATTACGATATGAGACCAGAAAAATTAAACCCCGAAAACGTATATAGAGATTTTGTAGTTTTATATTTAAACAAAGATCAGATTGAAAAGAAAATTGAAGAGTATCAAAATAAAATTCAAAAGGAGGCAAATGACTATATCAATCAGATCAACTCAATAAATGAGGAAGTTAATAAAAAAATTGAGATTATAAGGGAGAAATATAGTGTTGAAATTTAAGATTTTTTTAATAGGACTAACTTTTTCTTTTTTAACAACAAGTATTATTAATGCAAAAAATTTTCCAACTGGTTATCCTGAATGTTGGAAAGATAGCAAAAATCCAATAGTTTTAAATCCAAAAAGCTCAAATCAATTTTGCCCTTTGAACTCAAAATTAGGACACAAATTCTTTTTAGTTGATTTTACTTCTCCATTAAAACTTGCGCAGGTTGATTGGATTAAAGGTAGGATATTTGGTGATACATTAATTAAAACTACACCACCTTATCACAAAATATCTTACATGAAGATTGATGATACCCCACCACAATCACAATTAATTATGTATTCTAAGTGTAGAGCGAAATCAGGGAATAAATCAAAATTCCCAGGAGAAGAAACAAACAGCAGATGTGAAGGCGATAAACAAATTAAAGAGGTTTTTGATGCATGGAAGATATTAAACACGAAATTTGAAAATGATTTTATTAAAGCAAATGATATCGAAGGAAAACAAAGTTTAATATTTGAATATTTCTTTCATGTTTTAAGAGAAGCAAAAGTAGATTTTACTCCTGACTATCCAGAGAGAGAATTAATTATTGTTTCAGATTTAATGCAATTTTCTAAAAGATTTTCATTTTATAACCACTGCAAAACTAATTTAGAAATTTTAAAACCAAATAAATGTAAATCATTTGCAAGTTTAATAAAAAATAAAAAAGTAAAGAATTATATAGATGATAGAAAACCAAATAAACAAACTTTAAAAAATTTAAAAGTAACAATTTTATATATTAATCATGATTATGAAACTAGAGATGGTCTATCAAGTTCTCTAGTAAAACTCTGGGAAGATTTATTTAATTACATTGGTGTTGATAATTATGAGGTGATTAAACAACTAGATATTCAATAATGTTTACCGATCCTTCCTTTCTTTATATTTCAACAGTACTACCACCTATATTGCTAGGAATTGCAGTTTGGAAATCAGATAGATTTCCTGAACCAGGTAAATTTTTATTTTCTTCATTTTTATTAGGCGCATCTATAGTTTTGCCATTGCAACTATTCATAATGCTTGCTGAGGATCACTTAGGTCCTTTATTAGGTTTAGATATAAACGCTTACAATGAATATATTGATGGCGGTTATAAAGTAGCAGGAGCTACTTTTCCTTTAGCAGAAAATGCTTTTCAAAGCTTTTTTCGAGCAGCTTTCCTGGAAGAGGGAATAAAATTTGCGTTACTTATATTTTTTTGTGTCAGGCTATCAGCTTTAAATGAACCAATGGATTCAATTGTTTATGGTGCCGCTATAGGTCTTGGCTATGCAGCAATAGAAAATGTAGGCTATTTATCTAGCTCAAGTCTAGAAAATGCATGGACAATAGAAATGGTTAAAACAAGATATTATCCTCTTGTTATGCATATGGGTTTTGGAGTTTTAATGGGGTGGTTACTGAGTTTAAATTTATTTGAAGAAAGAAATATTTTTAAAAGAAGGATAATGTTAATTCTATCTTTATCTTTACCAATAGTTTTTCACGGCGCGTATAATTACTATGGAGCGGCAAGTATTTTTCCTCTTTTATCTGTCATTTTTATGATTAGTCTTATTTACTATTATAGAAGAGAGCAGTTAAAAAAAATTACGGAGTCAATAGATAAAGCTCGTGTACAAAATATCGAAGTTTTATATTCATATATATCAGCTGCTATTTTAGTAACTTTAATAGTTATGTCAGCTATCCTTTTTTAAATTATGAAAAAAATTTTTTTTATAGTCGTTATGTCATTGATTACCATTAACCATTTAATGAGTGATGATATTAATGAGTTTGAAATTAATGGAATTAGCATTGGAGATAGCGCGATTAATCATTTTAGTAAAAGTGAATTAGATAGTAAAAGATCTATGTATGAAGATAATAGATTTAGTGCAATTTCTAAGCTATTAGATACTGGTCCTTATGAAGGAGTGTCAGTAGAGGTTGAGACTAATGATGAAAATTACATAATAAAAGCAATGAACGGAAAAATTTTATACGATAATAAAAACTTTGAGGATTGTTATAAAAATGAAAAAAAAATAGTGGACGAACTAAAAGTAATTTTTAAAAATAATGCAAAATATAATAATTGGGGCAAAAGTCCTCACCCTGGTGATAAATCTGGAAAATCTGTTGGCAGTCACCATCAATTTGAAATGAATGATGGTAGTGGCTTCATAATGGTTGAGTGTATGGATTGGTCAACGGAGTCAGGCTATACTGACAATTTAAAAGTCTCTATCATTACAGATGAATTTAATGATTTTCTTACAGAGGTTTATAAATAATCAAAAGTAATTTTATGAAAAATTTTTTTTTAATAATATCTATTTTATTTAGCGTTGTTAATAATTCGATAGCTAATAATTTAGAGGATTTTGAGATTGAGGGAATTAGTGTTGGTGAAAGTCTTTTAGATTATGCAACTGAAGAAAAAATCAGATCTATTGATGCAGGATTTGAGTATAAAACCGATCAATTTACAACATATAGATTTGAAAAAATACACGAACTTAAACAATACGATAAATTAAACGTTAGCGTTAAAAAGAATGATAAAAATTTTAAAATAGTTGGTGTTACAGGAATTTATTATTATAAAAATTTGGATGAGTGTAATAAATTAAAAAAAGAAATTCAGTCCTACATAAAAAAGGAGTTTAAAATTGATGATAGCCAAATAACTAAATTTGCTAGTGATATGGACAAGACAGGAAAGTCAATAATTTATGGGATACAAAATTATCTAAAGCCCTACCCAAATCTTGAGTCCATTAATATAAATTGTTACGATTTTACAAAAGAAAGTTCAATGAATGCAAATTTAAAAGTATCTGTTAATACACACGAATTTATGAAATTTATAATAAATAACTAAAAGAAAAAAATAAAATGAGAGGGCAATTTGAAAAAGTTTAATTATATTTTATTAATATTAATCACTTTTAATTTTTCAAATTTATATGCAGACGATTTTCATACAACTTTAAAAAAAAAGGCTGATCGGGGAGACGCGATATCTCAAAATGATCTAGGACACATGTATCTAGATGGATTTTCTGATTATAATATTGAACAAGATACTGACAAAGCTATTTATTATTTAAGTAAAGCAGCAGCTCAAAATCAAGTAAATGCGATGACTACTGTCGGATGGGTATATTTTGAAGGAACTCATGGTGCGCCAGTAGATTATGAAGAGGCAATAGGGTGGAACAAAAAAGCCTCAGATTTAGGATGCTCTATTGCAAGTTATAATATGGGTCTCTTTTACTATGGAGGTTTAGCCGATTTAGATCAAAATTTGAATGAAGCAAAAAGATTTTGGCTCTTAAGCGCGTCCCAATTTTTTGACCGAGACAACATATGCAGAGCAGATCCTGATGATTTGCTTCAAGAAATAAATCAATATAATAAAAACCCATCAAAAGAAATGCAAAAGTTAAGAGATTTATTTATCCAATTGTTAAAATCAAAACCAGTCTAAAGATGAAAAAACTTTTAACAATTATTACTCTAAGCTTATACTTGGCAATCCCATCGCAGGCTGACGATATCAAAGACTTTCAAATCGAAGGTATAAGCATTGGAGATAGTTTATTAAAATATTATAACGAGAGTGAAATAAAGAATTTTAAGAAAACTTTTTATCCTAAAAGTGATAAATATTATTTGTTAGATGGTATCAAAATCAAAAATCAAAAAGAATACGAAGTTTTATCATTTCATCTTAAAAAAAACGATAATCAATATATAATACACTCATTATCAGGTGGCACATTTTATAAAAAAAATTTTAATGATTGTTTGATTAAAAAAAAGAAAATTATGGACTCTATTAAATCTAATTATAAAAAATTAAAGTTAAATGAATATGATTTCAAATATAAAATTGATGATCTTAAAAGTATAGCCTATGTAAGTGATTTCGATTTGAAAGATGGTTCTTCACTTAGAGTTTGGTGTGTGAATTGGTCAAAAGTTACAGAAAAGAAACGGAATTTTGAAGACAATCTTTCTGTAGCAATTTCACCAAATTATTTTTTAAAATGGAGGAATGAAGAAGCTAACTAGTGGACATACTAGGAGATAGAGACGGAAAATAATTCTTTTTTACTTCTTCAAAACTCTTGTGTATTAATATATTAACATTAACAATAAAAACAACGACGTGCCCTCGTGGTGAAATTGGTAGACACAAAGGACTTAAAACCCCAAGGATACAGTAAGATTAGAGTCTCAGACAGTCTCAGGTAGTCTCAAAAAATTATCAATCCTTATTTTATTATTTAACCTTTCAATTAGCATTAGAAATCAAGGCAAATTAATTTGTGCAGACTAGAAGATAACTAGAAGACAGAGAGGGAAAATTTGGTAAGATAATTTTTACTTTTCATAAATATTTAATACTGATAATTTAAATTTTATCGATGAAAAGTTTGTCTATATTTTTATTATTTTTTCTCTTTTTAAATAATTCATATGCTGATCCAATAGTGTGGAAAGAATTAGCTGGAAGCAAAAGTAGTGGTAATAGTCGTTTAATTAATTTACCTGATAATGTTCTTGAAGGTAAAAAATTAAGAATGAACCATTGGGATTCATGCTGGCAAAATGGTAAAGGACCTGATCACTGTTTGATAATCACAGATGAAATTTCAAGAGATGATAATATTTCTATTAAATTTGAAAGTCATCCAGGTGATTGTGGGATATACAAGAAATCAAATGATAGCAAAAATAACTGGAACAATTGCTATGAGGGAGCACGACGAGTTTTTATAGGAACAAAGTATCGGGATTGGGGAAGTAAATGGCTTTCATTTTCCGTATTAATCCCTAAAAATTATATTCATTCAAATACGCCACTTATATTCAATCAAATACATAGAAAAGGCAAAGGTGCACATTATAGAATGGGTATTTCACCTGAAGGAATTGTAAATGTACAGTTAAGAAGTTTTCTTCACGACAATGAGTGCGTGAAAATTAGCAAAAAACTTCTGGGAAAAAATATTTGTAGAAAAATAAGCGAAAAATATCACGATCCACCTTTTTTTGATTTAAAACATTTTTCTAATCACTTAGGAAAGTGGATAGATGTAATAGTACATACACCAAATAAGAAAAGTTTATTCATATGGGTTAACGGCAAAAAAATTGTAGATATGCAAAATAAAATGCCAGGAAACTCATCACTCTCGTCAACAAATTTTGGTATTTATCAAGACAGAGCAAATCAAATAAAGGCTAAAGGAAAAAAAGTGAAAACTAAATGGAAGTATGAGGAAGCGTCAACAGTTCAAATTTTGTACATAGATGAAATAAGATTTGCAGATCAATGTAATAAATTAAACCTAACAAATTTAGGGTACAATTGTAATAAACTTTAAAATGAAAAAACTTTTAGCGATCGTGGTTCTGGATTTATAAGATATTAAATTAGCATGAATTTAAAATCTTATAAATTTTCTCTTTATGATTTTGCTAATTCTGCCTTTACAACAGTTATTATAACTTTTGTTTTCTCAAATTATTTTGCGGAGTCAATTGTTCAAGATATGGTTAATGGCCAGGCATATTGGGGTTGGGCCATTTCAGTATCAGGACTATGCATTGCATTAAGCGGACCCTTTTTAGGAAATTTAGCTGATAAGAAGAATTTAAACTCAATTATCTTAAAATCAAGCACCTATTTATGTATACTTTTTACAGCAGCGTTATGGTTTGCAAAACCATCTACTGAATATATTTTATTTACCTTAATCATAGTTTGTTTGGCAAACTATTTTTATGAACTAAGTTCTATTTTCTATAATTCATTATTAATTCATTCAGCGGATAAACAACATGTGGGAAAGGTGTCTGGTTTTGCTTTTGCGCTGGGGTATTTAGGTGGCATTATCACACTTATTTTGACCATTATTTTATTAATTCAATCAAATTATTTAATCGATTTAGATCAAAAAATTAATTTTAGATCCACTGCCATTTTTGTAGCCCTTTGGTTTCTCATTTTTTCCTATCCACTATTAAGTCAAACAAAATATAAAAAAGTTGAACCAAACAAAAAAAAATCAAATAGTTTAAAAAAGATTCTTTGGAATAATGGTCTAACTAACACAACTCGTTTTTTGTTTGCACGGCTACTTTATGCTGATGGTTTAAATACCATTTTTGTCATGGGAGGTATTTTTGCTGTTGGGGTATTTAAACTATCAATAAATGAACTTTTAATGATGTCTGTTTTAATGAATGTTGCTGCTTTAATAGGTGCTAGTTTTGGTGGATATTTCAATGATAAATATAATTCAAAAAAAACAATTTCCTTTTCCTTGATATGTCTTATTTTCTTCTCCATTTTAATCATTTTTACACAGTCAAAAATTAGTTTTTTTATTTTTTCATTTTTCTTGGGATTATTTATAGGACCAATACAATCAGCTAGTAGGGTCATGATAACTAAATTAACAAAAATTGAGGATCAGAATAAAGCCTTTGGTTTATTTGCTACTTCTGGAAAGCTAACGTCTTTTTTTGGCCCATTTTTAGTAGGAACCATTACTTTCATAACTGAAAATCAAAGGATAGGTTTTGCCTCAGTTCTTTTACTGCTCTTTTTTGGATGGATCATATTGCATAGAACCAAGGGATTAAAATAATGTTTATACACAGAGGATTAATTGAAAAAAACTTTAGAGAAAATCATATTACTTCATTTAAAGAGTGTATAAAAAAAAAGTTTAATATTGAGACTGATATTCACTTTACCCAAAACAATACACCCATTTGCTTTCATGATTATAGCTTAAGAAGGTTATTCAATATCAGAAAAAAAACTAGAACAATTCTTGATAAGAATTTAAAAAAATACAAGATAACAAAACTATGTGATCTTTTAAAAATTTTAACTGTAAATACAAAAGTGTTAGTTGAGATTAAGCCTCTGCTTAGGAAAAATACTTTAAATCGATTGCTTGAAACATGTAATGGTTTTAAGAAGAATGTTTATTTTATTTCTTTTAAAGAAAGCAATCTAGTCAAGATTAGAGGCATCACAAAAGATTTTAAACTTGGTTTAATATTACATAGTCATCGAAAAAATGGTAAAATTAACCAAAAACTAAATAAAAATCATATTAATTTCCTTGTTTTTCATACTCAATTTTTATTTATTTCCAAAATAAAAAAAATAAAAAAAAAAAAATATTTTTACACATTTAAAAATATAAGAATGAATGATGCTAAATCAAATTATATTATTGAAAATATCATAAAATAATGAAAATAATATTCTCTAAAACAGTTCAATTCAATGAGATAAACTCATTTTCTTTATCGTTGTATGGCCACATTATTTAAGCTCCTTAGGGAAGATAAAATAATAAATCTTTTTTAATATTTTTTTTAGTTTAGACATAAGTAATCAGAACATCTAATTATTAAGCCTATATTACAAAATATTTAATCTTTTATTAAAGAGGATTATATTTTTAAATATTAAATTAAGTAGGAGCGTTCTGTTGCAAGGTGCTTAATATTTCTTTTTTTTACCTTTAGTTAATATTTGAGAAATTTTTTCCCAATTAGCAATTAAACTTCCGATAGAAAAAATTGCTAAGCCGTGATGTGAAGCAAAATCATCAAATTCATGGAGTCCAAGTTCTGCACCTATTTCTATCAGAGCAGAACATAATAATATTCCATAAGTGAATAATGCTAATTTAGGATTTTTTTTAAAATCAATCATGCTTGATTATCTATCATGCTTAATTGTAGTGCAAGGTGCGTTCTGTTGCCAGTTGCCGCGGACAGAAAAAAACTCATTTATTGTCATATAAAATATGGGAAGACTAGAAGACAACTAGAAGATAGAGACGTAAAATAAATTATTTTTACTTATTTAAAACACTTGTGTATTAATATATTAACAATAACAACAAAAACAACGACGTGCCCTCGTGGTGAAATTGGTAGACACAAAGGACTTAAAATCCTTGCCCTTTTGGGAGTGCCAGTTCGAGTCTGGCCGAGGGCACCACAAAATAAATGTTTAAACCATTAATTATATCTGACAAAAATTTAAAGTCTGTTCAAATAAAAAAACAAATTATTAATTTGTTTAAAAGAAAAAAAATATTCAAAAAAAAAATTATAATAGTTGTAGGTGGTGATGGTTTTATGCTTAAAACGCTAAAAAAAAATCAGAAAACAAAAAAATTATTTTACGGTATAAACTCTGGTAACTATGGTTTTTTGATGAATAAATTTTCAAAAAAACTCTTGATTAAAAATATTCTGAAATCAAAAATGATTAGCATTTCACCTTTAGAAATGGTTGTTAAAAGTAAAAATAAAACTAAGAAATGTATAGCAATCAATGAGGTATCAATTTTAAGACAAAGTAGACAGGCAGCAAAGCTGTCAATTAAATATAAGTCACATTATATTATGAACAAATTAGTGTCGGACGGTGTTCTAATTTCAACACCTGCAGGAAGCACTGCATATAACTTATCTGTGTATGGACCTATATTGAATTTGAATTCTAAAAAACTTTCAATCGCTCCGATAAGCGCATTTAGACCAAGAAGGTGGCCAGGTAAAATTGTTAGCGATAAGTCAAAAATTATCATTACTAATTTAAATCCCTCTAAAAGACCTGTGAGCGCCGTGGCTGATAACATTGAAATTCGAAATGCTGTAAAGATAGTTATATATATTCAAAACAAAATTAAGTTTAACTTACTTTACGATAAAAATAAAAGTTTACAAAAAAAAATTAAATTAGAGCGATTGAGAAAAGAAGCTTTTTAATGGTGTTTTCACATAGACAACATTAATTTTTTTTTCTATAATAATTCAGATGAAAAAACTTTTAGTCATAATCATTCTAAATTTTTTTTTCTTTACCCAGTCCCAATCAGATAATATTAGAGATTTTCAAATAGAGAATCTTGGTATCGGAGTAAGTTTATTAGAATACATGACAGAAGACGAAATTAAAGATAATCAATTTTTTCATCCCAAATTAAAAGAAAAAGATGAGTATATACATGTAAATGTTATTAAAGCTTTCGAAACATACGATGCTGTTGAAGTATCTATAAAAAAAAATGATAACAAATATATTATTGAGGGTATATCAGGTTCAATTGTTGGAAAATCAGACTTAGAGTTTAAAAAACAATATAAAATATTAGTAAAAGAATTAAAAAATTTTTTTGCCAACACCAAAGTAAAGTCTTTTGAAGACAATCAGAAAATGAATTGGGATAAATCTGGTGAGACAAAATATTTACGTACAGCTTTTTATTTCCCTAATAGTAAATATGCAAATATTACAGTTACATATATTACCGTAGGACGGTTATATAAAGATCAATTCACAGATAGTGTTGGTGTTAATATAGACTCAGATAAGATCAATGATTATAAATTGAGGGCTGGCTATTGATTTACTATCTAAAAAATTTACAATTTAATATCTATCAAAGCATATTATTTAAGCTTACAACATAGACACTACAAATTTTCTATTCTATGATAATTTTATGAAAAAAATCTTTTCAATTATCTTCATAATAAATTTTATCTTAATTTCCGCTCATGCTGAAAGTATAAAAGATATTCAAGTCGATGGAATTAGCATCGGTGATAAAGTGCTAGATCATATTTCTATGAGTGAATATAATCAAAATCAAAAAGAAAAATTTTATAAGGATAAGAATGTTAATACGGTCTCTAAATATGACTCAAAAACCTATGATAGAATTCAGCTAACGTATTTAGAAAATGACAAAGATAAAAAAATTTATGCAATAGCTGGTGTAATTATGTTTCCAACAGATTTTCAAAAATGTCTGGATAAAAAAGAAAAAATTTTAGAAAATATTTTAGAAGTAACTAATAAAAATAAAAGTGATGTACGCAACGGAGTAGATCCACTTAAATTTGATAAAATTGGAAAATCTAAAATGTATTATAGTCTTGTAATTATGAATGATGGGGGTGTGACTCAAATTTCTTGTGATGACTGGAGTGATAAAATTACAAAAAAAAATGATTGGATAGATTCTCTTAAAGTATCTATTTTTTCAAAAGAGTCGAGGTCTTTTATGTTTGCTCCTTAGAGATCAATTAATCTCACTCACCACATAGACACCACAAATTTTTTTTTCTATAATAATTTGATGAAAAAGTTTTTAGCTATTATCATTATAAACTTATGTTTAATAATCCCATCCCAGGCAGACGAAAGTAGAGAATTTCAAATATCAGGAATGAGCTTAAAAGAGAGCCTTTTAAAATACTATAGTATTAATGAAATAAATAAGACAAAATATTATGGGTATAAACTCAAAGATTATTACACAGTGTTTTTACCAAAAAGAGACAATCTTTACGATGATGTGCAAGTTAATTTGAAAGATAATGATAAAAAATTTATAATTGAAAGTATCGAGGGCGCTATGAACATCAAAAATCTCTCTGAGTGCATAAAAAAAAAAGAAATTGTTGAAAAAGAAATTATGGGTCAGTTCCCAAATCTCAAATTTTCAATTGGGAAATTAGAATCTCACCCAGGCGATCTTACTGGTTTGAGTAAAACAATTACTACCGATTTATTTTTTAAAACAAGTTTTAGTGATGGGGCGGTAATAAGGATTATGTGTACCGATTGGTCTAATAATGTAGAAAAAAAAAAAGGTTGGGTAGATAGTTTTCGAGTTATAATAAACTCAAAAAATTTTAATAATTTTATAAATAGAAATTATAATTGATTATATTAAAATCTTTTATAAATTAAAAAGTTTAAGATTTACTTATTTTGTGGTGCCCTCACACGGACTCGAACCGCGAACCTATTGATTACAAATCAATTGCTCTACCAATTGAGCTATGAGGGCTTGAAAGTCTCTTTAAAATAAAAATTAGAAAAAAACAATATAAATAATTTTTTATTTTATTGATTGAAAAATATAGTGACATACTACTGAAACTGTATTGGATATATTTAAACTTTCAATATTATTATTCATATTAACTCTAAATCTAAAATCTGAATTTTCTAGTGTTTTTGCTTTAATCCCATACCCTTCTGAACCGAACAATAAAACATTTTTACCTTCCCAATTATTTTTCGTAAAATCCTTTTTTGCAGAAACATCAAAAGCACTTACCCAAAAATTTTTAGTTTTTAAAAATTTGAGTGCTGTATTTAAATTTGATACTTTAAATATCTTAATATGTTCAGCACCACCGCTTGCACTCTTATAAAGTAATTTACTTTTTTCTGGAAAAGATCTCTCTTTAACTATTAATCCATCTATATCAAAAGCAACAGCAGATCTAATTATTGACCCTATATTTCTTGGATCAGAAACTTCTTCTAAGGCGATTAAATTTATATTTTTATTTTTATTTGTTAAAACATATTCTTTTAATGTAATTTCATCTAGTTGCTCAGCTTCAGCCACTAATCCCTGATGGGCAGTACCATCTTTTCCGCATAAATTATCCAATTCTTTTCTCGACTTATAAAAAACATTTGTAGACTTAAATAGGTTTAATGATTGGTTTTCTCTATTAAGTTTTTTTTGTGCGTCTTCAGTTAAATATACCCTTTCTATTTTTCTAGATGGATTTTTCAGAGCTTCTAGTACAGCATGTTTTCCGACTATTAAAAATGTGGTTTTTTTCATGATTTCTCATTAATTTTTTCAAATTACTAGCATATTTTAAGGCAAAATGATTGATTGCAATTATTTGATAAATGCTTATAAAACCCTTGTTGTTAAATGCTTTTTAAGTTAGGGGGTATCCCAAAAATTAGAAATTAGGAGGGGTACCAAAGCGGTCAAATGGGGCGGGCTGTAAACCCGTTGACTTCGGTCTTCGAAAGTTCGAATCTTTCCCCCTCCACCAAACTAAAAAGTTATTTAATAATTAAGAGCGTGATAAGTTTGGACATTGCGGGTGTAGTTCAATGGTAGAACGCTAGCCTTCCAAGCTGGATGTAAGGGTTCGATTCCCTTTACCCGCTCCAAAATTAAAAAAAAATAAAGTGAGGAAAAAATAGATGTCGAAAGAAAAGTTTAACCGAAATAAACCACATTGTAACATTGGTACAATCGGACACGTAGACCATGGTAAAACAACTTTAACTGCAGCCATTACAAAAGTATTATCTGAAGCTGGCGGTTCAAGCAGTGCAAATTTTGTAGCGTATGATCAAATTGATAAAGCTCCCGAGGAGAAGGAGAGAGGAATAACAATTTCAACTGCGCACGTAGAATATGAAACAGAAAAAAGACATTATGCTCACGTAGATTGCCCAGGTCACGCAGACTATGTAAAAAATATGATTACAGGTGCAGCACAAATGGATGGTGCAATTTTAGTAGTGAACGCTGCTGATGGGCCGATGCCTCAAACTAGGGAGCACATTCTATTAGCAAGACAAGTTGGCGTACCAGCGATTGTTGTGTTCTTAAATAAAATTGATACAGTAAAAGATAAAGAGCTTGTAGACTTAGTAGAAGAAGAAATTAGAGAGCTCTTAACTTCATACAAATTTCCGGGAGATAAAATTCCTATCATAAAAGGTTCTGCATTAAATGCTGTCGAAGGGAAAGATGAAGCAACTGGTAAGAACGCGATTATGGAATTAATGAAAGCTGTAGACGAAACTATCCCTCAGCCAGATAGACCCAAAGATAAACCTTTCTTGATGCCAGTTGAAGATGTTTTTTCAATATCAGGTAGGGGAACAGTAGTTACTGGAAGAGTAGAATCTGGAGTTATCAAAGTTGGTGAAGAAATTGAAATCGTAGGTATTAGAGATACTAAAAAATCTGTATGCACTGGTGTTGAAATGTTTAGAAAACTTTTAGATAGTGGTGAAGCAGGTGATAACATTGGTGCTCTTTTAAGAGGTGTTGAAAGAGATGATGTTGAAAGAGGACAAGTTCTTTGTAAACCTGGTTCAATAACTCCACATACAGAGTTCGAATGTCAGGCTTATATATTAAAGAAAGAAGAGGGCGGAAGGCATACTCCTTTTTTCACAAAGTATAGACCTCAGTTTTACTTTAGAACTACTGATGTAACAGGTGAAGTAACATTACCTTCTGGCACAGAAATGGTTATGCCAGGTGATGATGGAAAATTTACTGTTAAATTAATCACACCTATTGCAATGAGCGAAAATCTAAATTTTGCTATTAGAGAAGGTGGAAAAACAGTAGGAGCTGGAGTAGTAACTAAGATAGTAAAATAAACGCTTAGGAGCGTAGTTCAATTGGTAGAGCGCCGGTCTCCAAAACCGGAGGTTGTGGGTTCGAGTCCCTCCGCTCCTGCCAAAAAAATTATTATGATAAACCCTTTAAAATTTTTTCAAGAAGTGAAGCAGGAAACATTCAGAATAACCTGGCCAACTAAAAAAGATACTATGATGGGAGCAGTGATGGTTTTTGCACTAGCTTCTATAGCCGCAATATTTTTTTTAATTTTAGATCAAATCTTAAGATTTTTACTAAATTTAATCTTAACAATTAATTTTTAAATTATGAATTGGTACATTGTACAAGCTTATTCCGGATTTGAAAAAAAAGTGGTTGAGGCAATAAAAGACGAGCTAAAAAAACATAAGTTATCAGAAAAATTAGAGGAAATTTTGGTACCAACTCATAATGTCACTGAAGTAAAAAAAGGAAAAAGAATAAAGCGGGAAAAAAAGTTTTTTCCAGGGTATGTATTAATTAAAATAGAACTTACTAAACAAATTTATCATCTAATTAAAAATTTACAAAAAGTAAGCGGTTTTTTAGGATCCTCTAATAATCCTACTCCAATTTCTGATGATGAAATTAAAAGAATATTGGGTCAAGTTTCTGAGAGCGCAGTAACACAAAAAGCGGGTATTAGTTTTGAAATTGGTGAAAAAGTTAAGGTATGCGATGGTCCATTTGCCTCTTTTAATGGTCTTATTGAAGAAATTGATGAAGAAAAATCTAGACTTAAAGTCTCAGTTTCTATATTTGGTAGGGCTACACCAGTAGATTTAGAGTTTAACCAAGTGGAGAAAAACTAATGGCAAAAGAAATTTCAGGTTACGTAAAATTGCAGATTAAAGGAGGTCAAGCAAACCCCGCACCTCCAGTTGGCCCTGCTTTAGGTCAAAGAGGAATAAATATAATGGAGTTTTGTAAAGCCTTTAATGAAAAGACAAAAGCTTTTATGGGTAAGCCAGTACCAGTGGTTATTACAGTTTATAAGGATAAAAAATTCGATTTTATAATTAAATCCCCACCAGCTTCACATTTTATAAGAGAAGCAGCTAAATTAAAGAGTGGTTCAAGTGAACCAGGCAGAGTTGTTGCTGGATCGATAACCATGAAACAAGCTGAGGCAATAGCCAAGGAAAAAATGAAAGACCTAAACGCATTTGATTTGAAAGAAGCTACAAAAATTATTTGTGGCTCAGCTAGATCTATGGGCATTGAGGTTAAAGAATAGTATGAGAAAAAGATCAAAAAGATATAAAAATTTATTAAAATCAAAAGTTAAAGAAAAAAAACTATCTCCAAAGGAAATAATTGAATTAGTGAAAAAAAATTCAAACACAAAATTTGATGAGTCTATAGATGTCTCTTTAAGAATTAATTTAAAACAATCAAAAGGTGGCGACGTTAGCTTAAGAACAATTGTTCAACTACCTAATGGATCAGGGAAAAAAGAAAAAATAGCTGTATTGTGTGAGTTAGATAAAATCTCAGAGGCAAAAAAAAGTGGAGCTGACATAGTTGGATCAGATGATTTGATAGAAAAAATTGCTGCAGGAAAATTTAACTTTACTAAATTAATATGCACTCCAAAAATGATGAGCAAAGTAGGAAAACAAGGAAAAGTTTTGGGTCCAAAGGGTTTAATGCCAAATCCAAAATTAGGAACTGTTTCTAATGATATAACAAAAGCAGTAAATGATATAAAAACTGGTTTAGTTGAAATAAGAAATGATAAAGACGGAAATCTAGGTTCTACAATTGGCAGGAAAAGTTTTTCAAATGAAAAATTAACTGAAAATTTCAATTTTTTTATCGATAGTATTAAAAAAGAAAAACCAGATACTATAAAAGGTGAATTTATAAAAAATATATTTATAACTTCAACTATGGGAATATCTTACAAAGTAGGAGCGAAATAAGCCTTATGATGAGCAAGCAAGCAAAGAAAAATTACATTGAAGAAATGAAAAAAAACTTTACTGCAAATGAGTCAGTTATGATCGCTCAATATCAAGGTTTAAATGTAAATGAGTTAGATTCATTAAGAAAAGAACTTAGAGAAAAAGGAATATTATTTAAAATTACAAAAAATAGAATCACTAAATTAGCTTTAAAAGAAACACCAAAAAAAGATTTAGAAAAATATTTTACAGGACCAACAGCTGCAGCTATTTCTTCTGACCCTATTTCAACTGCAAAAATTTTAACTAAATTTTCAAAATCAAATAATAAGTTAAAAATCATTGCTGGGTTCATGGATGGTAAGGTTTTAGATGAAAAGGAGGTGTCTATAATAGCCACACTCCCTTCACTTGATGAAGCAAGGGCTAAAATTGTGGGTATTTTAGCCACTCCAGCTCAAAAATTAGTAAGTATTTTACTTGCACCTGGCTCAAAAATTGCTAATTTAGCGCGCGCAAAGAGTTTAAAAAATTAATTCATAGGTTTTAAAATGGCAGATTTAAATAAAATTATTGATGAACTTTCCACTTTAACTGTTGTAGAAGCAGCTGAGCTTTCAAAACAACTTGAAGAAAAATGGGGAGTAACAGCAGCAGCACCGGTGGCTGCAGCACCAGCAGGTGGAGCAGCTGCTCCAGCTGGGGAGGAAAAATCAGAATTTTCATTGTTCTTAGCATCAGCTGGGGATAAGAAAATTAACGTAATTAAAGAAGTAAGAGCAATAACTGGTTTAGGTTTGAAAGAAGCGAAAGATTTAGTAGAGGCAGCGCCAAAAGAGATTAAAGGTGGTGTTGCAAAAAAAGATGCTGAAGAATTCAAGAAAAAACTTGAAGCAGCTGGGGCTAAAGTAGAATTAAAGTAAACAAAATTTTAGAAAAAAATTTATTGTAAGCTTGATCTTACAATAAATTTTATATTTAATGCAATTATCTTTTACTCAAAAGAAAAATATAAGAAAGAACTTTGGTAAACTCGTCGAAGGTTTGTCGATACCAAATCTAATTGAAGTTCAAAAAAATTCATATAGTGAATTTCTTAAATCAAAATCAATAAATGAGCAAATTAGTGAACTTTCAAAAGGAATAGATAAAGTTTTTAAAAGTATTTTTCCGATTGAAGATGGTAATGATAAATCAACCCTTGAATATATATCTTATAAACTTGAGAGACCAAAATTTGATGTTATAGAATGCAAGCAGAGAAGTTTATCATTTTCAGCTGCTTTAAAAGCTAACTTGAGACTGGTTGTTTACGAGATAGATACAGAGAATAATACAAAACAAATATTATCAGCTAAAGAACAAGAGGTGTTCATAGGTGATCTACCACTAATGACACCTAGCGCTACATTCATCACAAATGGTGTTGAAAGAGTAGTAGTAAATCAAATGCACAGAAGTCCTGGAGTCTTCTTTGATCACGATAAAGGAAAAACTCATGCAAGTGGCAAGTTACTTTTCAACTGCAGAATAATACCTGGTAGAGGATCTTGGCTCGATTTTGAATTTGACCCAAAGGATATACTATTTTTTAGAATAGATAGAAAGAAAAAACTCCCAATTACTACAATACTATACGCTTTAGGATTTAATAAAGAAAAAATTATTGAAACTTTTTATTCTACAAATAAATTTACGTATAATACAGATAAAAAAAATTGGAGCACAGAGTTTAACCCAGAAAATTATAAAAGGCCCATAAAGCTTGCGAATGATCTTATAGACTCAAAAAATGATAAAAAAGTTTTATCAAAAGGAGATAAATTAAATTTTGTAATTGCAAAAAAACTCCATGAAAAAGGACTCATTTCAATATCAGTAAATAACGATGAATTAGTTGGCAAATATTTAGGAAAAGATGTAAAAAATAAAAATGGAGAAGTCATTACTGGCGCTGGTTTCGATATTACCGAAGAGCAACTTGCTAAAATCATAAGTAATGAAGAAAAGATTTTAACTATAGTTAATATCGACCCGATTAATAAAGGTCCGTATATTTTAGAAACTTTAAAAATAGATAAAAATTCAAATAAATCTGAAGCTTTAAATGATATATATAAAGTTCTTAGACCTGGTGAGGCCCCTTCTATAGAAGTAGCTGAAGAAATATTCAATAATTTATATTTTAAAAAAGAGAGATATGATTTATCAGAAGTTGGAAGAGTAAAACTTAACTCAAAGCTAAATCTTAAAACTAGTGCTAAAAAAACTATTTTAGATACGACTGATATAATTTCTATAATAAAGTTTATGTTAGATTTGCGCGATGGAAGAGGAGATGTTGATGATATAGATCATTTAGGAAATAGAAGAGTTAGATCCGTTGGAGAATTAGTAGAAAACCAATTTAGAATTGGTCTTTTAAGAATGGAAAGAACTGTGAAAGAAAAAATGTCCACATTTTTAGAAATAGAATCTGCAATGCCACAAGATTTAATTAATGCAAAACCAATAACAACATCTTTAAAAGATTTTTTTGCAACCTCTCAGCTTTCTCAATTTATGGATCAAACAAATCCTTTATCTGAAATTACACATAAAAGGAGGGTTTCAGCTCTTGGACCAGGAGGCCTGACAAGAGAGAGAGCTGGTTTTGAAGTGAGAGACGTACATCCAACTCATTACGGAAGAATATGCCCGATTGAAACTCCAGAAGGTCCAAATATTGGCCTTATAAATAGTCTTGCAACTTATTGCAGAGTCAATAAATTTGGATATATTGAAAGTCCATATAAGAAAGTTCTTAATGGAAAAGTAACATCTGAAATCAAATATCTTTCAGCAATTGAAGAGGAAAAATTTACTATAGCTCAAGCAAATTCTCAACTTAACAAAGATGGTTCTTTTGTTGATGAATTAGTAGCTTGTAGAAAAAACTTAAATTTTGAATTAGCTAATAGAGACAATATAGATTTTATTGATGTGTCTCCAAAACAATTAGTTTCAGTAGCAGCTGCTTTGATACCATTTCTTGAAAATG
>CACHFP010000005.1 GCA_902579115.1 uncultured Pelagibacteraceae bacterium | reverse complement strand
TTTAGAAGAAATTTTTCATATTCAGTTCTAGAAAACTTATCTTTTTTAAAAAATGTTTTGTCATTTTTGATTATATTTCTTAAAGAAGAATCATTTACAGTAATACCAAGTCTTTCTATTTCCAATGCCATAACTTTTTTTCCAATATACTCAGATAAAATTTTTTCAACTAGGTTAGTATTTGATAAGTTTTTTATTTGTTCATCTTGCAAATTGAGTCTTCTCAAATAATTAATAAATTCTTTTGTGCTTACTTTTTCCGAGTCAATAGATGCGATTATATTCTGATTTCCACCTCTAAATACATCTCCCATTCCCCAAAATATAAATGGAAGAATTATTATTCCGACAAAAATTTTTATCAATAAAGACTTAGAAAATTTTCCTATTGCAGTTAACATTGTTATACTCTATTAAGTTTTTAAAATTATACACCTATAAATTAAAATTTAAATTAAGGCAAATAATGAAATATTTTATTGGAAATTGGAAAATGTTCGGTATACCAAAATCCATCAATATACTTAATAAAATTAATTCATATTATTTAAAGGATAAAAATCGTAAAAAATATAGAGTTATTATCACTCCCCCGTATACACTTTTAGAGACTTACTCTAAATTTTTTAAAAAAAAGAGAATATCTATCGGTTCTCAAAACTGTTATCAAAAAGACAAATTTTCATCTGATACATCTGCAATTAGTCCTTATATGATTAAAAAAGTTGGGGCGGAATATACTTTAGTTGGTCATTCTGACAATAGAAAAGAGGGAGATACAGATTTAATGTTAAAAAACAAAGTAACGTATGCTTTGAAGAATAACTTAAAGGTAGTTTTTTGCATTGGAGAGAATAAAATACAAAAAAGTAAAAATAAAACTTTAGATGTTCTTAAAAAACAAATCACTAAGGTCTTAAATAAAAAACTAAACAAAAATAATATAATTGTTGCCTATGAGCCAATTTGGTCTATTGGTACTGGCAAAATACCTACAAATAAAGAACTTGAAAAAATAACAATTCATATAAAAAAAATATTAAAAGGAATATTTCAGAATAAAAGCCCTGCTGTTCTTTACGGTGGTTCAGTTGATGGAAATAGCATTAAAAATTTTAAAGAAATAAAAGAAATTGATGGATTCCTCATAGGTGGAGCATCTAAATCCTCAAAAAAATTTATTGATATAATAAACAATTACTATAGATAAGCATCATGGAAAATTTATTAGTTTTTATAAATATTATTCTTGCTATAATTTTAATTATTGTAATTCTTTTACAAAGATCTGAAGGCGGAGCTTTAGGATTGGGTGTTTCACAAGACAATTTCACGTCTGCTAGATCTGTGGGAACTTTTTTAACAAAATTTACTTCAATAATCGCTGCATTATTTATAATTTGCAGTATTGCTATAGTAGCTATTTCAAGAGATGAATTACGTGAAACACAGTCAGTTCTAGAAAAAGAAGAAGAGGAAAATTCAAACATTCCACAAATTCCTCAATCTAAGTAATTAAAACTTTGTAATTGTCTATTTATGAAGTATAACATACTTCCATGGCGCGATATATATTCGTTACTGGCGGCGTGGTCTCATCTTTAGGTAAAGGACTATCATCTGCATCATTAGCTTATTTATTACAGTCAAGAGGCTATAAAGTTAGGATAAGAAAACTTGATCCTTACTTAAATGTTGATCCTGGCACCATGAGCCCTTTTCAACACGGAGAAGTTTATGTAACTGATGATGGAGCAGAAACAGATTTAGATCTTGGTCATTATGAAAGATTTTCAGGTATTTCTGCAAGAAAATCTGATAATATAACCACCGGTAAAATTTATAACGACGTATTAAAAAGAGAACGTCAAGGAAAATATTTGGGCAAAACTGTTCAGGTAATCCCTCACATTACAAACAGAATTAAAGAATTTATAAAAAATGACATCTTTAAAGAGGACTTTGTAATTTGCGAAATAGGAGGGACAGTTGGAGATATAGAGAGCCTTCCTTTTTTAGAGGCGATTAGACAATTTTCAAATGAGACAGGTAAATCAAATACCTTATTTATCCACCTTACTTTAGTCCCTTATATGAGAGCATCAGATGAAATAAAAACGAAGCCGACTCAACACTCTGTAAAAGAACTTAGAAGCATTGGTATTCAACCAGATATCATTATTTGTAGATCAGAAAGAACCATTCCATTAGATCAGAGAAAGAAAATTTCTCTATTCTGTAATGTAGCAATCGAAGATGTTATTGAAACTGTTGATGTCAAAACAATTTATGAGGCCCCAATAAGTTTTAACAAGGAGAAGTTAGACGAGAGAGTATTAAAATTCTTTAAAATGAAATCTAGAAAAAAAGTAAATCTTTTACCTTGGAAAAAAATTACTCAGTTAGTTCTTAACACAACTAATAAGGTAAATATCGCAATAATCGGTAAATATGTTGAGCTTAAAGATGCTTATAAATCACTTGATGAGGCTTTAACACACGGAGGGATAGCCAACAATTCAAAGGTAAATTTAATTAGAATTGAGTCAGATTTTTTAAAACCAAATGAAATAAAAATGAAACTAAAAAATGCTTCTGGAATTTTGATACCAGGTGGATTTGGAAAAAGAGGAACTGAAGGGAAAATTGCAGCAATAAATTATGCAAGGAAAAACGACATACCTTTTCTCGGTATTTGTTTTGGTATGCAAATGGCGGTTATAGAATTTGCAAGAAATCTATTGAATATTAAAAATGCTACTTCAAGTGAATTTGGACAATCAAAAGCTTCTGTAATTGGCCTTATGAATGAATGGACAAAAGATGGCAAACTTATGAAAGGAACTGATAAAAATTTGGGTGGAACAATGCGTTTAGGGAGTTACGAAGCAAGACTTAAAAAAGACACAAAAATAAGTAAGATATATAATTCTTTAACAATACGAGAAAGACATCGTCACAGATATGAAGTTAATATTAATTATAAAGAGGATTTTGAAAATAAAGGAATGATTTTTTCAGGTATATCTCCAGATAATAAATTGCCAGAAATTATTGAGTTAAAAAACCATCCATGGTTCATTGGAGTTCAGTTTCACCCTGAATTTAAATCTAGACCTTTAGCGCCACATCCTCTATTCTCATCATTTATAAAGGCCGCAAAAATTAATTCAAAAAAATGATTAATCATAAGGTAAAATGTTCTAATTTTGAGATCGCCAATAACAAACCATTTACTTTAATTGCTGGACCTTGCCAGTTAGAAAGTGAAAAGCATGCAATTAGCATTTCTACTGAACTGAAAAATATCACTAGTGAACTTGGAATTAATCTTATTTATAAAACATCCTTTGATAAAGCTAATAGAACAAGTTTAAAAGGAAAAAGAGGCTTAGGCTTAGAAAATTCTCTCCCAATATTTGATAAAATAAGAAAAGAAGTTGGAGTACCTGTTTTAACCGATATTCATACAGCCGAACAATGTTCTATTGTTGCAAAACATGTAGATGTTTTACAAATTCCCGCTTTTCTGTGTAGACAAACCGATTTGTTAATTGCAGCAGCTAAAACAGGTAAAATAATAAATGTAAAAAAAGGACAATTCTTAGCACCATGGGATATGGCTAATGTAATTAAAAAAATCGAGGACTCAGGAAACAAGAATATCTTAATTACAGAGAGAGGTGCAAGCTTTGGATATAATACCCTTGTATCTGATATGAGATCGTTGCCAATAATGTCTAAATTTGGATTCCCGATAGTTTTTGATGCAACTCATTCTGTGCAGCAGCCCGGTGGAATGGGAGAAAAAAGTGGGGGGCAAAGAGAATTTGTGCCTTATTTAGCTCGAGCAGCTATAGCGGTTGGAGTTGGAGCAATTTTTATGGAAACACATGAAGACCCAGATAATGCTCCATCAGATGGCCCAAATATGGTTCCATTAAACGAAGTAAAAAATTTGTTAAAAAAACTTACAGAGATTGACAAAATAGTAAAATAAGAATGGCAAAAATTAAAAGTATAAAAGGCAGACAAGTCTTTGATAGTCGCGGTAACCCAACAGTAGAAGCAGAAGTACATTTAGAAAATAATATTTCTGCGACTGCAATTTCTCCCTCCGGCGCATCAACCGGTGCATTTGAGGCACATGAGCTAAGAGATAAAAATAAAGATAAATTTTTAGGTAAGAGTGTTAATATCGCTGTAGAAAATATTAATAATCAAATCTCTAGTAAATTAAAAGGTCAGGAATCGGATAATCAAAAAAATATTGATAAAATTTTATTAGAATTAGATGGCAGCGAAAATAAAACAAATTTGGGTGCTAACGCAACTCTTGCAGTTTCTTTAGCTAATTCTAAATGTTCAGCTTTATCAAATAAAAAATCCTTATTTAAAAATTTAGGAAAAAGTTTTTCTTTACCTATTCCATTAATGAACATTATAAATGGAGGCGCACATGCAGATAATGAATTGAATATCCAAGAGTTTATGATTAGGCCTGACTCAGCTATAAGCTTTTTAGATGCTGTAGAAAAATGTTTTATAGTTATTCAAAATTTAAAAAAACTATTAAAATCAAAAAAAATGCTCACTAATGTTGGAGATGAGGGTGGATTTGCTCCGTCTATAAATACAAATGAAGAAGCTTTGGAGTTAATTGTTAATGCTATTGAAAAATCAAAATTAGTGCCAGGAAAAGACGTTGCGATATGTTTGGATGTTGCAGCTAATGAACTTGTAAATGATAAGGGTGAATATTCAATTAAATCAAAAAATTATACATCAGTTGAGGATAATATTGGATATTATAAAAAACTAACTTCTAATTACCCAATAAAATCAATCGAGGACCCATTTGCTGAGGAAGACTGGGAGTCATGGAAAAAAATTACTAAAGAAATAGGTACTAAAGTTCAAATAGTAGGTGACGATTTGTTTGTTACAAATACAAAACGTCTGATTAAAGGTATTAAAGAAAATTCAGCGAATTGTATTTTAGTAAAACCAAACCAAATAGGCACTTTAACTGAAACCTTAGAAGTTATTTCTATGGCAAAAGCTGCAGATTTCAAAACTATAATTTCACATAGATCAGGCGACACCGAAGATACATTTATCGCTGATTTGGCAACAGCTACAATGTCATCTCAAATTAAAACTGGTTCTTTAGCAAGATCAGAGAGAGTAGCTAAATACAACAGGTTATTACGCATCGAAGAAGAACTTGGCAAACAAGCTAAAATGGCTAGTATCTAGTTAATGCGACTTTTTGAAAGTTTAAAGAAAAAAAAATTTATATTACTTAATATTTTCTTAACTCTTTATATAGGAATTAATTTTATTAGTGGTGAAAGAGGATTAATTTCATATCTTGATAAAAAAAAAATTTATGAGGAGTTAGAAAATAAAGAGAAAATGTTGACTAAAAAATTAAAAAATTTAGAGCGTAAAATTTCACTGGTAAAAAATAATGATTATGATTATTTAGATATGCTTTACAGAGAAAATTTTAAATATGGAACAAAAGACGAAATTATAATTAAATTAAAATGAGCCACAAACCAAGACATCCAGAAAAGGTAAATAAACCTTTTAACCCAATAAAGAGAAAACCAGAATGGATTAGATCTAAAATGGTGGACTCACAAATATTTTTTCAAACAAAACAAGTAGTAAATCAAAATAATTTAGTTACTGTTTGCCAAGAAGCAAATTGCCCAAACATTACAGAATGCTGGAGTAAAAAACATGCCACATTTATGATCATGGGAGATACGTGTACAAGAGCTTGCGCCTTTTGTGATGTCACAACCGGAAAACCATCTTCTTTAGATATTTTTGAGCCGGCTAAAATTGCAAATGCAGTAAAAGACCTAAATTTAAAACATGTGGTTATCACTTCTGTTGATAGAGATGATCTGGATGATGGAGGGTCAGAACATTTTTACAAAGTTGTTAAAGCTACTAGAGAAAAAAATCCAAAAACATCAATAGAGGTTTTAACGCCAGATTTCTTGAGAAAAGGTGATGCTTATAAAAAAGTTTTAAATGCAAATCTCGATGTATTTAATCATAATATAGAAACAGTTCCCAGACTCTATACAACCGTTAGACCAGGGGCACGATATTTTGCTTCATTAGAACTTTTAAAAAATGCTAAAAAATTTAATAAAAAAGTTTTTACTAAATCAGGAATAATGGTAGGACTAGGAGAAAATAGAGAGGAAGTAATTCAAGTTATGGATGATCTTAGATCTGCTGAAGTAGATTTTATTACGATTGGTCAATACTTACAACCATCTCCAAAACATCATCCATTAAATCGTTACTACCATCCTGATGAATTTAAAGAGTTCGAGCAAATTGCAAAGACAAAAGGGTTTTTACTCGTGTCTTCATCGCCTTTAACTAGATCTTCTTATCATGCTGACGAAGATTTTAGAAAATTACAGGATGCAAGAAATAAAAAGCTTGAATGTCAACTGCATCAATAAAAAAAATAATCTCTTGTAAAAAAAAGCAATTAGTTGAAATGGTGCTTGATATTGAAAAATATCCAGATTTTGTTCCTTGGTGTATTGAAGGCAAAGTTTACGACAAAAATGAAAGTTTAGATTTAATTACATTTAATGGAGATTTGAAAGTAGGAAAAAGCATTTTAAATGAGACATTTTCGAGCCATGTGTCTTACTACAAAGAAAAAGATTTAATTATAGTTACAAATCTTGATGGACCTTTAAAACACCTAAAAAATGAGTGGAAATTTAAAGAAGTAAACAATTCAACACAGTTAGAATTTTTTATTGATTTTGAATTGAAAAATCCGATTTTGAATGGGATAATGAAAAAATCTTTTGAGCTTGGTTTGGACAAAATTGCTAAAGCTTTTGAAGAAAGAGCAATTAAATTATACAAATAATGTTTACTATATCTTTTTTGTTAATTTTATTCATTTTAAGCTTTAAATTCTTATCTTCATATATCAAAACTATAAGAACAGGCGATCCAAACGAAACAAATTTAACTTATTGGATGTTTTCCTATGACTTTAAATCAAAAAATAAAGAGTGGGTACCAGAAGACAAACAATTATTGCAAAGAAAGAGAAACAGAAATTTTTTAGTTTTTATACTTTATATTATTGCTTTTAGCATCTTCTTATTGTTAAATAGTTTTACAGCTCATCTGTTAGATGTAATTGTAAATCCAGATTTTAGTTATCCAGTTTAATTAGTTTTTTCAAAATATTAAGAGATTTTTTTACAGTTTCTTTCTGTATGAAAATCCTTCCTCTTTTTTTAAAATTACATTTATTTATGACAACTTTTTTTCCAATCCTAATGCCTATATAAACTAAACCCACTGGTTTTTGTCTAGATCCACCTTTTGGCCCAGCTATTCCAGTTATTGAAACACAAACCTTTGATTTACTAATTTTACTCAAATTGTTAACCATGGCCAAACAACACTGAACACTTACCGATCCATATTTATTTATTATTTTATTTGGTACCTTTAACAGGTAAGTTTTTGCTTGATTAGAGTAAGCAACTAATCCCATTGTAAATACTTTGGAAGATCCACTTACTGATGTAATATTGCTAGCAAGCATTCCACCGGTACAAGACTCGGCAACAGCAATCTTCATTTTTTTTCTATAAAGTAATGAAACTATTTTTTTATTTAAAGTCATTAGAAAAATTTAGATTTTATCATCATGAAAATTATTAATGTAAGAACAACATATAAACCTGCAATTACATCGTCCAAAATTACACCAAAACTATTTTTAAATTTTTTATCAAAAGTACTTACTGGAAAAGGTTTTTTTATGTCGAAAAATCTAAATAGAATGAAAATATATAAATAAAATAAAAGCGCATCTTGAGTTAACTTTTCTGAACTATGAGAAATTTCATATAAATATATAGGAATAGATTGACCTATTACTTCGTCTATAACAATTTCTTTAGGATCTTTGTTCTCATTATCTTTAATGTAATAAGCTATGGCATAAAAGGCATATAAAAAAATTATTATTAAACAAACTAATATAATATTACTTGATATATTTATAATATGAAAAAAACTAAAAAGAAGGATCGTTGTAATTAAAGAGGTGATTGTTCCAGGAGCATATCTTATAGTTCCTATTCCAAAAAAAGTAACGAAAAGAAAATTAAAATTTTTAATCATATTTAATCACTGAAGTAATCACTTCACATGCTATTGCTTTCTCTTTTCCTATCACGCCTAATTTTTCAGTTGTCTTACCTTTAATATTAATCTGATTTTTAGAAATTTCACAGAGGCTCGAAATACTATTTATCATTTTATTTTTTAAATTTTTAATTTTAGGTGTTTGAGTAATAATATTAATATCGATATTATTTATAAAATAACCTTTAAATTTAATTTGCTTTATTACTTTTTGAAGTAAAATAGTTGATCTTATATTTTTAAACTTTCTACTTTTATCTGGAAACATCTGACCAATGTCACCCATTTTACAAGCTCCTAAAATTGCATCTGTAACAGAGTGAAGAACAGGGTCACCATCTGAATGACCTATAGTGCCTAGCTTAGATTTTACTTTTAAACCAGCTAAGTAAAGATTTCTTTTAGGTGCTAGTCGATGAACATCAAATCCTATTCCGACACTTTGATTAATTTTATAAACATTTTTAAGATTTTCAAAGTCTATTTGTTCAGTAATTTTAAAATTATTCTTTTCACCCTCAATAAATTTTACTTTATTAAGATCCATATATAAGGAGATATCGTCATCTTTATATTTTCCTGAGTTTGTTTTATGTAAAAGATAAATTTCCTTTAAATTAAAAGCTTGAGGTGTTTGAGTTAAAAATAAATTATCTCTTTTTTTACTCAATATGTACTCATTTTTACTGGAGTCAATAACCTGTTTTATTGCATCTTGAACTTTTAATCTAGGCACAACTGCTCTTGCATTTTTCATATTAATTAAAATTGAATTTAAAAGTTTTGTAGAAAAGTTAGGTCTGGCTACGTCATGTACTAAAACTTTTTTTGGTCCATTTTTATTAATTAAATATTTAAGAGCTTTAAACGTGGATTGTTGCCTGTTCCTCCCCCCAGAAATCAATTTTACGTTTTTAAGCTTAAGTGATTTAACGCGTTTAAAGTCTTTTTTATTGTAAACAAGAACAACATTTTTAATTTGTTTATATTTACGAGCTTTAATAATATTTATCTCAATTAATGATTTGCCTGCTATTTTTTGATATGGTTTGCCAATATTAGACCTAAATCTATGGCTATTACCTCCAGCAAGAATAATTAAACTAAAACTCATGGTATAAACTTATAATATATTTGTATAAATAATTAATATTAATTTAAAATGTTTAAAATTATCAAAAACTTCAATTGGATTATTTTATCCTCATTTTTATGTATTTTTATGGGAATTGTAACATTTTTAACCTTTATCAATGAGGGTTTCGTTCCTTTAACTGACAAGAATTTACAAAACTTATTAATAATAGATATTTTTTTACTTATAATTTTTTTTAGTCTAATTTTTAAAAATTTTTACAGATTTTATTATACTGGTAAAAAAAATAAAAAAGGATCGCAAACAAATTTAAAATACATTTCAATTTTTTCATTATTTACCGTGATACCCTCATTAGTAGTTGCGATTTTCTCATTATTTATATTTAATTTTGGCATACAGAATTATTTTGATAAGCAAATCACTAATGCTGTTAATAACTCTTTTGATATAGCAAAAAACTATCTTGAGGAAAGTAAAGAAAATGTTTTATCAGACGTAATTTTAATGAGCGTTGGTCTTAATCGAGCTTCTAATGACTACTACTCTAATCCAAAAAGATTTAGAAACGTCGTTAGATCAGAAAAAATTTTACGTAGAGTTGATGATGTTTTTTTAATTGATAGTTTAGGAAATATTTTATTATCAGATGTAAGAGATATTACAGAAGAATTTGTAATTCCTTCAGATGAAGATTACGATCAAGTATTGGAAGGAAAACCTGTTTTTGTATCCAATAATCTTGAAAATAAAACAACTGTAATGACAAAATTAAATTCATTAGTTGATACTTATTTATATATTTCAAGAAATATAGACCCAGAAATTTTAAGATATCTAAATGAAACTGAACAAGCAGTAAGTTTTTATTATTCAGTCGAAAACAGCCAAACTGGTATTAAAGTTACTTTTGCAATAATTTATATTATAGTTGTAACATTATTACTATTCTTATCAACGTCTATCGCAATTACTTTTGCCTCAAGATTAACAAAACCAATAGTAAATCTTATTGGAGCTTCAGACTCAATCAGTAAAGGCGCCCTTGATGTTAAAGTTCCTGAGCTTCAAACTGACGATGAGTTTATGCTTTTAAATAAAAATTTTAATTCAATGATTCAGAGACTCAAAGAGCAACAAGATAAATTGCTCATAACTGAAAGATACGAAGCATGGGAAACAGTAGCTAGAAAATTAGCGCATGAAATTAAAAATCCCTTAACTCCAATTCAATTATCTATAGACAGTTTAAGGGAAAAATATAAGAATAAATTTGGAACTAGTCACCAAGCATTTGAAAAATATTTGGAAACAATTAATAGACAAATTAAAGATATAGAAAAATTAGTTAATGAATTTTCAAATTTTGCAAGAATGCCAAGACCAATATTAAAAAAAATTAATATTTTTAACTTGGTCAATAAATCTGTAGAATTTCTAAAAATGTCATCGAAAAATTCAATTAATATTCTAAGTAAAAAAAGCAAACTCTTTATTAACGGTGATGAAAATCAATTAAATAGAGTTTTTATAAATTTAATTAAAAATTCCGAAGAGTCCTTTTTGGAAAAAAATGAAAAAAACCTTAATTTCAAAGGGAATATTGACATAGAAATTACTGATAATAACGACTATATAGTGTGTAAGCTAATTGATAATGGAACTGGTATTACAGATGCTAAAAAAGCGATGACTCCTTACTTTACAACAAAAAAAAGGGGAACAGGTTTAGGTTTGCCAATAGTGACAAAAATTATTAATGAACACTCTGGGAATTTTTCAATTAAAAATAAAAATAAAGGAGAAGGGACGGTTGTAAAGATAACTTTACCTAAAGCAAATGCATAAAGAAATTTTAGTTATTGACGATAATCCGGATATTCGATTACTTGTAAGCAACATTTTAAAAGAGAAAAATTTTAACGTTAGAACTGCAGCTAATTATGACCAGGCTGTTTTTGAAATAAATAAAAAACTTCCCGATTTAGCAATAATAGATATTAAGTTAGACAAAGTTGATAAAGATGGAATAGATCTTCTTAAATTAGTCAGCAAAAAAAATAAACTTGTTCCTGTTATAATGATTTCTGGTCATGCTACTGTACAAAACGCGGTTGAGGCAACTAAGTTAGGAGCTTATGAATTTATAGAAAAACCTTTTTCAAAAGAAAAAATCTTGAATTATGTCAAAAGGGCTATCGAATCGTTTGAGCTCAAAAAAGAGAAAGATATTATTGAAAACAAACTCTTTCATTCTTTTGAATTGATTGGAAAAAGTCCTTCGATTATGAAAGTAAAAAAGATAATAGATAAACTTTCAACCTCAGAAAGCAGAGTAATGATTTATGGGCCAACAGGCGTTGGTAAAGAATTGGTAGCGAGAAAAATACACAAAAACTCCTCTAGATCAAAAGAACCATTCATAATTATCAATGCATCTTTATTAAGAGAAAATACATATGAAAAAGAATTATTTGGAGAGGAATTTGAAGACGGGAATATTTCGGTTGGAGCCCTCGAAAGGGCGAATAAAGGAACATTGCTCATTGATGAAGTTTCAGAAATACCTTACGAAACTCAAGCAAACGTTCTTCGTGTTTTAATAGATCAAAAGTTCAAAAGACTCAACGGTTCTAAGGATATACATGTGAATATAAGGTTAATTTCTTCAACTTCAAAAGACTTGAATAATTTAGTCAGAGTTAATCAGTTCAGAGAGGATCTATATCATCGGTTAAATGTAATGCCCATAGAACTCACCCCTCTTAATTCGAGAACAGAGGATATTCCTTTATTAATTGAATATTTTAAAGAAAAACTATCTGAAATAAATGGAGTACAACAACCAAAGATTGATATGGAGAATGATAATTTATACACTTACGACTGGCCTGGAAATGTTAGAGAATTAAGAAATTTGGTTGAAAGGATTACAATACTTTCATCAAACGAAACTAAGGCAGATATAAATCGACTAATTGAAGATATACTAAATCCATCATCAGCCTCTAATAATAGAAATCTTTTAGAAAAATCATTTACTTCACCTCTTAAAGAAGCTAGAGAGCATTTTGAGAAAGAATATCTGTTGACACAATTAAAAAAAAATCACGGCAATATATCTAAAACAGCCGACTTCATCGGCATGGAAAGATCTGCTTTACATAGAAAATTAAAATCTCTTGGGATAAAAGGTATAAATTAAAATGAATATTATAATCTGTGGAGCTGGTAAAGTCGGCTTTTCAATTAGTAAACAGTTATCTGCACAAGGACATTCAGTGACTGTTATTGATCAATCGTCAGAGGATATTAAAAAGATAAATGATACTCAGGATGTAAAAGGTGTAGTAGGCCGAGCTTCACTTCCAACAGTTTTAGAAAATGCAGGTACCGAAAATGCAGATATGATAATTGCGGTTACAAGAAACGATGAAACAAATATGATAGTTTGTCAGTTAGCAAGCTCATTATTCAACGTTTCAAAAAAAATAGCACGAATTAGGACTAAAGATTTTTTAGAGGGAAAATGGGGTAAACTTTTTAATAAATCTAATATTCCAATAGATGTAATTATTTCCCCAGAAATCGAAGTAGCTAAATCACTATATAGAAGATTAGAGGCGCCAGGAGCATTAGACAACGTTCCTTTCGGGAATAATAAAGTTAAAATGTTAGAAATTTCTATCGAGAAAAATTGTCCAATAAAAAATATACCTTTAAAAAAGTTAACTGAAAAATTCCCTGATTTTAAGGCTAATATTGTTGGAGCCTTAAGAAAAGAAAAATTTATCTACTTAAAAAAAAATGATCAAATGCTAGAGGACGATAATGTATATGTTGTTGTTAGCAGTGATCAATTAAATCAAATTTTAAAAGCATTTGGTCATGACGAAAAAGTTTCTAAAAATGTATTGATTATTGGCGGAGGTAATATTGGTTTAAATTTAGCAAAAATGTTAGAAGAAAATTTTCAGGAATTAAGAGTAAAAATAATTGAAAAAGATAAAAAAAGAGCTGAGGAAATAGCTAATGAACTCTCATCTTCAATTGTTATCAATGGAGATGCTCTAGACGAAGATATTTTAAAAGAAGCAAATTTAGAGGGATCCGAAACTGTTTTAGCTTTAACTAATGATGATGAAAATAATATGATGGCTTGTGTTCTAGCTGAAAAAACTGGATTAAAAAAAAGAACAATTGCAATAGTAAATAAATCAAATTATAATTTACTTCAGGACTCTCTTAACATAGATGATCTAGTAGATCCGCGTATGACAACTGTATCTAGGATAATGGAGCATGTTCATCGAGGCACCATAGGAACCGTATATTCAGTATTAGATGGTGAGTACGAATTTATCGAGGCAAAAATTCTTGATAAATCAGAGTTGTTAAATAAACAAATAAGAGACTCTAATCTCCCTGAAGACATAAGAATAGGTGCGATCGTAAGAAAAGAAAAAGTTATTATACCAAGATCAAATTTCATATTTGAAAAAGATGATTTAGTCGTTTTTTTAGCTAAAAGGGAGCAGTTAAAAGCGGTAGAAAATATTTTTAGCGTGGGATCAATTTAATATTTGATGAATTTTAAAAGTATAAGTTTTTTCCTAAGTCTATTCTGCTTTCCTATAAGTTTTTTGGCATTTATTAATATCCTTTACTCCTCGTATTTTGATTATTTTTTGAGTATTGAAGCGTATTTTATTACTTTGATTATGTCACTTTTATTGGGTTTATCACTTTATTTTTTTGGAAAACAATCAAGTAGAAATATTAATTTTGTTGAACAAATAATTTTAATTATATTTGTTTATATTGTAGTTGGTTTTTTAATTTCACTACCTTTCTATTTGAGCAATTCTCAGCTTACATTTGTGAGTGCTTTTTTTGAAGCGATATCTGGTTTAACAGGAACTGGTTTTTCTGTATTTAATAATATAAAATATTTAGACCCAACCTTAATACTTTGGAGATCCTCTTCACAATGGATAGGCGGTTTTTATTTTCTACTTTTTTTAATCTTATTATTTTCAAGTAAAGCTTATAATTATAAGATGACACATTTAACTTTTTCAGGAGATAGCAACTTCAAATCAGTAGATAACATAAAAGATAATATTTTTAAGATATTTATTTTTTATGGCGTCTTAAGTATTTTAATATTAACGTTACTGAATATTTCTGGAGTAAGACTCTTTAATTCACTAAATTTATCTATGACACTAGTTTCTGGAGGCGGTTTTTTACCTTCAAATAATTTAAGTAAAATAATTTCAACAAATTTACAAAAAACAATTTTAATTTTTTCTTTAATTTTATCTATGTTAAATTTTTATTTGATATTTAATATCTTTCGTAAAAAAGTTTTAATAAAAGAACATAAAGAAGATATCTATCTTTTGTCGTTTTCTTTTATATTAATACTACTGATTTATTTTAATAGTTTCGAAGGATTAAATGTCATTATAAGTGTTTTAAGTAGCCTTGCTAACTCTGGAATAACATTAATAAAAAATGATTATAATTTAAGCTTATATTTTCTATTATTAACAATCGTAGGAGGTTCATTAATATCTAACACATCTGGTATTAAGTTAACTAGACTTTACATTCTGTTAAAAATTTCCTCAGCAGAAATAATTAAATTAATAAGTCCGAATAGCATAGTAAACAAAACTATCTTTAGTTCAGAAAAAAAAATAACAGATGATTATATTAAAGTTTCTTTCTTAATATTTATCTCTTTTTTTATAAGTTTATTCGTCTTATCAAGTTTTTTAGTATTAGATAACATTGGCTTTGAGAGGTCATTTAAACTTTCTATTTTAGCTTTAACAAACACAGTTAATTCTGAAATGTATAATTTACAAAATATTAACTTTGTAAATCTACTAACATCATCCAAAATAAGTTTAATTATCTTTATGATTATTGGAAAAATTGAGCTAATATCAGTTTTTTTAATTTTCAAAAAATTATTATTTAAGGATTAAATGTCAAAAATCGTGATAATTGGAGCTGGTGCAATGGGTTCAGCTTTCGCTTTACCCTGTTTAGACAATAATCACGATATAAGTATTATTGGCACTCATCTTGAAAACGATTTCATAAATAAATTTAAAGCAAATGAAAATCTTCACAATGGATTAAAAACTAAAATACCACAAGAAATAAAAGTTTTTAAATTTGATAAGTTTGACGAAATATTAAAATCAAAGGTAGACTTAATAGTTCTTGGAATAAGCTCTAAAGGAATAGAGTGGGCAGCAGACCAACTAAGTAGAATTTATAAGGAAAAACAAATTCCAAATTTATTAATGCTCACTAAAGGTTTGAGTATTTACAAAAATGAATATGAATTATTAGTTGATAAATTAGAAAGATTGCTTTCAAGTAAGGGAATAAAAAAAACAAATATTTCAGCAATTGGTGGACCCTGTCTAGCTGCAGGTTTAGCTAATAGAGTTCACAGTAGTGTAGTAGTTGCAAATAAAGATATCAAAACTGCAAAAAAAATAGCGGACATGCTAAACACCAGTTATTATCACACCTCATATTCGGATGATTTGAATGGTGTGGAAGTATCAGCGGCAATTAAAAATATTTTTTCAATGGCAGTTGGAGCAGCAAAAGGTTTATGTAGCACAAATATTTCTAACGAAGTGAGAGAAAAAAATTATTTAAACACAGCATCAGCTCTTATTAAACAATCAATTCATGAAATGGAAATTTTTGTTGAGCACTTAAAAGGAAAAAAAGAAACGGTAAAAGGTCTTGCTGGTCTTGGAGATCTTTACGTAAGCTCTGGTGGCGGAAGAAATGCTCAGATGGGGTCTTACATAGGTGAAGGTTTTACTTTTTCAGAAGCAAAAAAAACAAAAATGGCAAAAGTTACCGTCGAGGGCGCAGACTTAGCTATAGAAATTGCTAAAAAAGTAAATGAGGATTTTGACGAAAAAAAATTACCTTTAATGCTAAGCATGATAAATGCTATTGTTGAGAACAAAAAACTTGAATTTAACTGGGAAGCTTTTAGGTAATGAAAAAATTTTTAATTTCAATTGATGCTGGAACCACATCAAATAGATCAATTCTTTTTGATTTAAAAGGTAATCCAATTTTTTCATCACAAAAAGAATTCACTCAATACTTTCCCAAAAGTGGATGGGTTGAACATAGTCCTGATGAAATATGGAAAACAACTATTAAAACTTTAAAAGATGTAATTCAAAAAGCAAATAAGTTAAAAGGTAAAATTTTAAGTATAGGAATTACAAATCAAAGAGAAACCACAGTTTTATGGGATAAAAAAACAGGTATGCCTGTTTATAAAGCAATAGTATGGCAGGATAGAAGACAAGAGGAATTTTGTAAAAAATTGAGAAAACAAAATAAAGATACGATGATTTTTAACAAGACTGGACTGCTAATTGATTCTTATTTTTCAGGCACTAAAATTAAATGGATTCTAGATAATGTACCAAAAGCGAGACAATTAATGAATAAAAAACAATTATTATTTGGAACAATTGATAGCTTTTTAATATGGAGACTTACAAAGGGTAAGATTCACGCAACAGATGCTACTAACGCTAGCAGAACAATGATTTATAATATCTCATCTAATAAATGGGATGATACAATTTTAAAATTACTTAAAATTAAAAAGCATATCTTACCTGAAGTAAAAGATTGCGCAGATGATTATGGTCAAACTCATTCATCAATCACCGGAAAATCAATACCAATAAATGGTGTAGTGGGAGATCAACAATCAGCAACTATTGGTCAATGTTGTTTCGATCCAGGGTCTTTAAAAAGTACATATGGTACGGGAGCTTTCGTTTTATTAAATACAGGTTCAAAGAAAATTTATTCGAAAAATCGTTTATTAACGACAATAGCCTATAGAATTAAGGGTAAAACAACATATGCTATGGAAGGCTCAATCTTTATTGCTGGAGCAGGGGTTCAATGGTTGAGAGACAGAATGAAATTTTTTAAAAAAGCACATGAAACAGAAAAAATAGTAAAGTCACTCAATAATAATAATGACATTTATTTAGTTCCCGCATTCACTGGATTAGGAGCGCCTTACTGGGATGCTAGTGCCAGAGGTGTTTTAAGTGGCATTACAAGGGATACAAGCCCTAAAGAAATAGTTAGAGCTACGATAGAGGCAGTAGCCTACCAAACATTTGATCTCTTCGAAGCCATGAAACATGATGGTCTTAGACCCAAAATAGTGAAAGTAGATGGTGGTATGGTTATGAATAATTGGTTCTCTCAATTTTTATCTGACATCGTAAATGTACAAGTTTTAAGACCTAAAGTTCAAGAGACCACAGCTTTAGGTGCAGCTTTTATGGCTGGTTTACAAATCGGTGTATATAAATCATTAAAAGATATTTCAAAAAATTGGCATTTAGATAAAAAGTTTTCTCCAAAAATGAAAAATAAATCTAGATCGTTATTAATTAAAGGTTGGGAAAAAGCAGTTAAGCGCGCTTTGATAAATTAATACACTTCAAAGTTGTAATTATTTAATTTTACTCTCTGTACATTGTGGTTGATTTTTGGTTCAATAATATAATTAAAAACAACAACAATGAGGGAAATAATCTATGTTTAAAACATTTAAGAATATTTTAGCTGTTGCTGTTTCAATTTCTCTATTAACTATTTCAAATGCTGTAGCTGATGGTCACATGGCTGCAATTAAGAAATGGTCAAATGGTGAGTTTAGTCTTTCAACAATTTCTGCAAAAGAAAGAGAGAAAGAACTTAATTGGTTTCATGATGCTGCAAAGCCATTCAAAGGAATGGAAATAAATGTATTGTCAGAAACAATTCCAACTCACGAATATGAGTCAAAAGTTTTAACAAAAGCTTTTGAGGAAATAACTGGAATTAAAGTAAACCACCAGTTATTGGGAGAAGGAGAAGTAGTACAAGCAGTACAAACTCAAATGCAAACTGGAAGAAACTTGTATGATGCATACATCAATGACTCTGATTTGATTGGTACGCATTCAAGACTTCAGTTAGCAGTAAACTTAACAAAGTGGATGAAAGGTGAAGGTAAAGCCGTTACTTTACCAACATTGGATATCGATGATTTCATCGGTAAATCATTTACTACAGGTCCAGATGGTGATTTATATCAATTACCTGACCAACAATTTGCTAACCTTTATTGGTTTAGAAAAGATTGGTTTGACAGACCTGAAATCAAAAAAGGTTTCAAAGCTAAATACGGATATGAACTAGGTGTACCAGTAAACTGGTCTGCTTACGAAGATATCGCTGAGTACTTTACAAAAGATGTAAAGAATATCGACGGTGTTAGAGTATACGGTCACATGGACTACGGTAAGAGAGCTCCAGACTTAGGATGGAGAATGACTGACGCGTGGTTATCAATGGCTGGTGCAGGTTCAGTTGGTAAACCAAATGGTGTGCCAGTAGACGAGTGGGGAATAAGAATGGAAAAAGGTTCTTGTAATCCAGTTGGTGCTGACGTAGCAAGAGGTGGGGCTGCTAATGGTCCTGCTGCCGTATATGCAATCAGAAAATGGGATGAGTGGTTAAGAGCTTATGCACCTCCAGGTGCTGCGGCAATGGACTTCTATCAGTCTCTGCCAGCTTTATCATCAGGAAACGTTGCTCAGCAAATTTTCTGGTATACAGCGTTCACGGCATCGATGGTTGCTCCAAAAAGTTCTGGAAACAAAACAGTTGATGATAATGGAAATCCTTTATGGAGAATGGGACCATCACCGAAAGGTCCTTACTGGGATGAAGGTATGAAGCTTGGTTATCAAGATGCTGGATCATGGACTTTATTTAAGTCTACTCCAGTTGACAGAAGAAAAGCTGCATGGTTATACGCTCAGTTTGTAGTATCAAAAACTGTTGATCTTAAGAAAAGTGACGTTGGTTTAACTATCATTAGAGATAGTACAATTAATCACAAACACTTTACTAAGAGAGCTCCAAAACTTGGTGGACTTGTAGAATTCTACAGATCTAAAAACAGAGTATTGTGGTCACCGACAGGTATCAATGTTCCGGACTATCCGAAGCTTGCACAAATCTGGTGGCAACAAATTGGAGATGTAAACTCAGGTGCGTTTACTCCACAACAAGCTATGGATCGTCTTGCAGAAGAGATGAACTTAGTTATGTCTCGTATGGAAGCTGCTGATAAAGCAAACAATACATACGGTGGATGTGGTCCAAGATTAGCTAAACCGAAAGGTGCTGATTATTGGTTGAAACAACCAGGATCACCAAAAGCTAAACGAAATGAGAAACCTAAAGGTAAAACAGTTCCATTCGCAAAAGCTTGGAATTAATTTAGGTTAAATCTAAATTTAAAGGGGGCTTTAACAGCCCCCTTTTTTTAAAACGAAATTCAAAAATTATGAGCCTAGAATTAAAAAACGTAGAAAAAAAAATAGGATTAGAAACTCATATTTATCCAACAAATTTAAAATTACAAAAAAATACGATTAACATTCTTTTAGGTTCTACTTTAGCTGGAAAGACTACTTTAATGCAGATTATGGCTGGACTAGATAAACCAACATCAGGCGAGATTTGGTTTAACAACGAAAATGTAACAGGTATGAAAGTTCAAAAAAGAAATGTCTCAATGGTTTACCAGCAATTTATTAATTACCCTAACTTCACAGTTTATGACAACATTGCATCTCCATTAAAAATTACTGGAGTAAGTTCAGATGAAACAAAGCTAAGAGTTGGGAAAGTTGCAGAATTACTAAAACTCTCTGGGATGTTAAACAAAAAACCAAATGAGCTTTCTGGAGGACAACAACAAAGAACTGCTTTAGCAAGAGCACTTGTAAAAGACTCTGACTTAATTCTTTTAGATGAACCACTTGCCAACCTAGACTTTAAATTAAGAGAAGAATTAAGAGAAGAATTACCAAAATTATTTGAAAATAGAGACTGTATTGTAGTTTATGCAACCACAGAACCCTCAGAAGCTCTACTCTTAGGAGGTAATACGGCAACGTTACAAGAAGGTAAGATTATTCAATATGGAAAAACTTTAGATACTTATAATAAACCTAACTCTCTAGTTTCTGCCCAGGTGTTTAGCGATCCACCAATGAATATAGCTAAAATAAAAAAATCAGGAGATCAGTGTTCATTTCTACAGAATGACATTCAATGGAAGACTAAATTAAATATTAAAGATGGTGAATATAAAGTAGGTATAAGACCCCACAATATTACCACGTATAAAGAGGGCAACAATACACTTGAGATAAAAGGTAAAGTTTTAATCTCTGAAATTAGTGGTTCTGAGAGCTTAATCCACTTTACAAACGGAAATTTGAATTGGGTTTCTTTGTCTAACGGAGTTTTTCAAAAAAACGTTGGCGACGAGATGAATTTATACATGAATACAGATGAGTTTGTTTATTTTGATCAAAATGAAAGGTTAGTATCTAATGGCTAAAGTTACATTAAAAGGTTTAAGCCACAGTTATTTAAAAACTCAGTCTTCAGATGCTGACTGGGCAATCAGAGGAGTAGACATTGATTGGAATGATGGAGGTGCTTATGCTTTACTAGGCCCGTCAGGTTGTGGAAAGACAACATTGTTGAATATTATTTCCGGACTAATTACACCAACTAAAGGTGATATATTATTTGATGATAAAGTCATTTCAGGGTTGAGTCCTGTAGAGAGAAATATCGCACAGATTTTTCAATTCCCGGTTATTTATGACACGATGACAGTGTATGATAATTTAGCTTTTCCTTTAAGAAATAGGAAAATTCCAGAGGAAGAAATCAAAGTAAAAGTTCATGAGATAGCTGAAATGTTGGAATTATCTTCAACATTAAACAATAGAGCTTCTGGTTTAACTGCAGATGGTAAACAAAAAATTTCACTAGGACGTGGATTGGTAAGATCAGATGTGAATGCTATTATGTTTGATGAACCATTAACAGTAATCGATCCACATTTGAAATGGATTTTAAGATCTAAACTTAAAGAACTTCATCAAAAGATTAATAGAACAATGATATATGTAACACATGATCAAACAGAGGCTTTAACATTTGCTGACCAAGTAGTTGTAATGCATGAAGGTCAAATTGTTCAAACAGGAACACCAGTAGATTTGTTTGAAAAACCAAAGCATACATTTGTTGGATATTTTATTGGTTCACCAGGCATGAATGTTTTACCGTGTCAAATTAAAGGAAATGATGTGATCGTTAATGGAAAAAAAATAGAAACTCACCAAAAAATTAAAAAAAGTAATTTTATCAAGACAGAAGTTGGAGTTAGACCTGAATTTATATCTTTTAGTAATGAAGGAATTCCAGTTAAAGTTTTATCGGTAAGCAATACTGGTAGGCATAAAATTATAGATACCGAAAGTGAAACTGGAAAAATTAAAATTATTGCAAAATCTAGTGAAGATATTCCGTCAGGAACTGCATTTTTAAAATTTAAAAAAGAATATACTTTTACATATGGAGATAGTTGGATAATTGAATGAATAAAACAGTAAATCAAAAAGCATGGTTCTTTGTAATACCAGTATTTGTGCTGGTGGCTTTCAATGCCATTATCCCATTAATGACAGTAGTAAACTATGCTTTCCAGGAAACTTTCGGGAATAATGTTTTTATGTGGGAAGGCACAAGATGGTTTAAACAAATCATGTTATCTGAAAGATTTCACGCATCACTTGGTAGACAATTTTTGTTTACGTTTATAATTTTATTTATTCAAATTCCATTAGGAATAGCAATTGCTCTTACTATGCCTAAAGAGGGAATAGGAGTACCTGTTTGTTTAGTTTTAATGTCCATGCCACTTTTAATTCCATGGAACGTTGTAGGAGCTATGTGGAATATTTTTGCGTTACCAGATATTGGTTTCTTAGGTCATTCACTTAATGCTTTAGGATTTGATTATAACTTTACTCAACAAATTGGTGATGCATGGTTCACAACTATATTAATGGATGTATGGCACTGGACATCGTTAGTAGTTTTATTATCTTATGCAGGATTAAGATCTATTCAACCTGCTTACTACCAAGCAGCTGAAATTGATGGTGCTAGTCGTTGGGCTGTATTTACAAAAATAGAACTACCAAAAATGAAAAAAGTACTTACGATTGCAATACTTTTAAGATTTATGGATAGCTTTATGATTTACACTGAGCCATTCGTCCTTACTGGAGGTGGACCAGGAAATGCAACTGCATTTTTATCTATTGACCTTGTAAAAATGGCTTTAGGACAATTTGATTTAGGACCTGCTGCAGCAATGTCATTAATATACTTTTTCATTGTATTATTAGTTTGCTGGGTTTTTTATACTTTAATGATGAGAAATGAGGCTAAACAATGAAAAAAGCTAAGTGGTTAGTTCCTACAATTTATATTATTTTCCTAATGTTACCAATTTATTGGTTGTTGAACATGTCATTTAAAACAACTACAGAAATTATCAATACTTATACATTATGGCCTCAAGAATTTACATTGGATAATTATAAGAAAATTTTTACCGACAGTACTTGGTATACTGGTTATCTTAACTCTATTTACTACGTTGTAATGAATACAGTGATTTCTGTAGCAGCAGCATTGCCAGCAGCTTACGCTTTTTCCAGATATAAATTTTTAGGGGATAAGCATTTATTTTTCTGGCTATTAACTAACAGAATGGCACCACCAGCAGTATTTGCCTTACCATTTTTTCAATTTTATTCATCAGTAAACTTGTTTGATACTCATGTGGCTGTAGCTTTATCACATTGTTTGTTTAATATTCCTTTAGCAGTTTGGATTTTAGAGGGATTTATGTCATCTGTGCCAAAAGAATTGGATGAAACCGCTTATGTTGATGGTTATTCTTTCTGGAGATTTTTCTTTAAGATATTCATACCAACAATTACCGCAGGTATAGGTATTACCATGTTTTTTTGTTTTATGTTCTCTTGGGTTGAATTATTATTAGCTAAAACGCTTACAGCGGTAGCAGCTAAGCCCATAGCTGCGACCATGACTCGAACAGCCAGCACATCTGGTTACGAACTAGGACTACTTGCTGCTGCAGGAAGTTTGACAATTATTCCTGGTGCTATCGTAATTTATTTCGTAAGAAACTATATAGCCAAAGGATTTGCATTAGGAAGAGTATGATGATGTTTAACGTTTTAAATGCCGCTACATGGGGCGATATGGCAAAAAAAAAAGAAAAGGGATTTTTTGATTTTGAATTTATCACATGGATGGCATGGACATGGCAAACTGCAGCTTTTTTTGTATTTATAATCGTATGCTTAACAGCAATGGTGATTTGGGAAAAAAAATCTCCTGGTGGTAGTCCACGTAGAGGTGTTCTAGGATTAGACACTACAAGAGGCGATAGGTTATTTATTTCTTTATTAGGAAGTGCTTTTATTCATCTTTTTTGGCTGGCTTTAGTTGGAAGCTTGTTATGGATTGCAACAATAATTTGTATAGGTTACGCAGTTTTAGTATTTAAATATGTATAAACAAATAATTTAGATTTCACTTTGCAAAATTTTTTTTACACAATTGAACAAATGATCATATCCATTCTGATTAGGGTGCATGTCAATTTTATAAAAATTTTCAATATTCATTCCAAAATCACATAAAAAATGTTTTTTTGTAAGTTTTTTTATAAATTTTTCAGCAAAAAAAGTATCGTACTCTTTTCCATGTAGAATCTCATTTTTATTAGTTAATTGAACGAAAATAAGAGAGTCTCCATATTTTTTATACAAATTTTCAATAGACTTAAAATTTCTTTGAATATATTCATTTTTGGAAAAATAAAACTTTTGTCTAAGAAAGTTGTTTAATATTTTTATTGAGTATAAATTTGAAAAAAAACGCTTCACATTATTTTTAATTTTTTCAGTAACAGGGATAAGTTTATTTTGCATTGACCTATAATTATTTAATTTGTTTAAAAATTTTTCAGGATCTTTTGATTTTAGAGGAAAACCATAAAAGTTTTCATTTCCTTCACAATCTTTATAACTTTTTAAACACTCAAGAGACTCGTTTGATATATTAAAAATATTCCTTCTTAAATCATCACCAATATAGAAGAAAATCAATTTATCTATTATATAGTGCTGAGATATATGATTTTCCAGTAACTCAAACTGTTGAGGTCCAGTGCCCATTATACCACCATTAATCAATTGAAAATTTTTAAATTTCCCGCCAAATTTATTAATCCATGAGTGTGAACCTTGTCCTTCAACAAACGAGTCACCTAAAAATAAAATTGATGGAATATCTTTTTTTAAATCATTATTTTGAACTAAACCGAAGTTATTAGTTATTATTTCATAATCATATTCTTTAAACCATGTATTGTTCAAATTGTAATAAGCTTTACTTAATATTTTTTGATTTGGATGATATTTAAATATATTATCAAAATTTTTGAAAACAGAACCTTCTTCAAAAAGCATATATCTTTTATCATGCAATGAAAATTTATAATCTTTATTAATTTCAAAATATTTCAAATAAAAAAAAAATTCGATTAAAATAAAACTTAATATAATACTAAATAATACGAGAAAAAAATTTTTATTTATTTTCATTTAATATTTCATTTTAATCTTAATTGTTTCAATCGTATAAGAAATTAGCATTTTTACCAGTCTCGATTTTGAGTGTCCGTATTTTCTCAAATCATATTTGACTGGAAAGTCGCAAATTGAGATATTTTGTTTTTGGACAAAATATAAAAGTCTTATATAAAAATCCCCATACCCATAAAAAATTTTGTCTAAGTCTTTTTTTAAACTATTTTTATTAATAATAAAAAAACCACTCAAATTATCTGATAGTTTACCTTTAGTAACAAAATTAACAAAAAAATTAAAAATTAAACTACAAAAATGTCTAAAAAAGGTATTTGATGAGCCTCCTTTTAAAAAACGAGAGCCACATATCATATCGTAATATCCTTTTTCGTAAATTTTAATCATACTTTTAAGATCTTGCGGTCTATGATTAAAGTCTGTATCCATTACTACTATTATCTCCCCAATAGATTTTTTTATCCCAGCTTTGATAGATAATCCTAAACTTCTTTCCTCTTTTCTATGAATAAATCTTATTTTTTTATTTTTTTTAAAAATCTTTTTTAATTTTGGTATCGTATAATCAGAACTATCATCATCTACCAATAATATTTCGTAATTTTTGTTTTTTAAAATTCTTAATAATTGTGGTAGCAATAGCTTTAAATTTTCTAATTCGTTAAAACATGGTAAGACTAAGGAATATTTTGTTTTCATTTTCACAAAATTAATTTATATCATATAAAATAAAAAAAATATTTATATTATGCCGAAATATAAGTTTCCACTTTTTACACCCTATATAAATAACGATGAAAAAAAAGTAGTTGTTGATTGTCTGAACTCTAATTGGATTTCTTCAAAGGGAAAATATATTGATAAATTTGAAAAAAAATTTTCAAATTACGTTAATTCTAAATATTGTGTCTCAGTTAACAATGGGACAGCAGCATTACATTTGGCAATCTTAGCTTTAGACATTGGACCAGGAGATGAAGTAATTGTTCCCTCCTTTACATATATTGCACCTGTTAACGCAATTAGATACGCAGGTGCCAAAGTAAAATTTGTTGACTCAAACTTTAGTACGGCTCAAATTGATGAGAATGATTTAATAAAAAAAATCAATAAAAAAACTAAAGCTATAATCGTCGTACATTTATATGGTTACATATGCAATATCCCAAAAGTAAAAAAAATATGTGATAATAAAAAAATTTACTTAATCGAAGATTGCGCAGAAAGCTTTGGGAGTTTTTATAAAGGCAAACATTCAGGAACTTTTGGTCAAATAGGTACATTTAGTTTCTTCGGAAGTAAAACAATAACTACAGGAGAAGGTGGCATGGTAGTTACAGATGATAAGAAATTAGCTAAAAAAATATTTAAGTTAAAAACCGTGGGTGTTGTAAAAAAGAAGAATAACTATTGGCATGATATGATTGGTTATAATTATAGAATGACCAATATTTGCGCTGCGATTGGGTTAGCTCAATTAAATAAAAAAAACGAAATACTAAAAAAAAAGGAAAAAGTTTTTAAAATTTATAAAAAAAATTTAAAAAATTTGCCTTTGAGATTTATTGAAATTATAAAAAATTCAAAATCTTCGCATTGGCAAATTGTAATCTTTGTTAAAAACTTAAAAATAAGAAATGCCTTGTCAAAATTTTTAGAGTCAAAAAAAATTGAGACACGTACCTCATTTCCTCCTGTACATACTATGCCAATGTATAAACTTAAACAAAATATAGTATTAAAAAAAGCTAGAATTTTATCTGAAACTGGAATTTGTTTACCTAGTAGTCCTTCTCTGAAAGAAAAAGATATCAAATATATTTGTGAGCAAATAGAAAAAAAATTTAATAAGAATTAATACTTTAAATAAACTCTTCCAAATATTTCAAATAAATATTTGAAATCATTTTTTTTATAAAATGAGATATTTTTTGCATCCTTTTTCAAAGTTTTTACAAAGACATTATTATATTTTTTAAAAAAAAAATCATAGTTTTTAAAACTTTCCTTAATCATAAATGAGCCTAATCCTTTATTTTGAAATTTTATGTTAACACAAATAATTAAAAGCTGGGTATCTTTAATCTTGAGAATATTTTCTTTTTTTTTAGATAAAAAAAGGTAAATAGCACAATCAATAAAATTTTTGATTTTTTTTAAATCAAAAAAGAGTAATGATTTTAAAAAACTTTTTATTATTACGAAAAAATCTTTAATAAAAATTTTTTTTATTATATTATCGTCCGTACCAAACAAAACAAATCCAGCAAGTTCATTTGCATGCAAAACCCCAATACCTAAATTCGACTTATCAGAAAGAAATTCAATAAGATAGTTTTTTACTATTACACCACCTATCATAGACTTTAAATTCTCAGGCAATGAATTTAACCAAATCAATTCAATATTCTTTATATATTTTTCATCTAATCTTATAATTTTGTATTTATTTATATTCATATATATAAAAAATATAATATATATATAATTTGTAATAAACTATTTACATTAAATTAATGAACAAGTTTTTTAAAAAAGACTCAATAATATATTATATTTTCTTTCTTTATTTTCTTATAGGACTTTTAATTTATAAAGATTTTGGTGTAGGAATTGAGGAACACTTTCAGAGAAGCTCAGGTTTTTACTGGCTTAACTATGTTTTACAATTTACAGATTTTGAATTTATTAAAAATGAAGTAAATTTTAAAATATCAGAAATTAACAACCTTCACCCAAATTTACCACCTGTCGAAATAGCTCAACATTATGGAGTAATATTTGACTTACCAATGGCGTTTATTGAAATTATTTTCAAGATTGATGTTTCCAGTGATCAATTTTACCTGAGACATTTAATAAATTTTATAATTTTTTTTATAAGTAGCTCGTTGTTTTACTTTTTTATTAAAAAACGAACTAGAATTACTTCTGTAGCCATCATTTCATTTTTATTCTATCTAATAAGTCCAAGAATTTTTGGAAATAGCTTTTTTGATGGAAAAGATTTATTATTTTTATCAATCGTCACTATTACTTTTTATTTTTACTCTAAATATTGTGAAAAAAAAAACTTATTAAACCTTTTTTTGTTTGCTTTATTTTCAGCAATAAGCACGTCTACAAGAATAATGGGCCTTTTTTTTCCTATTTCATTCCTTTTAATTGGAATATTTCAATTTTTAAACCCAAATATAAGAGAAAATATTTTAAAAGATTTGGGCAAATATTTCTTTCTATTCATAATTTGTCTTTTTGTTCATTGGCCTTATTTATGGACAATAGAAATTTCACAATATTTAAATTTTTTTCAAGTTTTCAAAGTAGGGTCGAATCCAGAAGTTTTCTTTAACGGATATTTTTATAATTCTCAATATTTACCATTAAAATATATTCCTTATTGGATGCTTATTTCTATACCAGAAATTATAATCTTAACTTTTTTAGTAGGAATAATATTTTATATAAGAAGATTGTTTAACAGATTTATTTTGTTAAATGAAAAATTTTATCAGAATGATTTGTGGAGAGGTAATTTTGAAAGAATTGATTTATTTGTTTTAATAAGTCTTTTACAAATCATAATAGTATACTTAAGCTTTGATTTAAATTTATACAGTGGGTGGAGACATTTTCTATTTTTGAATTTTTTTATTACTTATTTTGCATGTCTTGGAGTTTATTTTTTTATAATAAAATACAAAAATAATATAAAATTAAAAACTCTATTTTTTAGTTTTGTATACATTTGTATTCTTAATATTATTTATGATATCTACAAATATCATCCTTTTCAAAGTGTGTATTTTAATAATCTTGTAACAGATCAGATGAAGAGAAAATTTGAAGTAGATACTCAATCTTTAAGTAGAACAATGGCTATTAAAGATATCTTAAAAGACGCAAAGAAAAAAAATAGGGTTGTTATTGCCACTGCTTCCTGGACACCTTTAGAAAACGGAAGATCCTTAATTAGTACTCAGAATAAAGAGAGATTAATTTTTATAGGAACAGATAATAAGCAGTCAGCTGATTATATTTATTCCAATTTTTACTATGAGGTTAATCCAAAATATGAGGAAAAATATAAAATACCAAGTAATTTTAAGTTGTTAAAATCTCATTCTGTTGATAATACACTCATATATTCAATTTTTAAAAAAATTCAATAATGAAACTTTTCGTTTATAAAACTCTATTTGTTGCGCTCACAGTCTTTATTTTGTTCCATTTGACCTTTGGCTATGTGTTAAAAAGCTATGAAAAAAAACTATACAATAATTTTTCATCACAAAAGTTAAAAGAAATTAAAGAGAAAACTAGAGAAGAATTAGGCAATGCGATTAAAAAAGATAGAATTTTGAATAAAGATGACGCGGAATTATTAAAAAAATTTTTAAATAAACTTAATAATGAATTAAGGTAAAAGGAGAAAATTATGGTTAAAGTTGGTATTAATGGTTTTGGAAGAATTGGCAGACTAATCTTAAGAGCTATATTAGAAAATTATCGAGAAAAGATAAAAGTAGTTGCAATTAATGATTTAGGATCGATTGAAACAAATGCTCACTTGATAAAATATGATAGTACACATGGCATAATCCTGGAAGACATAAAAATATCAAAGGATGGTTTTAAAATTGCAAATCATGAAATCAGAGTCTTTGCAGAAAGAGATCCCTCTAATATTCCCTGGGGAAAAGTAGGTGCTGATGTCGTATTAGAGTGCACAGGTATATTTTTAGATAAAATATCAGCAGAAAAACATATTAAAGCAGGAGCGAAAAAAGTAGTTATTTCTGCCCCTGGTAAAGAAGTAGATTTTACAATTGTTCAAGGGGTTAACAGCAAAGAGTTAAAAAAAGATCACAATATTATTTCTAACGGGTCATGTACAACAAACTGCTTAGCACCTGTTGCAATGGTTTTAGAAAAAACTTTTGGTATTAGCTATGGTTATATGACTACAATCCATAGTTATACAGGTGATCAAAAACTCTTAGATACATTACATAAAGACTTAAGAAGAGCTCGTTCTACAGAAGGAGCAATGATACCAACTTCAACAGGAGCAGCCAAAGCAATGAGTTTAGTACTACCGAGTTTAAAAGGTAAATTGGATGGCACAGCTATAAGAGTTCCTACGCCAAATGTTTCATTAATTGATCTAACATTAGTTACTGACAAAGAGTCAACACCTGAAAGTATAAATGAAGCTATGTCAAAAGCTGCAAAAGGAGAGTTAAAAGGAATTTTAGATGTAAACGAAAAACCTTTAGTATCAAAAGATTTTAATCACAATCCTCATAGCTCGATATTTGATGTGACCCAAACCCAAGTTATCAAAGGAAAATTTAGTAGAGTTCTATCTTGGTATGATAACGAGTGGGGATTTTCTAATAGGATGTGTGATACAGCTATCCAAATATCTGGCTTAATTTAAATTTTAGATTTTTCAGCTTCTTCAATCAATCTTAGTGTATTCTTAGGAATATTTAAATTTTCAGTTTTAATGGATGTTTTTTTTGAAATTTTTTTATTCTGGTCTCTTCTTATATTTTGAAGATCACTAACTGCTGATAAAATTTCGTCGATACTATAACTTTCTTCCATTAAGAACCCACTTTATAAAGCCTAACCATATTAGTCATACCAGCTTTTCCAAAAGGTAAACCTGCTGTGATGACTACAAAATCATTTTTTTTAACAAATTTTAACTTTTTTATAATTTCTTTAGAAATTGACATCATATCTTTCCATCCATTAGCATCTCTACTATTAATGGACTGAACACCCCAAAGAAGAGAAACCTGTCTGCAAACATTTATATTTGGGGAAATCGTCACTATTTTTGCTGCAGGACGCATGGCAGAAACAAGCTTTGCTGATTTTCCAGAATTAGAAAATACTATTATAGCTTTAACATTTGAATTGTACGCCATATCTTTAACAGACAGAAGAATTGATTTTACAGGATCTTTGTTTGCAATTATAGAATTTTTAAAATCTTCAATGTGTTCTCTTTTATATTTTTCAGTTGAAAGTATCGTTTCAGTCATTGTAGATACAGCTTGTGTAGGAAATTTGCCAATTGCTGCCTCAGCTGATAACATTACAGTATCCGCACCTTGAAAGATTGCAGTAGCGATATCATTTACCTCAGCTCGGGTTGCTGTATTATTCTCAATCATACTCTCCAACATCTGAGTGGCTACAATTACGGATTTTGAAAATTGAGAACACTTTTTTATTAAACTTAATTGAACTTTTGGTACTTCACTATGACCAATATCAACAGCTAAATCACCTCGAGCGATCATAATTGAGTCTGTAGATTGAATAATTTTTTTTATATTTTTAAGCGCATGTTTATTTTCTATTTTTGATATAATACCCATGTCTTTTTTTATTAATTTTCTAGTTTCAAGAATCAATTTTTCATTTTGTAAATAGGATAATGCGATCCAATTACAACCAAGTTTAATTGCAGTTTTTATATCTTTCTTATCTTTTTGAGTTAATTTATTAAAAGTCATATCTAAATTTGGAATATGAAAACTTTTATTGCTTCTGATCACACAATTATGGGTTCGACATTTCGTTATTATCGAGTTACCTTTTTTACTAATAACAGTAAATAAAAACTTTCCATCATCGATTAAAATTTTATTACCTTTTTTTATTTTTTTCAAAATTGCAGGATAAGGAAAATTAATTCTAAAACAGTCTCCAGGATTTTTTTTACTATCAAATATAAATTTTTGGTTAAATTTAATTCTCTGATTTTCATTTTTAACTTTACCTATTCTTAATTTTACCCCTTGTAGATCGGCAATAACGGATAATTTCTTATCAATTGTTTTTTCAATTTTTCGAATTTTTGAAATAATTCTACTAATTCCACTAGTGTTATGACTAAAGTTTATTCTAAAAGCATCAACACCAAGCTCTACTAGCTTTTTTAACTTATTTTTACTGTAAATCGCTGGACCTAGAGTGGCTATAATTTTTGCTTTTTTTTCCATTAAGAGATTTTTATGTTATAACACCACTTCTCTTAAAAAAAAATATTAAAGAAAAATTTATTTAAATGAACAATAAAAAAATAGGAATTTTAACAAGTGGAGGTGATTGTGGAGGTCTAAACGCAGCGATTAGATCAATATTTTATAGAGCAAAAAATAAATATAAGATGGATGTATATGGAATTAGAGACGGTACAGCCGGCCTTATCAAACGCCCAGTAGATGTTATGCAACTAACTCATAAAACTTTTGGAGGATATTTATTAAGACAAGGAGGCACCTTTTTGGGATCCACAAATAAAGGAAATCCTTTTAAAATTCCAACTAAAGATGGCAAATACGTTGATAAATCAAGAGAAATAATTGAGGGGTATCATTCAATGAAACTTGATGGTTTAATAATCATCGGCGGTGACGGAAGTATGCAAATTTTAAAAAAATTAGCAAAGGACGGTGATATGAAAATTGTAGCTATCCCAAAAACAATAGATAACGATGTAGGAGCGACAGAAAGTTCTATAGGCTTTCACACCGCTGTAGATGTTGCGACTCAAGCATTGGATAATCTACAGTCTACAGCGGCCAGTCATAGAAGATCTATGGTACTTGAGGTCATGGGTCGAGATGCAGGTCACATAGCATTAAATGCAGGTATTGCAGGTGGGGCTGATATTATTTTAATTCCAGAGATTAAATATTCTATAGATGGAATAATTAATAAACTTAATTCTATGAAAAAAAATGATATCCAACATTCATTAATTATAGTTGCAGAAGCCGTAAAAAAAGAGGATGGTTCAAGAGTAGTTAACAAATATATGGATGGCGAACAAAGACTTGGTGGTATTGGAGATTATATAGCTCAGGAATTAATGAAAAAAACAGATGTTGAATGTAGGGTAACTTCGCTTGGCCACGTTCAAAGAGGAGCACCCCCAACAGCAAGTGATAGAATATTGGCTAGTGCGTTTGGAGTTTACGCTGTTGATTTATTAAATCAAAAAAAATTTGATCGAATGGTTGCATGGAGAGATAGAAGAGTGGTGGATGTTCCTATTGATGAAGGAATAAAGACTTATAAAAATGTAGAGAGAAAAGACTCTTTAGTTGAAACAGCTCTTTCATTAGGAATTTATTTAGGAGATGATATTTAATGAATGATAAAAATTTAAATTTAGTTGCAAATAGACTTGTTTATGCATTTCTAAACGGTAAAATTATAAATCCGATTTCAAATAAATATACAAAAAAACTTCCGAATGCTGATAAATTAAGAAGATTATGTGAGAGTAAAATAAAAAAACCAATTGTAGGTTTCAAAGCGGGGGGCACAGGTATTCCCGTTATCAAAAAACTAAAGGAAAAAGAACCATTCTATGCATCGGTATATAAGCACAATATACTTAAAAATAATAAATCTGTAAAAATAAATAAATATACTTTAGGAATTGAGCTTGAAGTTTGCTATCTTCTTAAAAAAAACTTTTTTGATTTTAAAAAGAAAATTTCAAAAAATAATATGAAAAAATTTATTAACTACATTGCTCCTTGTATTGAAGTAGTTGGTTATAGACAGAAGAAAAAAGGCATAAAAAGTTTCGGAGACTTATGTTCCGACTTTGGAGCTAATGTAAAATTTGTTATTGGTCCAAAAAAAAAATTTAAAAATAATAATGTAAAAAACTTAAAAACTAGTATTTCTAATTTAAAGACTAAACAATTTGTAAATGGCAATACTAATACTGTTTATGTAAATCCTATGAATTCTTTATTATTTGTTTTAAAAAAGCTTCAGAAAGATAAGATAAAACATAACAAAGATTTTTATGTTTTTACCGGTTCGTCAGTAGGAGTTGTTCCAATCCTTAGTAAAAGTATATATAAAGGCACAATTGAAAAATTGGGATCTGTAAAAACTAAAATTAATTAGATAAAAAATACCCACCAACTACTAAAATAATAATTCCTGAGATTATTTTTATACTCTTTAGTATTGACTGTTTTTTTTCACTTTGAAATTTTCTTTTGGAAAGAAAATAAATATTCGTTTCAGTTTTATTTCTAAATTTTGGTCTTAAGGGAGAAGGAATAGCTTTATTTTGAATTTGTTTAAATTTTTTCGGATTGATTTGTAACATGTCTCTATTAACTCCATTTTACTAAAGTTATCAACAGATTATAAGAACTAAGAGTGCGTCAATTATGTTAATGATAATCATTATCAATATATTGTAAATGATAATCATTATCAATAAACGAGAGAAATAATGAAAAAAACACTATTAATCAGCTATCTATTGTTAGTTGCATTTGCAGGAAGTTTATTTGCAAATGAAGTAAATATATTTAGCGCAAGGCATTATGACTCTGATGTTCAACTTTATGAAAAGTTTACTGCTAAAATAGGAATAAAAGTAAACGTTGTATCAGGAAAGTCAGGTGCTTTAGAAAAAAGGATAATCGAAGAGGGAGCCGATAGCCAAGCAGATCTATACATTACAGCAGATGCTGGAAGGCTAGGTGCTTTTGAAGCTAACCTTCAAGGGGGACTTACTAGTGCAGCTATTAAATCTGCTGTACCAAGTAACTTCAGAACATCAAAATGGACTGGTATAGCGAAGAGAGCCCGAATAGTATATTTTGCTCCGGAAAGAGTAAGTGGTGCAGAATTAGCTGGTTTAACTTATGAAAGTTTAGCTGATCCTAAATGGAAAGGCAGATTAGTAATTAGAGCTTCAAACAATATTTATAATCAATCACTTGTAGCTTCATTAATTAAAAATAATGGAAAAGGTAAAATAGCTGATTGGTCAAAAGGTATGGTTTCAAATATGGCTAGATCACCTAAAGGTAATGATCGAGCTCAGATACTTGCTGTTGCAGCAGGAGAAGCTGATATAGCTGTAGCTAACACTTATTACTTAGCACTTATGCTTTCTGGAAAAAAAGGGCCAGAACAGCAGGCTGCTGCTAAAAAAGTAAAACCTTTCTTTCCAAATCAAGATGGAAGAGGAACTCATATGAATATTAGTGGTGCAGGACTTGTAAAAGGCGCTCCGAATAAAGCTAATGCAATAAAATTAGTTGAGTTCTTATTAAGTGAGGAAGCTCAAAATCATATTGTAAATAATACTTTTGAGTATCCAATGATAAAAGGTGTGTCTCCACATCCACTTGTTGTAAATATGGGATTGGATTTTAAACAAGATCTAAAAACAAAAGTTGTTAATTACGGAAAAAGACAAGCAGATGCTTTAGAAGTAATGACAGCAGCAGGTTGGAAGTAGTTGTTAATTATATGAGGCGAACAATAAAAAAAGAAATTAACTTGAATAAGTTAAAAACAGGTTGTTCACCTTGTATGTTAGAAGCTAGAAAAATGGAGCAGAAAATCTCTAATAGAAAGGTTTCTGAAATTAAAATTGAGGAAGTAAAAGTAATAGTATCCTCAATGTTTAAAAAAGGTTAAAAGTTTGACGTCAATTTCTCTGGCTTTAAATGCTAGCTATATTCTACACTCAAGCCGCTTTAGCCAGAGAACTTTATAAGTGAGCGAAATTAATTAATGACAAAATATAATATATGGTTTTTTGGATCACTAATTGTAGCTGCAGTGGTTGCTATGCCTATTGTTACAGTTTTTTTTAGTTTTTTTAACGAAACAAGTAATTATTTCTATATTTTAAAAGAAACTTTTTTGCTTGATTATATTTTTAACTCAATAACAATCTTATTATTTGTAATTTTTTTTACTTTTATTCTTGGTATTTTTTCTGCATACTTTATATCTTTTTATGATTTTCCTTTATCCAATTTTTTTAGTTGGGCGCTGATTTTATCATTCGCAGTTCCAGGTTATATTTATGCATTTTCAATAATTGCTTTTTTTGAAAATTATGGAACGGCTTTTTCATTATTAACATTTATATTTGGTGAAAATAATTATAATACAGTTATTCCAAAAGTAGATGGATTAATCGGAGCTATAATATCTATATCATTTTCTTTGTTTCCATATGTTTATGTATTAACGAGAGCATCATTTTATTATCAATCGAATAATTATATTGAAGTAGGGAAAAATCTTGGTCTTTCATCAAAGGAAACTTTTTTAAGAATAGTTTTGCCCTCAGCAAGACCGGCAATCATTGCAGGTTTAGCTTTAGTATCAATGGAATGCTTGTCAGATTTTGGAACTGTATCATTTTTTAGTGTGAATACATTGACTACTGGAATTTATAACTCGTGGCTATCTTTTGATGACTTAAATACAGCCAATCAGATATCTTTTATATTACTTATTTTTATCCTCTTACTTTTTTCAATAGAAATTTACTCAAGACAAGAGGCAAAATACCATCAACCAGGTCGGGGTTTTAAGTCAATTACTAAAATTAAATTAACTGGAAAAAAGTCTATAATTCCAGTTGCTATTTGTTCTTTGATTTTTTTATTGAGTTTCATTTTTCCAGTTTCTCAAATGATTTATTGGACAGTGAAATTTCCAAAATATATTCAAGACATTGATATATTTAAAATTAACTTAAATACTTTGATGCTGGTGGGATTAGCTAGTGCCTTAATTGTAATTGTTTCTCTATTTATAAATTATGGAAGCAGAATATCAAAAAGCAAAATTCTAAATTACCTTACAACTTTTTCCATTTCTGGATATGCCATACCAGGAGTTATTCTAGCAGTTGCCTTTATTACTTTCTTTTCTAACTTAAGTGATTTTTTTACAAATAATTTTGATTTTAAAAGTTCAAAGAGTTTGTTCATAGGATCGATTTTTGGATTATTATTAGCATATTTTATTAGATTTTTTTCTTTATCTTTTAACGGAATAAAGTCAAGTTATGAAAAAATTAATAATTCAATTGATGAAAGCGCTTATCTTCTTGGTTACTCAAAGATAAAAACATTTTTAAAAATTCATGTTCCTTATTTAAGCACTAATATAATTTTGATAGTCTTATTGATTTCTCTGGAAGTAATTAAAGAATTACCTATGACAATGATTTTGAGACCTTTTAATTTTGAAACATTTGCTACTCAGGCTTATATCTATGCTTCTCAAGATCTTCTAGAAGCAGCTGCATTACCGTCTCTTTTTTTAATATTTTGGTCTACAATTTTGATACTTCTATCATCTAGATATATACTTTCTAAAAAAAATTAATATAATTAAGTTATGCCTGAAAATTTTTTTGAGATTCAGAACGGAAACTTTACTGCTAGTGAAAAAAACAAAGTAAATAATGTAAATTTAGTCATAGAAAAACAAGGAGAGATAGTTTCTTTGCTGGGTCCTTCTGGAATAGGCAAAACCACTATATTAAGAACTATTGCAGGTTTACAAAAACTTAGCAAAGGTAAAATAAAACTTAGAGACAAAATTTTAGCTTCTGAAAAAATTCATATTGAACCTGAAAAAAGAAGTGTAGCTCTTTCTTTTCAAGATAATTCTCTTTTTCCTAATTATAAAGTAATTGATAATATTAATTTTGGAGAAAAAAGATCTAATGGACATGGTTCAAATGTGGACGCTAAAGAAATAATTAAATTATTGAGAATTGAACCCATATTAGAAAAATATCCTCATCAAATAAGTGCAGGGGAGGCTCAACGTGTTTCATTAGCTAGATCTTTAATGTCCAAACCTGATTTATTATTGTTAGATGAACCATTCTCAAATATAGATCAAAGTCTTAAGGAAGAAATTCAGGTTTCTGTTAAAAAACTTTTAAAAAGAATAAATTTAACAACCATAATAGTAACTCATGACTCATACGAAGCTTTTTCAATGGCCGATAAATGTGGAATTATTTTAGACCAGGAACTAAAACAGTACGATATTCCATATAATGTACATCACGAGCCAAATTCAATTGATGTTGCGAATTTTTTAAACAAAGGGATTTTTATCGACGTTCAGGTTGTCGATAGCGAGTGTGCAGTTCACAGACTTAAACATGATGAATTAGGTGAAATCAGGGGAAAGCTTTCAAATAATTTCCCATCAGGTTCTAAAGTCAAACTTCTCTTACAACCCGAGGATTTAATCCATGATGATCAAAGTAAATTAAAATTAGAGGTAGTAGACAGAAAGTTTAGAGGAACTAATTTTATATATACTCTTAAAACAAAAAAAGGGGAGCATTTACCAGTATTTGTTCACTCCCATCATATCCACCAACACGAAAAATCCGAACAATTCGGCGTAAAATCTCCGATTTATATTGACCACTTAGTATGTTTTTAAGTAAATATAATAATATTTGGCGCCCTTAGCTCAGCTGGATAGAGCATCGGTTTTCTAAACCGAGGGTCGTAGGTTCGAATCCTTCAGGGCGCGCCAATTCTTATAAGCGAAATTCATAATGACTAAAATCAATTTTATAAAGAAATTTGAAGAATTTTGTAAATTTAAAAAATTTGAAAGAAATGAGAAACAAATTGAAATAATCAATTTATTGGAAAAATTCCTTAATAGTAAAACAAAATCCCTACTTTTTTTTAAAAATATAAACTTTAAATCTTGCTTTTATCTACATGGCAACGTTGGTGTTGGTAAAACTATGATACTTAATTTTGTTTTTGATACAGTAAAAGTAAACAAAATGAAAAGTCATTTTAATGAATTTATGATTAAATTTCATGATTTTAGACACGAAAAAAAAGACGACAAATCAATTCTTCAATTCGTAAAAGAGCTAAAAAACAAATATGAATTGATCTATTTAGATGAATTTCAGGTAACTAATATCGTAGACGCAATGATACTAGGTAAACTGTTCGAGACAATTTTTTTAGAAGAAATTAAAGTTATAATTTCGACCAATACAAAAGTTAATGAACTTTATAAGGAAGGATTACAACGAGATCAATTTTTACCCTTTATCAATATTATCAAAAAAAACTCAATACAAAAAGAATTACTTTTAGATGACGATTATAGAGTTCAGAAAAAAGATAAAAACCAAAAAATTTTTTATCCTGTTAACGAAAAAACCTTATTTAATATTAATCAAAATTTTAGAGTTTTAACAAGAAATCTCAAAAAAGAGGAAAAAGTTATTAATACAAAAGGAAGAAAATTTAAAATTAATAACTATTATGAGGGTGTGGCCAGGTTTAATTTTAAAGAATTATGTGATGAAAATATAGGAGCAGAAGACTATTTAAATCTAGCTAACATTTGTAACTATATTTTTATTGAAGAAATTCCTAACTTTGATGAATATAATTCCAACCAACAATTAAGATTTATTACTTTAATCGATATTTTGTATGATAAAAAAATTAGATTAACTTTATCAATGGAGTCAGAGCTTAAAAAAATAAGTTCTTCCAAAAAACATTCAGAGATATTTAAAAGAACAGTGAGTAGACTTTACGAAATGACATTATCAAAAAATTCTTGATTTTAAGTTGTATTTAAAGACATTTAGTTAAAATTAGTCAATATTGGCCTATATATTGAGCCTCATAAAATTGAAGTCACTACAAAATAAATTATATTAGACCTGTTTTGAATTCTTAATTCAAAAATATTGTTAACAATAACTTAAAAGGAAATCATATTATGATTAAATCTTTAAAAACTTGGATTTTAGTTGGATTTGCTTCTTTGCTCTTAGTGGCATGTGGTCAGGGCGGCAGTGGGGCTGGTTCAAAAAAGTCTAAAACTTTAGAAAACACTGTGAAAGCTGGTTTTGTAAAGTGTGGAGTTTCTGAGGGAGTCCCAGGATTTTCTAATGCAGACGAATCAGGAAATTGGTCAGGGATAGATGTTGATGTATGTAGAGCCGTAGCAGCAGCTGTGTTAAAAGATGCTGATAAAGTTAAATACACACCATTAAGTGCTAAAGAAAGGTTCACTGCTTTAAATTCTGGTGAAATAGATATTTTATCAAGAAATACTACTTGGACTTTATCTAGAGACGCTGACATAGGTTTAACATTTGTTGGAGTCAATTTCTATGACGGACAAGGTTTTATGGTAAGAAAATCTTCTGGAATAAATTCTGTGAATGATTTCAAAGATGGCATAGTTGCATGTACTAATATAGGTACAACAACTGAACTTAACATGAGAGATCATTTTAACTCAAAAAATGTTAAATATGAGCCACTTGGATTTGAAAGCGCAGATGAAGTTGTTCAAGCATATGATGCAGGCAGATGTGATACTTATACAACTGATAAATCTGGTCTAGCTGCACAAAGAACAAAAATGAAAGATCCTTCTGAACATAAAGTTTTGCCAGAAACAATTTCGAAAGAACCATTAGGCCCTGTTGTAAGACAAGGAGATAATGTTTGGGAAGATATTGTTAGATGGTCTTTAAATGCAATGATTGAAGCAGAAGAATATGGGGTTACTTCATCAAATGCGTCTGATTTAAAAGACTCTGAAAACCCTGCCGTTAAAAGACTAGTTGGGGCAGAGGGAGAACTTGGAGCTGCATTTGGTCTAGACAATGAGTGGAGTTTAAGAATTATTGAACAAGTTGGAAACTATGGTGAAAGTTACAAAAAACACCTTGGTGATACAGGAATTATGCCTAACAGAGGTCCAAATCAGCTTTGGACTAAAGGCGGGATCCTATATGTTCCACCTGCACGATAATCTTTAAATAAATTAAAAAGGGCTGGATTTATTCAGCCCTTTTTTTTATTCTCAATTTATAATCTATGAATTTTAAATTTATTCGTTTTCAAAATAAAAAAATAAAAAATTTAATACCTCAATTCATAACTATTGCTATTTTACTCTCAATTATTATTTATTTTGTCACTAATGCTCAAATTAACATGGACAATAGAGGTATAGCCTTTGGATTTGGTTTTTTACAACAAGAAGCTTCATTTGATATTACTTTTTCACTTATAGATTATGATGGATCGTATTCTTATGCCAGAGCTTTTCTTGTAGGATTATTAAATACAATTTTAGTATCTGTAATTGGAATTTTTTTTGCAACTATATTAGGTGTAATCGTCGGTGTTTCAAGATTGTCTGACAACTATTTGATTGCAAAGGTAGCTGAATGGTATGTAGAAATTTTTAGAAATATTCCTCTTATATTACAGATATTTTTTTGGTATTTTGCAGCATTAAGAGCATTACCACTTCCTAACGAAGCAATTAATTTTTATGATATTTCTTTTTTGACAGTAAAAGGTTTTTATGTTCCAAAATTTATTTGGACAAATTTTAATATTTTCTTAATTACAATAATTTTAGCAATAACAGCAATTTATTTTTTTTACAATTATTCTAAAAAGCAAAGAGAACAATTTGGCAAACAGTTACCAACTACTTCAATATCATTATTAATTTTTTTAACATTTCCATTAATGTCTTTTCTTCTATTCGGAGTAACACTTTCGTTTGAATATCCTGTTTTAAAACAACTTTCACCTACAATTTTTACATTTGAGGGAGGATTAAATATAATTCCTGAACTTATAGCATTGGCTTTATCTTTATCCATGTATACGGCGACTTTTATTGCAGAAAATGTAAGAGCGGGAATATTGGGAGTTAACAAGGGACAAAAAGAGGCTGCCGCCAGCATAGGATTAAATAAAAATCAAATTTTAAAGTTAGTTGTGATGCCACAGGCTTTGAGAATCATCATTCCGCCTACAACAAATCAATATTTGAATTTAACAAAAAATTCATCTTTAGCTGCAGCTATAGCTTATCCAGACATAGTTTTAGTTTTTGCTGGAACAGCTTTGATGCAAACAGGTAGGGCTATAGAGATAATATCAATTACGATGCTTACTTATTTAACTTTAAGTGTCTCTATCTCGATATTTATGAATTGGTATAACAAAAAAATGGCAATTAAAGAAAAATAATGAATACTCTAAAACCTTCTAAACAAAATATTAAAACTTATTTACCAGCTGGAATTTTTCTTATTGTATTTAGTTTTTTAGATGTAATTATAAATTCTTTCTTTCAAATCAATTTAGTGGGTTTCTTTCCGGGAATAATAAGTTACTTTTTTCCATTAATAATTGGGTTTATTGGTTTATATTTAATAAGGGTAGAGTTTAGCGGTATTAGAAGTTTAGATATATTAAATAAAAATATCAATTCAAACAATTTTAATGCTGTCTTAACTCTTCTTACAATATTCATAATTGTAAAGTCAATTTCACCTTTAATAAATTGGTTTTTTCTAGAGGCAAATTTTATTGGGAATTCCAAAGAAGATTGTACAGGTGATGGTGCTTGTTGGGTATTTATCAAAGTTTGGTTTAGAAGATTAATTTACGGCATGTACCCAGATCCAGAACAATGGAGAATAAATATTGCTTTTTTATCACTTTTTACTTTAGTAGGAATTACTTTCTTTGCTCCAGCAAAAATAAAAAAATACTTTATATTATTTCTTATATTTGTTTATCCTTTTATAGGTATAAAATTAATCGGTGGCGGCAACTTTGGTCTCACTTACGTAGAGACAGCAGCTTGGGGCGGATTATCACTTACATTCATAATTTCAGCTTTTGCAATAATTTTTTGTTTTCCTATAGGAGTTTTTTTAGCCTTAGGTCGAAGATCAGATTTACCTGCGATTAAATATATTTCTATTGGCTTTATTGAACTTTGGAGAGGAGTGCCTTTAATTACAGTTTTATTTATGGCTTCGGTAATGTTTCCAATGTTTTTGCCCGATGGTACTTTTATTGACAAATTAATAAGAGTTTTGTTTGCGATTACTATGTTTGAGGCTGCTTACATGGCTGAAGTTGTAAGAGGAGGCCTACAAGCTTTACCAAAAGGTCAATATGAAGCAGCGAGATCTTTAGGTATGGGTTATTGGAGGATGAACTTTTTAATAATATTACCGCAAGCATTAAAATTAGTGATACCTGGAATCGCCAACACACTTCTAGCTTTAGTGAAAGATACACCTTTAATCTTTGTTGTAGGGTTGATGGAATTAGCTGGTATGATACGTTTAGCGAAAACTAACCCCAATTGGCTTGGAATGGCTATGGAGGGCTATGTTTTTGCAGGTTTAGTTTTCTGGATAATATGCTATGCAATGAGTAGATATAGTCAGAATTTAGAAAAAAGATTAAGTACTGAAAGATAAGTATGGGAAAAATAATTGAGTTAAAAAAAGTAAATAAATGGTTTGATAAATTCCAAGTTTTAAAAGACATAGATCTTGATGTTGCTCCACAAGAAAAGATAGTAATATGTGGTCCATCTGGTTCAGGAAAATCGACTTTAATAAGATGCATAAATAGGTTAGAGGAGCATCAAGAGGGAAATATTATTGTTGACGGCACAGAGCTAGCAGAAAATACAAAAAATATTGAAAAGATAAGAGCCGAAGTTGGTATGGTTTTTCAACAATTTAACTTATTTCCACACCTCTCAATTTTAGAAAATTGTACATTAGCGCCTATTTGGGTAAAAAAATTACCAAAAAAAGAAGCTGAAGATATTGCAATGAAAAATTTAACAAGAGTTCAAATAGATGATCAAGCGCTTAAGTTTCCTGGCCAACTTTCAGGAGGACAGCAGCAAAGAGCAGCTATAGCAAGAGCGCTGTGTATGGAACCGAAAATTATGTTGTTTGATGAACCAACTTCTGCCTTGGATCCAGAAATGATTAAAGAAGTTTTAGATGTAATGGTTGATTTAGCTAAAGGTGGAATGACTATGATTGTAGTTACACATGAAATGGGATTTGCTAAAGAAGTAGCTGACTATATGATTTTTATGGATGAGGGAAAAATAGTAGAAAGAGCAAAAACCAAAGAGTTTTTCGAAAATCCAAAATCAGATCGAACCAAACTTTTTTTAAGCCAAATTTTATAACCATTTCGGTACTGGTAAATTTTTACTTTTTAAAAAATCTTTGTTAAAAATTTTACTAGCGTATCTTTTTCCATGATCACAAAGTATAGTTACGATAGTCTTTCCAGGCCCCAATTTTTTTGCAAGTTTAATAGCACCAGCGATATTTATACCTGAAGAACCACCTAATACAATTTTCTGTTTTTCAATTAAATCATATATTAAGTTTAATGCCTCTATGTCATTAGTCTGGAAAGCTTCATCCACTAAGGCTTTATCAAAATTTTTGGTAATTCTTCCAGTTCCTATGCCTTCTGTGATTGAATCACCCGTACTTTCTAATTTGTTATTTTTTACAAAGGAGTACAATGATGATCCCATGGGGTCTGATAATGCTATTTTTATATTTTTATTTTTATTTTTTAATCCAATAGAAACACCTGCCAAAGTACCACCCGTTCCAACAGCACAAGTAAATCCGTCAATTGAGCCAGCAGTTTGACTCCAAATCTCCTCTGAAGTAGTTTTTATATGAGCTTCAGTATTAATTATATTATCAAACTGATTTGCCCAATAAACTCCTTTTTTACTTTTTTTACTTAAATCCTCAGCTATTTGTTTTGACTGCTTTATATAATTTTTAGGATTTGAATAGGGAACAGCATCAACTTCAATTAATTCTGCTCCAAGTTTTCTAAGAGTTTCTTTTTTTTCTATAGATTGAGTTTTAGGTATTACTATTTTGAGTTTAAGTCCAAAATCTTTACAAACAACAGCTAAACCTATTCCAGTATTTCCAGCAGTACCTTCTACAATAGTGCCACCCTTAGATATAAGCTTTCTTTTAATTGCATCTTCAACAATAAATAAAGCTGCTCTATCCTTTACTGATTCTCCTGGGTTAAAATATTCAGCCTTCCCATAAATATTACAACCGGTCAATTCAGAGGCTTGTTTTAATCTTACTAATGGTGTATTTCCAATTTGGGATATTGTTGAACTAGTTTCCATATCATTAAATATATGAAAAAGTATGTACTTTCAATTGCTTTAATTTTCTTTATATCTTTAGAAATTAATGCTCATGTTGATCACTATTCTAAGTATAATTATTTAGAATATGAATTATTAAGAAACAACAAACCTATTGGTTATCACAAGTATAATTTTAAAAGAAATGGAGCAAATCTGATAATTGAGAATGAGGTAAGCTTTAAAATTACAAAACTAGGAGTGGACCTTTATAAATATAAAGCTGAGGGAGTAGAAAAGTATAAAAATGGAATTTTTACGGGTTTTAACTCAAAAACTAATCAAAATAAAAAAGAAAAATACGTAAATATAACTATTGATCAAACTGATAAATCTTTAATTATTGATGGTTCATCTTATAAAGGTAAGGCAGATAAAGATTTGATCATTGGAACTTGGTGGAATCATGAAATAGTTAAAAAGAAAGCACAAATAAGCGCAGTTTCAGGTAGAATTATTGAACAAAAAGTTGTGTTTAAAGGAAAAGAAGATGTGAAAATAGGAGATAAGACTTATAAAACATTAAGATTTAATTTTAGTTCATCTGATCCGAGTTTATCAAAAAATAAAAAACTCGATACTGATATTTGGTATGAAGAGGATACGTTTCTTTGGGTTAAAGCAGCCTTTGATAAAACTGGTTATTGGGAATATAGGTTAAAAAAAGTAAAATAGTTATAATTTCAGACTTCATTTTTTTGATTTAGTCAACACAAAATGTAAGCTTTTTTGGCATTTCAGACCCCCCAAAAAAAAAAATAATAGGTATTGCCAAAATGTTCATTTTGAGGTTCTATTATTAAAATTTAGGGAGATCTATGGAAGAAAATTTCAATATCCACTTAGGTAAAAAATTAAGAATGAGAAGATTATCTTTAGGCTTAACTCAAACAAAAGTTGCACAAGCCATTAACGTTACATTTCAGCAAATCCAAAAATACGAAAAAGGAACTAACGGAGTAAGTTCAAATAGACTTATGCAATTATCTCAATTTTTAAAAGTTCCAATAATATATTTCTTTGAGGATTATAAAGAATTTAAAGATGCGAGTTTATCCGACAATATTAACGAGGATTTAAATTATTCTTTTTTAAGCAGAACTTTCTCATCTTTATCTAGAACCCAAAAAGATAAAATTTTACAAATTTTAAGTAACACAGCTAAATTTGAAAAAGTCGGTTAATTGGCTCCTCGGGCAGGACTCGAACCTGCGACCAATTGATTAACAGTCAACTGCTCTACCAACTGAGCTACCGAGGAATAAAAAGGACCATACTTTTTTTAGTAAAATAAAACAACCAATATTTTAATCTCATAACTAAATTTTGTTAATTTTTAATTAATTAAAATTTAATAGAATAATCGGATAAAATAGTTGTTTTGAAAATTTATAAGATTATAGTTATTTTAATTTAGCTAAATCAATTGATTATTGTGAAGAATTTACTTTTAATTGGAGCTGGACAGTTAGGATCCAGATACCTTCAATCCATTATTAAAGAAAATTTTAATTATAATATTATTGTGGTGGATACATCAGAAATATCTTTGAGACTTGCTAAAAAAAAATGGGAGGAAAATAACGGATTTCAATCTAATCATAAGATTAGCTGGCAAAAATCGTTGCCAGAGAAAATCAATAATTACGATTTAGCTATAGTTGCGACTTCCTCAAAAAATCGAGCTTCGCTAGTTTATCAAGTTGCTTCAAAAGTAAAAATTAAATATTGGATTTTAGAAAAAATTTTAGCTCAATCGATTGGTGAATTAGAGACAATAAAAAATGCAACTGCAAATGCAAAAAGTGTTTTTGTAAATACTCCAAAGCGTCAGATGAAATGGTATATAGATATTCAATCAAAATTTCCTGATAAACCTGTAGAAATAATTAAGAAAGGTGGTTTATGGGGTTTAGCTTGTAATGCCATACACTACTTAGATCTAGTTTCTTATTGGACGAATGAGTCTTTAACTACAATTGATACAAAAGAATTAAGCAAAGATTGGTTTCCTAGTAAAAGAAAAGGATATTACGAGTTGACTGGTAAAATAAAAGCTAAATTTTCTAAAGGAACAGAACTGATCTTACAATCTTTAAAAAATGAAGAAGAAAACATATTACAATTAAAATTTCTTAATAATGACTCTTGCAATATTTATGAAAAAAAGGGAATCGCTATATTTTCGAATGGAGAAAGGATAGAGGGTCATCAAGAATTACAAAGTGATATGAGCGGACCAATTATTACAAAAATTTTAAATCATGGTACTAGTAAATTGCCTACTTTAAGCAATTCATCACAACTTCATGCAATTTTTTTGAAATCTATGCTAGAACATTGGAACAAATCGTTTAACAAGAAAGATATATTGGTACCGATAACATGAAATCTAAAATTTGGTTAATTGGAGCAAGTGTAATTTCCCAGAATTATTTTAAAGTATTAAAAGCTCTTAAACAACCTGTAGAGGTAATTGGTAGAGGCGAAAGTACAGCAAAATCTTTTTACAAAGCTACCAGACATAAGGTAAAGGTAGGAGGCCTTAACCTTCATCTGAAGAAATCATTTCCTCATACAGCAATAGTTACAGTTGGAGTTGAGGAACTATTTGATACAACAAAAAATCTAATTAAAGCAGGCACAAAAAGAATTCTTTTAGAAAAGCCGGGATCAATTAATTTAAATCAAATTAAATATCTTGAAAGTTTTGCAAGAATAAATAAATCTCAAGTTTATGTTGCATACAACAGACGTTTCTATAGTTCGGTTAATCACATGAAAAAGTTGATTAATAAAGATGGTGGAATCCTAAGTATGAATTTTGAATTTACTGAAATAATAAATAGAGTAAAGCCATATACTAGACCACGTAAAGTCAGAGAACGTTGGCTTATTGCTAACTCACACGTTATCGATTTAGCATTTCATTTAAGTTCAAAACCTAAATATTGGAAATGTTGGCATAAAGGAAGATTTAACTGGCATCCTACTTCAGCAAGATTTTGTGGGTCAGGCATTACTAGAAAGGGAGTAATGTTTTCTTATCTTTCCGATTGGGAATCTCCAGGTTCGTGGGGTTTAGAACTGATGACTGCAAAGAGACGTTTTATTTTAAAACCTTTAGAACAATTAAAAGTAATTCAATTTGGAAGCACAAAAATTAAAAATATTAAATTTCAAAATAAAATTGATAAGAACTTTAAACCAGGACTTTATAAACAAACAAAAAATTTTATCGAAAAAGACACCTCTCTTTTTTGTACATTGAGCGAACAAATTGAAAATATGAAAATCTTCTTTAAGGTAGCTGGTTACTAATTTTAAAGTATTTTTTGTTAATAATTTGCTTTTTGTGGAGGCCACGCCCAGAATCGAACTGGGATAAAAGGATTTGCAATCCTCCGCGTAACCATTCCGCCACGTGGCCATTTTTTAGATAAAAATATTTAAGGTATCACCTTTTCAATCTATTTTTATTGTTATCGAATAAATATATCTTATTTTTTGGTAAGTAAATTGTAATATTCTTATCTTTTATATTTTTAGAGCTTTTTATTCTAATTTCTTTACCATTTACATGTGAGTAAAGTATTTTCTCTGAACCTAAATTTTCAATGAGATCTAAAGTAATTTCAAATGTAATTTCACCTTTATTTTCTAAAGAGATATCCTCCGGTCTTATCCCAATGAAAAAGTCATTCTTAATGTTTAGGTTTTCAAATACGATTTTCTTACCAAATAAGTTAAATGTGTTATTATCAATAATATCATTGCTTTTGATTTTAAAAATATTCATTTTTGGATTACCAATAAATTCTGCTACAAAAATGTTTTTTGGCTCAGTATAAATATCTTCTGGAGTATCAAATTGTTCAATATTACCTTTATTCATGATTACAATTTTGTCTGCTAAAGTCATTGCTTCAACTTGATCGTGGGTTACATAAACGATATTGCTTTTTAATTTTTTGTGTAATTTGGAAATTTCAACTCTCATTTCTGATCTTAAAGCTGCATCAAGATTTGAAAGAGGTTCATCAAATAAAAATAATTTAGGATTTCTTGTAATTGCCCTACCAATAGCAACTCTTTGTCTTTGTCCGCCCGATAATTCCTTTGGCCTTCGATCCAAAAGGTCTTCAATTTTTAAGATTTTTGCAGCCTCAATTACTTTCTCTTTTATTTGATTTTTTGAAATTTTTTCAGATTTTAACCCAAAAGAGATGTTTTGAAAAACATTCATATGGGGATATAAGGCGTAAGACTGGAAAACCATTGCGATTTGTCTTTTTGAAGGCAATAAATTATTTAAAAGATTATTTTCTAAAAGAATATTCCCGTAATCAATTTTTTCCAACCCGGCTATCATTCTTAGTAGTGTAGATTTTCCGCAACCAGATGGACCCAACAATACTATAAATTTCCCTTTTTCAACCTCTAGGTTAAATTTACTAATTACATTGTTTTCTCCAAAAGATTTATCTATATCTTCAAATTTTAAAAAGGCCATTTTTTAATAAATTCCAAATTTTCTAATTTTATCAAATCTCCTATGCATTTTATCATGGAAGATTTTTATCCATCTTGTTAAACTTAAATCATTATTTAAATAATTAATAGGAGGAAAGATGAAAAAAATATTAACATTCATTTTTGCTTTAACTTTACTGACGTCTAATAGTTTTGCCGATATAACTTTTTGGACTACTGAGGTTCAACCAGCAAGAATGGAAAAACAAATGGAAATGGCTAAATCATTTGAATCCAAGACAGGTATTAAAGTTGAAGTCATACCGGTAGAAGAAAAAGATTTAGGTTCTAGAGCTACCGCAGCCGCAGCCGCAGGTAATCTTCCTGACGTGATCTATCACACACTTCAATATGTCTTACCTTGGGCTGAAGCAGGTATACTTGATGTAAATGCTAATAATGATGTTATTAAAAGTTTAGGAAAGAAAACTTTTGCTCCGGGAGCATTAAACATGGCAAAGAAAGGTGGAAAAATTGCTGCTGTGCCAGTTGACGGTTGGACACAAATGGTAGTTTATAGAAAAGACTTGTTCAAACAAGCAGGTCTTGAACCACCGACTAGTTATGAAAATATTACAAAAGCTGTAAAAGTTCTTTCAGGTGGAGACATGTTTGGATTTGTAGCTGCAACTAAAACTGATGAAAACTTTATGAGCCAAGTTCTTGAACATGTTCTTTTAGCAAATGGTGTTAACTTTGTTAAAAAGGGTGGAACAAAAAAACAAGGAAAAGCTCTTAAAAACTCTTTAGAGTTTTATAAAGTTATAGCTAAAGCGAGTCCTCCAGGAGAATTATTCTGGAAACAATCTAGAGAGTTATACTTTGCTGGTAAAACGCCAATGATAATTTGGTCACCGTTTATAATGGATGAATTAGCTGGACTAAGAGATTCAGCTCCACCAACAATAAACAGCGATCCAACATCACCTGAACTTGCTTCTAAAACTGGTTTCATAACAAATTTTAGTGGACCAAATAATAAGAAAGGTGCTGCATGGGCAGATGTAAGATATTTTGGTATTACAGCTGATGCAGATACTGATGAAGCAAAAAAGTTTGTTGAGTATTCTATGGACGAAGGATACACAAGCACTTTAGCAATCGCTCCTGAGGGTAAATTTCCAGTAAGAAGAGGAAATTCTTCAGATCCTGCTGCGTTTACAAAAGCTTGGAGTAAATTACCAGTTGGTGTAGATAGAAAAAAACCATTAACCGAACTTTATTCACCTGATGTAATAAATAACATTGTTGCAGGATTAGATACCGCAAATAGATGGGGTGTAAAAGAAGGTGAACTTTCAAGAGCATCAAAAATAATCAATGCTCAATTCTTAAATAGAATTACAAGAGAATACATTGATGACCAAATAACTGTTGATGAAGCGGTTAAAAAAATTAACGCAGAATTAGCAAAATTCTAGCAAATTTATTTCTTAAAAGCGGATAATAGGTTATTATCCGCTTTTAAATGAGTTCCACATTATCAAAAATAGAAAAAAGGACTGCATATGCACTCCTTTTACCTGCTGTATGCCTGGTATTTGCAATAATTTTATTTCCAATTTTTGCAAACGTCTGGATTAGTTTCAAAGAAGTTGGACTTAAAGATATAAGAATTCCCGAGCCTAGGGCAAAAAAAATTGTAAAAAATATTCAAGATAGTAATTCTGAGTTAAAAATTATCTATAAATTAAGAAATAGTTCTCTAATCCAAGATATTAGAGAAGTTAGATTTTCAGATAAATTTCCTAAAAATATTGATCCAATTAATTTGGATAAAAGATGTGAATTCAAGTCACAAAAAGTTAAATGTTTTTTTGGAGATTGGGAGGCAGGCTATCGTGAAAATTTTGAAATTTTAGTACAAGACGTAAATAATAATGCTATTAATAGTAAAGACTTAAAATCTAGTAAACCAAATTTAAATGGAAGATCAAATAATATCTTATTGACAAAAGATTTTACTCTCAAAAATTTTAAAAATGTATTCATTAATAATAATTTTTTTGAGCTTTTAATGACGACTTTTTACTTTACTTTTTTTGGAACACTTGGAGCTATTTTACTTGGCATCTTTGCTGCTCAACTTGTAAACCAAAAATTTTATGGAAGAACTTTTATGCGAAGTATATTACTCTTTCCTTATGTAGGACCAGTGGTTGCTTTGGCTTATACCTGGACTTTACTCTTAGATCCTAATAGCGGAACTATAAATTCTCTTCTTGTTAATTACGGAGTCATTGAAAAACCTATAAATTTACTTGGACAAAAGTATTTAATCGTTAATATTTTAGGATTTGAGTTGAAACTTAGATTAGCCTTGACCACAGTTATATTTTTTGAGATTTGGCGATATTTTCCTTTAGCTTTTTTATTTATATTAGCTAGATTGCAAGCTATTCCTAGAGATCTTTATGAGGCTGCGGATGTTGACGGTGCTGGGCCATTTAGAAAATTTTTTTATATCACTCTTCCACAAATTACAGCAATTTTATCAATTTTATTCATGATTAGATTTATTTGGAACTTCAATAAATTTGAAGATATATTTTTGTTAACCGGCGGCGCTTCGGGCACTTTGACATTACCAATAAGTGTGTATCAACAAGGATTTGCAGTATCAAATATTGGTATGGGTTCAGCAGTTTCGATAGTCATCGTATTATTATTAATAGCTTTTATGATAATTTATTTTAAATTAATTGGAAAGAAGGCGAATGAAATTTAAATCTTTAATAATAACTTTACTTGCATCATCAATTTTTCTTGCAGTAGTTATTTGCATATGGAAAATTATGGCAACTTTGCAAGGTTTAAGTTTTACTAGTCTTAACTTTAATCTAAATTTATCATTATCACTCGGATTAGTTACAATTTGTGTGCTTATTGGAAAAAAGTTTAATCATAACTTAAAAATTTTTATATTATCCTTATCATTTACAATTTTATATACGTTTTTAAACGAAAACTCCCCTGTGTGGTTTTCAGTAGGTATTTTTTTACTAATTTTATTTTTTACAAATAAATTGAAAAAATACGATTTAAAATATTTAAATCAGGATTTTATATCTGAAAAAATTGTGTTTGAGTTTTTATCTTTATTTGCAATAGTATTTTTTGCATTAGTTATATTGTTTCCATTTTACATAATGTTTGTTACTAGCTTTAAAACGCAAGCATCTTTATTAATTAACCCGATTGATCTAAGTATTGATTTTTCAAAAAATATTTTTGAGATATTCAAATCTTACTTTGTCATTTTCAAAACATATGATTTTGGCAGATATATTCTTACAAGCTCGTATGTATCAGTTGGAACTGTTTTAATCACCCTATTATTTGCTATCCCTGCAGCGTACGCTGTTGCAAGATTGAATTTCTTTGGTAAGACCTTTCTTTCAACATCAATATTAATAATTTATATGTTTCCAGCAATAGTATTAGTAATTCCCTTATACACTGTTTTTAGTCAACTAGGTTTGAGGAATTCCGTGGAAGGCCTACTAATAGTTTACACAGCAACCACTTTACCAGTAGCCATTTATATGCTTCAGGGGTACTTTAAAAGCATACCTAAAGAAATTGAAGAGGCGGGACTTATAGATGGACAAAATTGGTTTGGAATAATAATTAAAATAATAATTCCTCTTAGTTTACCTGCTATCGCTTCAGTATCGTTATATGTATTTATGATAGCTTGGAATGAATTTTTATTTTCTCTTATGTTTTTGGATAATCCAAAAACATTTACATTATCTAGAGCAATAAATCATTTAACTGGTGATGCCGAAACACCTCGGCAATATCTAATGGCTGGATCTGTGGTAGTTACTTTACCAATACTTTTAATTTTCATATATTTTGAAAAATATTTAGTAAGCGGTTTAACTGCTGGAAGTGTTAAAGGATAATGAATAGCTTAATTAAAGAAGCAAAGAGAACCTTAATAAATAACAGAAGATTAAATTATACTTTACCCACTAATACTAAACTTTATCCAGCACAATGGAATTGGGACTCAGCTTTTATTGCATTAGGATATTCTAATTTCAATTTAGACTATTCATTTAAAGAACTTGAAACTCTGATTTCAGGACAATGGGATGACGGAATGATACCACACATTCTTTTTCATATTAAAGATATAAATTATACTCCTAACTATAAAGCTTGGAATTGCGGTAAAAAAGTTTCCTCATCTGGAATAACTCAACCACCGATCTTAGCAAGTATTTTAAGGATGATAATTGAGAGACAAAAGTTTTCAAAAAAAGAAATAAAAAAATACCAGCCTTTAATTTTGAAGATTAAAAAATGTTTAGAATGGTTTATTAAATACAGAGATCCTAAACGTACTGGTTTAATTTCCATACTTCACCCATGGGAAAGTGGTTATGATAATTCTCCTTTATGGGACAAGCCGATGAGTAAGATCAAAACTGAATTAAATCTTAATTATAAGAGAAAGGATAATAAAATTGTAAACCAAAGCCAAAGACCTTTGAAAATTGATTATGATAGATATGTAACTATTAAAAATCATTTAAAAGAAATGAATTATGATCCAAAAAAACTTTACTTCAAATCAAAATTTAATGTTGTAGATGTTGGTTTTAATTCGCTTTTTCTAAAAGCATTGAAAGACATGGATTTTTTACTTAGATGTATAGATAAAAGAAATTCTTCCATAAAAAAATATATTCTTTTAAATGAGAGTAAGCTTATAAAATTATTTAATTCAAAAAAAAAGACATTTAAGAATAAAGATATAAGAAATAATAGTATAGTAGATATACCTTCAATTACTAATTTTTTTATGCTATTTGCTGATTTAAATAATAATTCAATTAATAGATCATTAATAAAAAGTTTAAAAGAATATAAAAAAAATAATAAATATCTTTTTCCTTCAATAAATTCTAAACATAAATCATTTGAAGAAAAACGTTACTGGAGAGGACCAGTGTGGGTTAATTGTAATTGGATTTTATATCAAGGTTTGAAAAATAAAGATAAGAAGTTTGCAGAAACAATAAGAAAAAAGACCTTGAATTTGGTCGAAAAAAAAAAATTTCGAGAATATTACAGTTGTAAATCGGGTTTAGGAATGGGTGCTAAAAATTTTTCTTGGACTGCTGCCTTATATCTAGATTTTAAACTTAATAGTTATTGAAATCTGATATATATCTTTAGATATCAAAAAAATGGAATTTAAAAAATATAATCATATTAAAGAAGAAAAAAAAATCTCAGATTTTTGGATTAAAAAAGGCTTATTCAAACCAAAAAAAGATAAATCAAATAAAAAATTTTCTATAGTAATTCCTCCACCTAATGTAACTGGTAGATTACATATGGGACATGCCCTGAACAATAGTCTACAAGATGTTTTGGTTAGATTTAATAGAATGAAAGGCCTCGAAACTCTATGGCAACCAGGAACAGACCATGCTGGAATTGCAACTCAAGCAGTTGTTGAAAATAACCTTTTAAAAGAAGGAATTAAAAAAAATGATTTAGGAAGAGAAAAATTTATTAAAAAAATATGGGATTGGAAAGAGGAATCTGGTGGAATAATTTTAGATCAACTTAAGAAATTAGGTTGTTCGTGTGATTGGTCAAGAACAAGGTTCACCATGGATAAGGATCTTTCTAAAGCCGTAATTAAAGTTTTTGTTGATCTCCATAAAAACAAGCTAATTTACAAGGATAAAAAATTAGTTAACTGGGATACCAAACTTCAAACTGCTATTTCTGACTTGGAAGTAAACCAAAAAGATGTTCAATCTCAATTGTATTACATTGACTATACGATAGTGAACTCAGATAAAAAAATAACTATTGCCACCACCAGACCAGAAACAATGATGGGAGATACCGCGGTTGCTGTAAATCCGAAGGATGAAAGATATGTTAATTTAGTAGGAAAAAATGTTCTTATTCCAATAGTTAATAGGACTGTCAAAATTATTTCGGACAAGTACGCTGATCCGGAACAAGGTTCAGGGGCAGTAAAAATTACACCTGCACATGATTTCAATGACTATGAGGTAGGCAAGAGAAATAAATTAGAAATAATAAATATTTTTGAAGAGAATGGTAAAATAAACAAAAATGGGATTAAAGAGTTTCATGGTTTAGACAGATTTGAAGCAAGAAAACTTATAATTAAAAAATTAAAGGACAAAGGTTCTCTTGTAAAAATAGAAAATATTAAAAATAAAGTTCCATATGGAGATAGATCAAACACTATAATCGAACCTCTTTTAACAGAGCAATGGTTTGTTGATGCAAAAAAATTATCCAAAAAACCAATTAAGATAGTTAAAGAGGGCAAAACAACTTTTTTTCCAAGTAACTGGTCGAAAACATTTTTTCAGTGGATGAATGATATTGAGCCTTGGTGTATATCTCGGCAGATTTGGTGGGGTCATAGAATACCTGCTTGGTATGATGAAAATGGAAATATTTTTGTAGCTGAAAGTGAAAAAGATGCAGTAAAATTAGCAAAGAAAAAAAATATAAATAAACAATTCAAATTAAGACAGGAAACAGATGTTTTAGATACTTGGTTTTCATCAGCTTTATGGCCTTTTGCGACTCTTGGATGGCCAAAGAAAACTGAAGAACTTAATAAATTTTATCCAACTTCAGTTCTTGTTACTGGTTTTGATATAATTTTCTTTTGGGTAGCGAGGATGTTGATGATGGGAAATTATTTTAGAAAAAATACACCTTTTCATAAAGTATATGTTCATGCCTTGGTAAGGGATGAAAAGGGGCAGAAAATGTCAAAGTCAAAAGGTAATGTGATCGATCCATTAGATTTAATAAATGAATATGGAGCAGATAGTTTAAGATTTACTTTAATTTCTATGGCCTCTCCAGGAAGAGATGTAAAATTATCAAAAGATAGAGTTACTGGAAATAGAAACTTTATAACAAAAATTTGGAGCGCAAATAATTTTTTAAAACTTAATAATTGTAAATTAAATAAAAAAATAAATTTGACCTCAATTAAACTTCCAATAAACCATTGGATTTACAACGAATTTATAAAAACACAAAATTTAATCACAAAAAATATTGAAATATTTAGGTTCGATGAGGCTGCTAGATATGCATATCAATTTGTTTGGCATTCTTATTGCGATTGGTATTTAGAGTTCTTAAAACCTATTTTTAATTCAAAAAATAAAAATGAAATTAGAGAAGCTAAAGCCTTCTCATCATTTATGATGGCAAATATTCTAAGAATTCTTCATCCTTTTATTCCTTTTTTCACTGAGAACTTGTGGTCTTTAAATGCTTATAAAAAAATTTTCAATAATTATTTAATTAGTTCCAGTTGGCCAGATTTGAAGGTAATTAATAAATTTAGCAAAAATCAAAATAATATAAATGATTTAATTGAAATAATTTCTAACATTAGATCTACTAAAGCAGAGTTAAAAATTACGCCAAAATTATATTGTGACATATTTTTTGAAGATAAATCAGGGAAATTAAACAGATTGGTAAATAAAAATATAAATTTGATAAAGCAGGTTGGTAGAGTAAATAATGTCCTTACAACAAAGATAAGAGATAAAAATTCAATAGATATCTTAGTTCTTAAAGAAAAACTTTCATTAAATTTTAGTGAGGGTGTGGATTTAGGATCTCAAAAAGAGAGAATTTTACAAAAAATTGAGACAATTAATAATAAAATAACTAGTTTAAATAATAAGCTTAAAAATAAGGCTTATGTGACAAATGCACCTAAAGAAATAGTACAAAATGATAAAAATTTAGTTAAAGAATTAACTATTGAAGATGAAAAATTAAGAAGTATTGTATCTAGTATTAATTAAATGTCTAAAATTGATAAAAAAAAACTACCAAGTCGTCATACTTCTTTAGGCCCAGATAGAGCTCCACATAGATCTTTTTACTATGCAATGGGAGAAACCGAACAGGATGTAGCGAAGCCGTTTGTAGGAGTAGTATCCACCTGGAACGAAGCTGCACCTTGCAATACAGCTTTAATGCGACAGGCACAGTCTGTTAAAAAAGGAGTCAAACAATCTGGTGGAACGCCAAGAGAATTTTGTACGATAACCGTAACAGATGGTATTGCCATGGGTCATGAGGGAATGAAATCATCTTTAATTTCAAGAGAAGTCATAGCTGATTCAGCAGAACTGACAGTGAGAGGACATTGTTATGATGCTCTAGTTGGAATCGCTGGATGTGATAAATCTCTTCCAGGCTTGATGATGTCTATGTTAAGATTGAATGTGCCAAGTGTGTTTATTTATGGTGGATCAATTTTACCAGGAAAATTTAAAGGAAAAGATGTTACCGTTGTAGATGTGTTTGAAGCAGTAGGTAAACATTCCTCAGGCAAAATGTCTTCTGAAGAATTAAGAGAATTAGAATTAGTAGCTTGTCCAAGTGCTGGGGCTTGCGGAGGTCAATTTACAGCTAACACAATGGCGTGTGTATCTGAAGCGATAGGATTGGCTTTACCTTATTCAGCTGGAACACCAGCCCCTTATGAGGAAAGAGATAAATATGCCTATGAAAGTGGTCAAGCAGTTATGAATTTATTAGAAAAAAAAATTAAACCAAGAGAAATTGTAACTAAAAATTCTTTAGAAAACGCAGCAACAATAGTGGCTGCAACTGGAGGCTCCACTAATGCAGCTCTTCATTTACCTGCACTTGCTAATGAGATAGGAGTAAAATTTGATTTAATGGATGTTGCAAAAATATTTAAAAAAACTCCTTATCTTGCTGATTTAAAACCTGGAGGAAAATACGTTGCAAAAGATATGTGGGAAGCTGGCGGTGTTCCGATGTTATTAAAAACTTTATATGACGGGGGATACATTCATGGTCAGTGTATGACAGTTACTGGTAAAACTATGAAAGAAAATTTAGCCAATATTAAGTTTAATACTAATCAAAAAGTTTTAAGAGAATATAATAACCCACTCTCTCCAGATGGTGGAGTTGTTGGACTAAAAGGTAATTTAGCTCCAGACGGAGCAATTGTAAAAATTGCAGGATTAAAAAAATTACAATTTACAGGTAAAGCTAGATGTTTTGATAATGAAGAAGATGCAATGAAAGCAGTACAGACAAAAAAATATAAGGACGGTGATGTAATAATAATCAGATACGAAGGTCCAAAAGGTGGGCCAGGAATGAGAGAAATGCTTTCAACAACTGGAGCTATTTATGGACAAGGTAAAGGTGAAAAAGTTGCACTTATAACTGATGGAAGGTTTTCAGGAGCTACTAGAGGTTTTTGTGTTGGTCACGTTGGCCCAGAGGCTGCAATGGGTGGCCCGATAGCACTTCTTAAAAATGGAGATGTAATAGATATAGATGCAAAAAAAGGGTTAATTAATGTAAGGCTTACTAGCGCACAATTGAAAGCTAGAAGAAAAAAATGGAAAGAAAAAAAATCAAGTTTTGGATCGGGAACGATTTGGAAATATGCTCAAACTGTAGGACCTGCTTATCTAGGTGCTCCAACTCATCCAGGTAAGAAAAAAGAAGTTAAAGAATATTCGAAAATTTAATGAAAATACGTCCAGTAATTTTATGTGGAGGTTCTGGTACAAGACTCTGGTCTAATAAAAAACATCATCAACCAAAGCAGTTTATCAATTTTGGAAATTGGACACTATTCGGAAAAACTCTTGAGAGAATAAAAGATTCTATTTTTGATTATCCAATAGTAAGTACTAATAAAAAATATATATCAGAAATAAAAAAACATTTAAAATTAAAAGGTTTTAAGAGATATAAAATTATCCTTGAACCAGCAAAAAGAAATACTGCTCCTGCTATACTCAGTTCAGCTTTAATAGAAGAAATACCTGAGAACCAACCCTTAATTTTTTTAACATCAGATCATTTAATTGAGAAAACAAATTTGTTTAATAAATCCATCAAAAAACATCAAAAATACCTAACAGATAAAAATATCTTTATATTTGGCATTAAGCCTACTTACCCTTCATCTGATTTTGGTTATTTTTTATCAAAACGGGCTAAAAATAATTATAAGGTTTCAAAATTTATTGAAAAACCAAATCTAGAAAAAGCAAAAAAAATCATTAAAAAAAATGCTTATTGGAATTCAGGAATGTTTTTCCTTACAAAAAAATCAATAATTAATAACTTCAAGAAATATCAAAACAAAAACTTTAATTGTTGCTTAAATTCTGTAAATAAATCGAAAATTAAAAATAATGTTTATTATTTAAATAAAAATCACTTTTTAAAATGTAAGACAATTTCTTTTGATTATGCAATATTAGAAAAGTCAAAAGATATAAATGCTATAAATTTAAATATACCCTGGTCTGACCTAGGTAGCTGGAAAGAAATTTGCAAAATCTATGATAAATTAAAGGCTAAATATCAAAAAAAGAAAAATATTTTTTACAGACCTTGGGGTAGGTATACAAATTTATACAACGGGAAAAATTTTTTAATTAAAGAACTTTATGTAAAATCCAAAGGAATTTTAAGCCTTCAAAAGCACTTTCATCGTTCTGAACATTGGGTTGTAACTCAAGGAACCCCAAAAATAACTCTGAATAGAAAAAAATTTTTTTTAAAAACTAATGAAACTATTTTTATACCGGTTAAATCTATTCACAGGATAGAAAATCCATACAAGAAACCGGTAAAAATAATTGAAGCTCAATTAGGATCAATTTTAAAAGAAACTGATATAGTTAGATATCAAGATATATACGGTAGAGTTAAATAATTTCAAGTTCGATTGGTGTGTGATCAGATGGTTTTTCTTTAGATCTTGGTTTTTTATTTATATTAATTGATTTGATATTCTCAATTAAATTGTTTGAAATTAAAAAATGATCTATTCTCATGCCATAATTTTTTTGCCAGGATCCAGCAAAGTAGTCCCAAAAGGTATACTCTTGTTTTGTTTTATTTTTAAATCTATAAACATCTCTAAAGCCTAAGTTAATTAGTTCTCTGTATTTTTTTCTAATTTCCAATCTACCTAAGGCATCGTTTTCATATCTTTTAAAGTCATGAACATCTATTTCTTCAGGAATAATATTAAAATCTCCGGCGATAAGAATATTTGACTTTCTTTGAATTTTTTTTTTTATATTTGAAATAAATTTTTTTAACCAATCTTTTTTATATTCATATTTTTCTGTATCTACAGGATTTCCATTTGGAACATAAATATTTATTAGTTCTATCTCCTTTTTTTTTAATTTTAATTCAGCAGTAATTATTCTAGATTGTTTAAAGTTATCATTTATAAAATTTTTCTCTATATTTTTTATTTCAATTTTTGAAATTATAGCAACGCCGTTATAACTTTTTTGACCATTAACATAAGATTCATACCCAATCTTTGAAAATTCTTCAAAAGGAAAATTTTCATTTTGAGTTTTAATTTCTTGAAGGAGTAAAATATCAGGTTTAGCAAGCTTTATATAATCTTTAATATTGTTCACTCTTGCTCTAACCGAATTAACATTCCAAGAAATTATTTTCATTACACTGAAAATGATAATCCGCATCCACATGAGGAAGACGCTTTAGGATTATTAATTACAAAAGACTCACCAATCATTTCCTTTTTAAAATCTACTGTTGAACCGGCAATTATATCTAATGAAGTTCTATCTATTATAGTTAGGTCAAACAAAAAGTCATCTTTCTCCTTTTTATTATCAAAGCTAAAATTATATTTAAATCCTGAACAACCTCCGCCCTGAACGGTAATTCTAAAATATTTTTTATCTTCACTATTGGTGATTTTTTCAATCTGGCTCTTTGCTTTGTCAGTAAATTCTAATTTTTTTTCCATAATTATCTAGTATATAATCTATATAGTAAGCATGCAAAAAAAATCAATCAAATCATTATCTAAACTAGCAGTTCCACTGAAATCGAAAGGAAGGTTTTTTAAAGAAAAAAAAACTCGTTTAAGAACTGATTTCCAAAGAGATAGAGATAGAATAATACATTCCACAGCTTTTAGAAGACTGAAACATAAAACCCAGGTATTTATTAATACCTCAGGAGATCATTTCAGAACAAGAATTACTCACTCTTTAGAAGTAGCCCAAATAGCTAGGACATTATCTAAATTTTTTAATTTAAATGAGGACTTGTGTGAGACAATTAGTTTAGCTCATGATTTAGGACACACTCCTTTTGGACATGCCGGCGAAGATGCTCTTAACAATTGCATGAAAAAATTTGGTGGTTTTGATCATAATGTTCAAACTATCAGAACAATTCTTTTTTTGGAAAATAGATATTATGAGTTTAAGGGGCTGAACTTAACTTTTGAAACTCTTGACGGTTTATTAAAACATAATGGTCCTATAAAAAATTCAAAAAAATACAATAAAATTTTAGGTAATAATTATTTTCAAAATAAAATTAAGTTTTCACTCAGTCCATCACTTGAGGCACAAATTGCCTCGATATCTGACGATATAGCATATAATAGCCACGATCTCGAAGATGGTTTAAATTCAAACTTATTTAAACTTAAAGATTTAGAGAAAATTCCAATTTTAAAAAATATTATATTAAAACATAAAAAAAGGATTAAATATCATTCTATAGATTTAATAGTAAGACAAATTATAAGAGAAATTATAAATGAAATGGTAAAGGATATAATTGATACTACGAAGAAAAATATTCAAAATTTTAAAATTAAAAATTTAGATGATGTTTACAAATGTGAGTACCCAATTGTTACTTTTTCAAAAAATATGAAAAAATTTGATATTAAAATTAAAAATTTTTTAAGAAGAAAAATGTATTATCACAAAAAAGTTTTAACCAGCACAAATCAGGGAAAAAAAATTATTAATAAATTATTCTCTTCGATAATGAAAAATCCAGTAATATATATAAATGTTAGTAAGTATGATAAATCGAATATTGCCAGATCAATTTGCGATTTTATAGCTGGTATGACTGATAGATATGCAATAAATCTATATAAAAGAATTAAATGAACATATTTGACAAATATCTTTCGAGAATTAACAACCTAGTTTTAAATAATAAAAATTCTCTTAAACTAAAAAATTTTGAAAATTTAAGAAATATTAATTTAGAAGTTCCTCCCGATCATTTTAATGCTGATTTATCAACTAACATTTCCTTAGTCTTGTCCAAAGATAATAAGACTAATCCAAATAATTTAGCTAAAAATATTAAAAGTTTATTACTTGAAAATATTGATCATTTCCAAAAAATTGAAATAGCAGGTCCAGGGTTTTTAAATATAAAATTATCCAACGAGGGATTGGCAATAAATATTAATGAAATATTAAATAATAAAAAAACTTATGGATCTAAAAAATCCAATTTTAAATATAATATTGAATTTGTTTCCGCTAATCCAACAGGTCCAATGCATGTAGGTCATTGCAGAGGAGCAATTTTTGGAGATGTTTTATCTAATTTATTATTATTTAATGGCAATAAAGTAACTAAAGAGTATTATATTAATGACTACGGGAGTCAAATAAAGAATTTTATAAAGTCAGTTTATTTCAGAATAAGAGAATTAAAATTTAAAGAAAAATTTCCTTTAAATAAAGATTTATATCCTGGAGAATACATTAAAGAAATAGCTAAAAAAATATCTGATAACGAAAAAATTAAACTGGATAATTTTGATGAATGTTTTGACCTATTGAAAAAACTTTCTTTAGAATGCTCTATGACTTTAATTAAAAATGACTTGAAAAATCTTGGAATTACTCATGATCATTTTTTCTCTGAAAGTGAAATTGTAAAAAATGATTTAGTAACAAAAATAGTAGAAAAACTAAAAAGTAAAAAATATGTGCAAGAAGGCTTTCTGGATCCTCCTAAAGGTGAGCCTTCAAAAGATTGGAAAAAAGTAAAAAGACTTATTTTTAAATCTACTGAGTTCGGAGATGACTCAGATAGAGCACTTCAAAAGAATGATGGTTCTTGGACATATTTTGCTAATGATGTCGCTTATCACTCTGATAAAATTAATAGAAAATTTGATAAGTTAATAAATATTCTTGGAGCAGATCACACTGGGTATATAAAAAGAATATCTGCCGCTGTTTCAGCAATATCTGATAAAAAAGTAAAACTTAATTGTAAAGTTTGTCAATTAGTTAAACTTTACAAAAAAGGAAAACCATTCAAAATGTCAAAAAGAGCAGGTGATTTTATTTCTGCCCAGGATTTACTAAATGAGGTCAATAAGGATTCTATTAGATTTATGATGTTGAACCGAAGTAATGACGTTGAACTAGATTTTGATTTCGAAAAAGTAAAAGAAAAAACAAAAGATAATCCTGTATACTATGTACAATACGCATACGCTAGGATTAATTCAATTATTAGATTGTTAAAAAAAAATTTAGAAGATAACATTTTTGTAACTGCTAGTTCATTTTCCCCTAATGAATATGAAAAAAAAATAATTAGAAAAATATTTGAGTGGCCAAAGGTAATTGAGTCAGCAGCATACAAATTAGAACCTCATAAAATTCCTTTTTACTTATATGAACTTTCTACTTTATTTCATTCATATTGGAGCAAAGGAAACGAGGATAATAATTTTAGATTTATTGATAATGGCAAAATAAAAAGAGCTGAGTCACTAATTTTTATCTATTTAATTGCTTTAGTGATCAAAAACGGAATGAAAATACTTGGTGTTTCACTACCTGAAAAAATGTAATGCATAAAATCTTAAATATACTAATGTTGTTAGCTATTATCTGTTTTATTTTCACTATTTATAAGTATTACTCTTCTAATATAAATATCAATATCAAGCATTACAATCGTTCGAATATTGATGAAATATTAAAAAATAAAATTACTAATTTACCAATACTGGCAAATGATACTAATAATATAATAGAATTTAATAACTCTATTGAAAATAAAACTAATGATAAAAAGAAAAGAAGTTTTTGGAATTTACTAAAATAAATGAATAGAAAAGCTTTGATAGTCAGCCTAAAGGGCACAAAACTTTCAAGAATGGAAAAAATTCTCTTATCTAAAGAAAAACCATGGGGAGTAATTTTATTTAAGAGAAATTTAAGATCTTTGCATCAAATAAAAAATTTAACTGCTGAAATTCAAAACATAACAAAGAATAAAAAATTTCCAATTTTAATAGACGAAGAGGGTGAAAGAGTTTCTAGATTAAGAGATGTAATTAATCACAATATTTCATCAAACTTTTTTGGTGATTTATTTCATACAAACAAAGAGTTTTGTTTAAAAATTTTTAAACATTATTTAAGTTCATTGGGAAAAACACTTAGTGAATTAGGTATAAATATAAATACTATTCCTGTCCTCGATGTTTTGAGAAATAATACACATTATATTATTGGAAATCGAAGTTTTTCAAAAAATAAAAAAATTGTAAAAAAGCTAGGACAGCTAACTATAAAGTATTTAAATTTAAATAAAATTGCTGGAATAGTAAAACATATCCCAGGTCACGGTGCTGCTACCGCAGATAGCCATAAAAAAATGCCTAGGGTTAATTTAAGTTTAAAAAAATTGGAAAAAATAGATTTTTATCCATTTAGATTATCTAATGCTAAATTTGCTATGACAGCCCATATTCTTTATTCGAAACTTGATAAAAAAAATGTTGCTACATTTTCTAAAAAAATCATTAAAAAAATTATAAGAAAAAAATTAAAATTTAAAGGAATTCTTTTATCCGATGATATTTCGATGAAAGCTCTTAAATTTGATTTAGTAACAAATGCTAAAAAATCAATTGATGCTGGCTGCAACCTTGTTCTATATTGCGCAGGAAATACACGCGACAACTTCAAATTGATTAAATCGTTGCCATATATAGATAAATTTACTTCTAAAAAAACTTCAGAATTTTTCAAATTTTTAGGGTAAAATTATCTATGGAATCAAAAAAATTAAATCAAATATCAGTTGATATACCAAATTATAGTGGCCCATTAGAAGTTCTTCTTGACTTAGCAAAAACTCAAAAAGTAGATTTGGCGGAAATTTCAATTACCAAATTAGCAGACCAATTTTTAGAGCTTATAAAGAAACATGAAAATTTAAACTTAGAAATAGCTACTGAATTTTTATTAATGGCTACTTGGCTGGCTTATCTAAAATCTAAATTATTATTGCCTGAGGATGATGAAGATGACTTTAAAGCATTAGAAGTAGCAGAAAAATTAAAATTACAATTAAAAAAATTGGAATTAATTCGTTTATTATCTGATCAGATGCTTCAAAAAAAAAGACTGGGTGTTCATATTTTTACAAGAGGTATGAAGGGTGGAATAAGATCTATAAATACGCCTGTTTACGATGTTTCTCTCTATGAACTACTAAAAACTTATTCTAGTATTCAAATGCAAAAAACTTTTCAAAATATTAGTATTCCAAAATTACCAGTGTTCACAACAGAAGAAGGAATTAAATTGATAAGAAAAAATTTAAATACCATAAGTGATTGGAAAAATATATTTGAATTAATTCCGAAGTTTTACTCCTCTAATAAAATGAAAAGAACTGGCATAGCTGGAATTTTTGCTGCAAGTCTTGAGTTAACTAGAGAGGGTATTATATCAGTTTCACAAAGAAAATTATTTGATAAGCTAATGATCAAAAAATCTTGATATGAAAAACAAGAAAAAAAATAATATAATCGATTTTCCAACCTCTCCATCAAAACTTGAAAGACAAGTTGAAGCGATCTTATTTGCTGCATCCGAGCCTTTAGATATTGAGACTATGGAGAAAAGAATTCAAACCTCATCAAATTTAAAAAAAATTTTAGAAAATCTTCAATCAACTTATAAAAAAAGAGGCATTAATTTAGTTTGTATAAAAAATAGATGGTCTTTTAGAACTGCAGATGATCTTTCAAAATTAATGGCTTTACAAAAATCTACTCATAAGAAATTATCAAAAGCAACAATAGAGACTCTTGCAATAATTGTTTATCATCAGCCAGTTTCTAGATCTGAAATTGAGGAAATCAGGGGAGTATCTTTTGCTTCAAATACTTTAGAAATTTTGCTTGAACTAGACTGGGTTAGACCGGCAGGCCGTAAAGATGTTCCTGGTAGACCTATTCAGTACGCCACAACAGAAAATTTTTTAAATCATTTTAATATTCAAAAGTTGTCTGATCTGCCAACAGTGGATGAGTTAGGTTCAGCTGGACTTATTGATACATCTAGCATAGATAAATCAATTTTTGGAACAGGAAAATTTTTCAAAGAACAGTCTATAATTGAAAAGCAGAATATTTATCAAGATATTGACGATGCAATAAAAAAAGCTCCTGAAGATGAAAAATAAACATATTTATTTAAGTCTTTTTATTGTATATAATTAAAAATTATGGGAATTAGTTTCTGGCAAATTGCTATAGTCGTTGTGCTTGTTGTTCTCCTCTTTGGTAGAGGGAAGATATCAAGTTTGATGGGTGATGTAGCTAAAGGCATAAAAAGTTTTAAAAAAGGTATGTCCGATGATACATCAACCAATAATCAAGACGACAAGTCAAAGTCGGATAATTCTGACTCTGAAAACAAGTAATTAAAATGCCTCAAATTGGATGGTTAGAGATTTTATCAGTAGTAATCATTGCAATATTAGTCTTGGGTCCAAAAGAATTTCCAATAGCTTTAAAAAAAATTGGCTCCTACATAGGAAAGTTTAAAAATACTTTAAGTAATTTTCAAAAAGAAGTTTCAGCAGTTACAGAAAAAGTAGATTTAGAAGAAGATCTGGTACCTAAAAACGATAAAATTAAGAAAAACAAAGATAAAAATGGCTGATAGTAATTCATTTACAAGTCACTTTGTTGAGTTACGATCTAGACTATTAAATTCATTAATTTTTATTTTTGTTGTATTTGTCATCTCTTATTTTTTTGCTGAGCATATATATAATTTTTTAGTTGAACCGTATGCTGATGCAGTTAAAGATGACAAAAATTCTAGGCGTCTAATTTTTACAGCTCTACATGAAACATTTATAACTTATATAAAAGTTGCTTTTTTTTCTGCAATTTTTATAGGTAGTCCAGTTTTATTAGTTCAAATTTACAAATTTATTGCACCAGGTCTTTATAAAAATGAAAAAAAAGCCATACTTCCATATCTTATTTCAACACCAATTCTTTTTCTTTTAGGAGGACTTCTTGTTTATTATTTGGTTATGCCTTTGGCAATAAAGTTTTTTTTATCTTTTGAAACATTAGGATCTAACTCAAGTCTACCCATACAACTTGAGGCAAAAGTCAACGAGTACCTTTCATTAATTATGAGACTAATTTTTGCTTTTGGTATAAGTTTTCAACTACCAATACTATTAAATTTATTAGCAAGAATCGGAGTTGTTAACTCCGATTATTTAAGAAAAAGAAGAAGATATGTAATTGTTATTATATTTACCATAGCTGCTATATTAACGCCACCAGATCCAGTTACACAAGTTGGACTAGCAATACCTTTATTATTACTTTATGAATTGTCAATATTCACAGTAAGATTTACTGAAAAAAAAAGAGAAATGGAAAATATAGAAGATGCATGACCTTAAAGATTTAAGAAAAAATTTAGAAAAGTATAAAAAAAAATTTTCAGAAAGAAATTTTGACTTTAAAACAGATTTATTTATAGATTTGGATAATAAGAATAGAAAACTTATAAGCGAAAAAGAAAATTTAGAACAAGAGAAAAAAATACTTTCAAAGTCTAAGGAAAAGAAAAATTTTGAAAAGTCAAAAAAAATATCTCAAAAAATATTAGCAATATCTAATGCACAAATACTCTCTCAAAAAAAACTGAATAAATTATTACATATAATGCCGAATTTAGCTTTAGATGATGTACCTATTGGAAAAGATGAAAAATCAAATAAACTGATAGAAAAATTTGGTAATATAAAGAAATTTCCATTTAAAATTAAATCTCATGTTGAACTTGGCTCTGACGAAATAGATTTTGATACCTCAACTAAATTGTCAGGCTCTAGGTTTGTAGTTTTAAAAAATAAATTTGCTTTACTTGAAAGAGCCTTAATAAACTTTATGTTAGATGTGCATACTATTGAATTTAAGTATATTGAGATTTCTCCACCTTTAATAGTAAATGAGGATGTAATGTTTGGAACAGGACAACTACCAAAATTCGAGGAAGATCAATTTGAAATTAAATCTGAAAGCTCAGATCAAAAAAAATATTTAATTCCAACCGCTGAAGTTGTTTTGACTAATTTAGTAAGAAAATCATTAATAGAAAACGAAAAATTGCCCAAAAGATTTGTAGCTTCAACCCCATGTTTTCGTAAAGAGGCTGGAAGTTATGGAAAAGATACTAAAGGTATGATCAGACAACATCAATTTTATAAAGTTGAACTAGTAAGTGTAGTTGAACCTAAAGACACTTACACAGAGCTAGATCGAATGTTAAACTGTGCAAAAAAGATACTAGAAAAGTTAGAAATTCCTTTCCAAATTATATTATTATCTAGTGGTGATATGGGATTTAGTGCTGAGAAAACTTATGACATTGAGGCCTGGATACCTTCAGAAAATAAATATAGAGAAATTTCAAGCTGCTCATCTTGTGGAACGTTTCAAGCTAGAAGAATGGGTACTAAATATAAATCTAAAAAGGGTAAAGAATTTGTTTGTACTTTAAATGGTTCAGGATTAGCTGTTGGAAGACTAATGATATCATTATTAGAAAATAATCAAAACGAAGATGGATCGGTTACAATTCCAAAAGCGCTAAAAAAATATATGAATAATTTAGATAAAATTTGATAAAAATTAACTTGTTTATCTAATTTATTTATTATAATTGTCTCTTGATGAGCGGACAAGGAATTGCACAATTTATACCTTTAATATTAATATTTGTAATTTTTTACTTTTTTTTAATCAGACCTCAACAAAAAAGAGTAAAGGATCACAAGGCCATGGTCGATTCCCTAAAAAGAGGTGATGAAGTTATAACCTCTGGTGGAATAATTGGTGTGGTAGACCGTGTGATGGAAGATGATAGGATAGAAGTGATAATAGGTGAGGGCACAAAGGTACAAATAATTAGATCCACAATAACTAGTTTACTTAAAAAAGAAGAAAAGAAAAAATAATTCTTTTTCGTGTTAAATTTTTCAAAAATAAATATAATCTTAATTTATTTTATTTTCTTTTTTATTTCAGTTTTTTCTATTCTTAACTTTCAAACAAAAGATAATTTAATTTTTGATAAAAAAGTAAATCTTGGGCTTGATTTACAAGGTGGATCATATTTACTATTAGAAATTAAATCTGATGATCTTATTAAAGAAAGGATTCAATCAAAAGTTCTTCCTGTTAAAAAGCTACTAAAAGAAAATGGTCTTAAATATTTAAATTTTAAAATAAATAATAATTCATTATCTTTTACTTTAAATGACCCAGAAAAGTTTGAATTATTATTTTATTCAAAAAAAGATAATTTAGTAAACCCGTATATAGATAATTATAGATCTTTTGAATTAGACCATGAGGAAAAAAATAAAAATATTAAGATTTTTTTTTCAAAATATGGTTTGCTCACAATTAATAACTCAGCCCTTAAACAATCTATAGAAATTGTTAGACGAAGAATAGACGATGTTGGAACTAAAGAGCCAACTATTTTGCAACGTGGGGAAAAAAGAATTTTAGTTGAGTTACCTGGCTTAAAAGATCCTGAAAGAATAAAAAAATTACTAGGAAAAACTGCAAAGCTTAATTTTAGACTTGTGAACGACAATGCCGAATTTGGCGTTGATGAGCTAATTTCAGAAACTGGAGAAACTCTCAAAATTAGTAAAAAAATTGTAATGAGCGGCGAAAATTTAATTGATGCACAACCGAGTATACAAAATCAAAATAGAGAACCGGTTGTTTCATTTACTTTGGATAGAGTTGGTTCTCAAAAATTCGGTCGAGCTACAACAGACAATGTTGGAAGAAGGTTAGCTATAGTTTTAGATGGAAAAATAATTAGTGCTCCAAACATTAACGAACCAATAACTTCTGGTAATGGTATGATCTCCGGAAACTTTAGTTTTCAAGAGGCAACCGATCTAGCTCTATTACTCAGATCTGGAGCTCTACCTACACCTTTAATAGTTGTTGAAGAAAGAACAGTTGGACCTGATCTGGGTGAGGACTCTATAAAATCGGGCCTCACATCATTAATAGTAGGTTTTATATTAGTAATATTATTTATGTTTTATAAATATAGAATTTTTGGATTAATAGCTAATACTGCACTTATTGCGAATTTGTTAATGTTGGTAGGTGTTTTAACCATACTTGAAGCCACACTTACTTTACCAGGAATAGCAGGTATAATTCTTACAGTAGGTATGGCAGTAGATGCAAATGTTTTAATTTTTGAGAGAATTAAAGAAGAATTAAAAACAGAAAAATCAATAATTCATGCTTTCGACATTGGTTATTCCAAAGCTAAAATTACAGTGCTTGATGCAAATATTACTACATTGATTGCAGCAATTATATTATTTGCTTTTGGATCAGGGCCAGTAAAAGGATTTGCAATTACTTTAGGTATTGGAATTATAACAACACTATTTACTGCATATTTTTTAGCTAGACATTTGACTTCAATGATAGTTTTAAGAGGTAACAATAAAGAGATAAAAATATAATGATTAAGAACATTAATTTCGTTTCTAAATTTAAAAAAGCAAATGTTGTTTCAATAATTTTTTTTATTTTGAGTCTTATTTTTATAATATTTAAAGGTTTAAATTATGGTATCGATTTTAAAGGTGGCACCTTAATAGAATTAAGAACTTCAACATCCGTAGAAACATCTTCTATTAGAAACTCTTTAAAATCAATGAATTTAGGAGATGTAAATGTTAAAAATTTTGGAAAAGATGGAGATTATCTAATTAAAGTTGAACAAAAAAATATTAACAACAGCGATTTGATTCCAAAAATAAAAGAAAACTTATCTAGAAATTTAAATTCTGAAGTTGATTTTAGAAGAGTAGAAAATGTAGGTCCAAAAGTGAGTGCTGAATTATTAGAGTCATCAGTTTTAGCTATATCACTTGCTTTAGCAGCAATGCTATTTTACATTTGGATAAGGTTTGAATGGCAATTTAGTGTAGGTTCAATTATTGCATTATTTCACGATATAGTTATTACTTTAGGTATTTTCTCAGTTTTATCTTTAGAAATTAATTTGTCGATAATAGCAGCTGTGTTGACTATTGTTGGTTATTCGATGAATGATACAGTAGTGATTTATGACCGTATAAGAGAAAATTTGTTTAAATATACAAAAATAAGCATTAGTGACATTGCCAATATATCAATAAATGAGACATTAGCCAGAACAATCATTACTTCGATAACTACTCTGTTAGCTCTAGTATCAATTTATGTTTTAGGGGGTGAAATATTAAAAGGATTTTCTTTTGCAATGATACTTGGTGTTCTTATTGGTACTTATTCATCTATATTTGTGGCTTCTCCAATATTAAAGTTTTTTAAAGTTAGCTATAAAACTCTGGAAAAAGAAGAGGAAAAAATTCTTCCTTAATTAATAAAGGTTTTGTGCAGCAACCATTGATAGTAACATTGGCAAAGACAACAAAGTATTTAATCTAGAGAATATCATAGCCGTTTTAGCTGATTTAGCTTTTTCTTCTGGATCACTTTCAACAATTCCCAAAGCTTTTTTTTGGTTGGGCCATATTACAAACCAGACATTATACGCCATTATAATTCCTAACCACATTCCAATTCCTATAGCTGTTGTTTTTGGATCTCCGCTTCCTATACCTAAAATCATTGCTTGATGAACGTATCCTTGTAAATATGAAACTATTAAGCCAGTTATTATTGTTCCTAAAGCTGCCCATCTAAACCAAAATAACGCCTTTGGCGCTATAACTTTTCCTATTGCTGGTTTTTGTTCATCAGGTATGTTCGGCATTGAAGGTATTTGTACAAAGTTAAAGTACCATAATAGTCCAATCCACATTGTCCCAGTCAATACATGTAAATATCTAAATAACCAGCTAAAAAAATATCGGTCAAATACGAATCCGTCGCCTAAAAAATGCAAACCTAATAAAAGAGATATAGCTATACCTAAGGACAAATGCACGGTTTTAGACAAGGATTGTAAAATACTAAACATGATTCATCATAACATAAATTAGTTTATTAAGCAGTCTTTTTCATTGAGCCATTACCAATTATTTCCTTAATAAATTTACCAGTATAGCTCTCTTTTACGTTTGATACTTTTTCAGGTGTTCCCTCGGCAATAATTCTTCCACCGTTAACTCCACCCTCAGGACCCATATCAATTATATGATCTGCTGTTTTAATTACATCTAAATTATGTTCGATCACAACCACTGTATTCCCAGTGTTTGCAAATGCTTGCAAAATCTCTAATAATTTTTTTATATCATGTGAGTGCAATCCAGTTGTGGGCTCATCCAAAATATATAGAGTTCTGCCAGTCGGTCTCTTTGATAATTCTTTAGCTAGTTTAATTCTTTGAGCTTCTCCGCCCGATAAAGTTGTCGCTTGCTGACCTATTTTCATATACCCGAGACCTACATGTTTTAAAGTAATGAGTTTAGACTTAATACTTTGAATATTTTCAAAAAATTCACAACCTTCGTCCACAGTCATGTCTAAAACATCTGCTATATTTTTACCTTTAAATCTAATTTCCAAAGTCTCTCTATTATATCTTGCACCCTTACAAGTATCACAAGGTATAAATACATCTGGTAAAAAATGCATCTCATATGTTAAAACACCATCGCCTTCACAAGTTTCACACCTTCCTCCTTTTACATTGAAAGAATATCTTCCAACTTTATATCCTCTAGCTTTTGACTCTGGTAATCCAGAAAACCATTCTCTAATAGGACCAAAAGCTCCTGTATACGTCGCTGGATTTGATCTTGGAGTTCGCCCAATAGGGGATTGGTCAATATCTATAATTTTATCAATTAATTCTGTTCCTTTAAATCCAGTAAATGCTTTGGGAACTTTTCTACTTTTGTTTTTATTAAGTATTAGATTAAAAGCATTATAAAGAGTGTGAAGAATTAGTGTTGATTTACCACTACCAGATACACCAGTGACACAAGTAAAAGTACCAACAGGAATTTTTAAATCTACTTTTTTTAAATTATTTCCACTTGCACCACTAATTTCTATAAACCTTCCGTTTTTAGCAGTTCTTCTTTTTTTTGGAATTCCAATAAATTTTTTTCCAGATAAGTAATTTCCAGTTATACTTTTTTCATTTTTAATTATTTGTTTTACTCCACCTTCGGCAACTATTTGCCCTCCTTTTAGACCAGCTTCAGGACCAATATCAATAATATGATCTGAGCTTTCCATTGTTTCTATATCATGCTCAACTACAATAACAGTGTTTCCTAAATCTCTTAATTTTTTTAATGCAGCAATTAATTTTTTGTTATCTCTTTGATGTAAACCAATTGATGGCTCATCTAAAACATATAATACTCCAGTTAAACCCGAACCTATTTGAGACGCTAACCTTATCCTTTGTGCTTCCCCGCCGGATAAGGTTCCAGACTCTCTTGAAAGAGTTAAATAATTCAGACCTACATTTAATAAAAAGTTTAGCCTTTCATTTATTTCTTTTAAAATGTGTTGAGCAATTTTATTCTCTTTCTCGTTTAAAAAATTATCTAAATTTGAAAACCATTTTTGAGCTTCATCAATTGATTTATCTGTAACTTGGCTTATATTTAAGGAATTAATCTTTATGCAAAGAGCTTCATCTTTTAATCTCATACCTTTGCATTTTTCACAATTTGTTTCACTTTGATATTGAGAAATTTCTTCTCTTTTCCACTCACTGTCTGTTTCAAGATATCGTCTTTCCAAATTATTAATAACACCTTCAAAAGTTTTTTTTGTAGTATAAACTTCGTAACCATCGTCATAAGAAAACTTAATTTCTTCATCATCAGAACCGTATAAAATAATATCTTGAATTTTTTTAGGGATTTTTTTCCAAGGATCAGCTAGTGAAATTTTATAGTGTTTTGCTAAAGAAGCTACTGTTTGTGCATAATAGAGGGATGTTGATTTCGACCAAGGTTCTATCGCTCCATCTTGAAGGCTTTTTTTAGGATCAGAAATTACCAAATTTGGGTCAACATTTAAATTATGTCCAATCCCCTCACATTCCTCACACGCACCATAGGGAGAATTAAAGGAGAATAGTCTTGGTTCAATTTCTTCAATTGTGAAACCACTTTCAGGACATGAAAATTTAGATGAAAAAATGATAGTTTCCTTTTTTCTATATTTTTTCGGCAGTGTTTCATTTTCGTACTCTACAATTAATATACCATCAGATAAATTTACTGCAGTTTCAACACTATCAGCCAATCTATTTCCTAAATTAGAATTTAAAATAATTCTGTCCACAATAATTGAGATATCGTGTTTTACTTTTTTATTTAAATCAGGAAATTCGTCAATATTGAGATACTTGCCATCAACCTTTATTTTTGAAAAACCTCTTTTTTTAAAATTTAAGATTTCTTTTTTGTATTCACCTTTCCTTCCCCTTACAATTGGAGACAATAAGTAAATAGTTGAGTTTTTTGGAAGTTTTTTAATTTTATCAACCATTTCACTAATCGGCTGAGATTTTATTGGCTTACCGGTAAAAGGTGAGTATGGGACGCCAACTCTTGCAAATAAAACTCTCATATAATCATAGATTTCTGTTACAGTTGCAACAGTTGACCTCGGATTTTTTGATGTATTTTTTTGCTCAATAGAAATAGCTGGGCTTAAACCTTCAATAAAATCCACATTGGGTTTTTTCATTTTATCTAAAAATTGTCTTGCATAAGATGAAAGACTTTCAACATATCTTCTTTGACCCTCTGCATATATTGTGTCAAATGCTAATGAAGATTTACCCGATCCGGATAGACCAGTTATCACAACTAGTTTCTCTTTTGGAATTTCTAGAGAAACGTTTTTTAAGTTGTGTTCTTTAGCGCCTTTTACAACGATTTTTTTTAACATTTTTTTTCCATTAAATAATAATCACCTTATATTTACTAATCAAATATGATATAAATAAAAGGTTTTTTATTATTAAAAATCAAAATTTATTCATAAATATTATGGCTGGAAGTTTAAATAAAGTACAATTAATAGGTCGTTTAGGCGCAGATCCTGAAATAAAACAAATGGTCAATGGCAAAAGTGTTGCGAGATTGAGCATAGCAACAAGTCAATCGTGGAAAGATAAATCTAGTGGAGAGAGAAAAGAGAAAACTGAGTGGCATAGAATAGTTATTTTTAACGAGGGCCTTGTCAATGTAGTTCAACAATATTTGAAAAAAGGCGCTAATGTTTATGTTGAGGGTCAATTAAGTACAAGAAAATGGAAAGATGAAGCTTCAGGTCAGGATAAATATTCTACTGAAATTGTATTACAAGGGTACAACTCCAGTTTGACAATGTTAGATAGTAGAAATAATAGTAATAACAGTAACTTAGTATCTGAAAATAAAAGTTCACTCCCAAATGACAACCTTAATCAAGACAACTCCGATCTTGATGATGAAATTCCGTTCTAGATTTACATGGAAAAAAATACCCTAAAAAATAATAAATCCTTCAAACCTATATTTGTACAGGATGAAATGAGTTCGTCTTATTTATCTTATGCTATGAGTGTAATAGTAAGTAGGGCGTTGCCAGATGTAAGAGATGGTCTTAAACCGGTTCATAGAAGAATTATATACGCTATGTACAAAGGCGGATATGACTGGGCAAAGCCATTTAGAAAATCCGCTCGTATAGTTGGAGATGTAATTGGTAAGTACCATCCACATGGCGATCAATCAGTGTATGACGCTCTTGTAAGATTGGTGCAAGATTTCTCAATGAGTCTTCCTTTGATTTCTGGCCAAGGAAACTTTGGTTCAATAGATGGCGACCCGCCGGCTGCAATGAGATATACTGAGACAAAATTAGGAAGAATCTCTCAACATTTAACAGAAGATCTTGAAAAAAATACTGTGAATTTTAGAAGTAATTATGATGAAACAGAAAAAGAACCAGAAGTATTGCCTTCTCAATATCCAAATATTTTGGTAAATGGCGCTGGAGGTATTGCAGTGGGAATGGCCACAAGCATACCACCACACAATTTAGGCGAAGTAATAAATGCCACAATTGCATTGATTAATAATAAAGATATTTCAATAAGTCAATTAATGAAACATTTACCTGGTCCGGATTTTCCAACAGGTGGAGTAATCATTGGAAAAGATATTATTAAACAAGGCTACAACAAAGGAAGAGGTTCGTTTAAAATTAGAGGAGAAATTGATTTAGAAGAAAAAAAAGGAGGAAGAGAAACTTTAATTATTAAATCAATTCCTTATCAAGTAAATAAATCGATTTTAATAGAAAAAATAGCACAATTAGTAAGAGATAAAAAAGTTGAAGGAATAAGGGATATAAGAGATGAGTCAAACAGAGAGGGGATAAGAGTGGTTATCGAATTAAGAAAGAGTGTTGAACCAGAAACTGTAAGAAGACAGTTGTATAAATTAACTAACATTGAAAGTTCATTTGGTTTTAATACACTTGCGATTGTTAATAATAAGCCAAAAATTTTGAATTTAAAAGAGTTCATTACTGAGTTTTTAAAATTCAGAGAGGACACAGTATTAAAAAGAGTTAAATACGATTTAAAAAAAGCAGAAAGGCGCGCTCACATTTTGATAGGTATTGCCACCTCAGTTGAAAATATAGATGATGTAATTAAAGTAATAAAGAATTCCAAGGACACAGAAACTGCAAAAAAAAATCTTATTTCAAAAAAATGGAAAATTAAAAAAAGTTCAAAACTTATTTTTCTCATCGAAAGAAAGAAAAATATTTCGAACTACCAACTTTCAAAAGAACAAGTTGATTCAATTTTAGATCTTAAATTACAAAAATTAACAGCTTACGGTATTAGCGAGATTGAAAAAGAGATTACTGATCTATCAAAACTTATAATTGAATATAACAAGATTATAAGTTCAAAAAAAGAATTATATAAACTTATTGTTAGCGAATTAGAAAAAATTAAAGATAAGTTCTCTTCCCCAAGACGAACTAAGATTATTGATGCTGTCCTTAATTATAATATTGAGGAAACTATACAAAAAGAGTCTGTTGTAATTAGTATTACCAATCAAGGTTATATTAAAAGAAGCCCATTAAGTTCTTTGAAAGCCCAGAAAAGGGGGGGGAAAGGTAAAACAGGTATATCAACAAGAGAAGAAGATTTTGTTGTTCAAATATTTACTGCTAATACTCATACCCCTGTATTATTTTTCTCTACACAAGGTTTAGTTTACAAAATAAAAGCTCATAAAATACCAGAGGGAACAGCTGCCTCTAAAGGAAAATCAATTTTTAATATTTTACCTTTAAAAAGCCATCACTCTATAAGTTCAATTATGCCCTTGCCAGAAGATGAAGCAGAATGGAAAGATTTAATGGTAGTTTTTGCAACTGCAAAAGGAAATGTGAGGAAAAACTCATTGGAGGATTTTGTAAATATTAATAATAGTGGAAAAATTGCTATGAAACTTGATCAGGATGACAAAATTATTGGAGTTAAAATTTGTAAAGATGATCAAGACATTTTATTGAGCACCCAATTTGGAAAATGTATTAGATTTAAATCTAAAAAGTTAAGACAATTTAAAGGCAGATCATCAAAAGGCATTAAGGGCATACAATTAAAAGATGCAGATAAAGTAATATCACTATCTATTCTTGATAATACTCAGATTAATACAAAGACAATTAATAAAGATAAAAAGATAAAAGATGCGATTGATAGATTTATCTTGTCTGTTTCTGAAAATGGATATGGTAAAAGATCTTCTTACCTCGATTACCGAGTCACGAACAGAGGAGGTAAAGGGATTATAGGAATTATAAATTCACCAAGAAACGGAAATATCGCATCATCATTGGTGGTAAATGAATCCGATGAAATAATATTATCCACTGATAAAGGTAGCATCATGAGATGCGCGGTAAAAGAAATTAGAACAGCCGGTAGAAACACTCAAGGTGTTAGAATAAAAAAACTCTCTGGTTCTGAAAAGGTTGTATCAGTCATTAAAATAGAAGATAATATTAATTAATGAAAGTCGCAGTTTATCCAGGAACTTTTGATCCAATCACTTATGGACATATTGATGTTATAAAAAAAACTATAAACATTTTTGATAAAGTTATAGTTGCTACTACCGATAATAATGATAAAGACTACCACTTTACCTCTGAAGAAAGATTAGAGATTATAAATAATTCACTTTTTAAGGATTTAAAGTTAAATAAAAATAAAATAAAAGTTATCTCTTTTAGTAACTTAACTATAGGGCTCTGTAAAAAATATAACGCTAAAGTAATAATAAGAGGATTAAGAGCTGTATCAGACTTTGAATATGAATTTCAGCTTGCTGGAATGAACAAAAAACTTGACTCAAAGATAGAAACAATGTTTTTGATGTCAGACGTAGAAAATCAAATCATATCATCAAAGTTTGTTAAAGAAATTGCAAGTTTAGGCGGAAATATAGACAGATTTGTCACAAAATATACGGCTAAAATGCTAAAGAATAAAATTTAATGAAAAATTTTATCTATTTATTTATAATATTTTTTAGTTTACTAACTACTAAAACCTTTGCACAAAAAAATATTATGATTTTAAAATTATCTTATGGAGAAGTTGAAATTCAATTATTTCCTGATAAGGCGCCTAATCATGTTAAAAGATTTAAAGAATTAGCTGAAAGTGGAAAATACGATGGTGTTGTTTTTCATAGAGTAATAGAGGGATTTATGGCCCAAACAGGGGACGTAAAGTTTGGTAATACAAATAATTCTAATTTTAATCTATCCTTAGCAGGAACTGGAGGCTCAGACTTACCAAATCTTAAAGCAGAATTCACAGGGGTCGCTCATACACGTGGGATTTTATCAGCAGCTAGATCCGCAGATCCTGATAGCGCCAACAGTCAATTTTTTATCTGTTTTGACTCAGCTCCTCATTTAGATAGACAATATTCAGTTTTTGGAAAAGTCATAAAAGGAATGGAATATGTTGATATGATCAAAAAGGGAGACCCAAGAACCGGAGCTGTTCCAAATCCAGACAAAATAATTTCTCTCAAATCTAAATAAGGATGTTAGAAAATAAATTTTCTTTTGAGTTAATAACTCAAAGTGGAAAAGCAAGATTAGGTATTATAAAAACACCTAGAGGAAATATAGATACACCTGCTTTTATGCCTGTTGGTACTCAGGGATCTGTCAAAGGAGTATTCTTAGATGATATTTTAGATACAAATACTCAAATTATTCTCGGTAATACCTATCACTTATTATTAAGACCAAATATTGAAATTTTAAGAAAATTTAATGGTTTACATAAATTTATTAATTGGCCAAAACCCATACTAACTGATTCAGGGGGCTATCAAATAATGTCTTTATCAAAATTTAATAAGATTGATTTAAAACTAGGAGCAATTTTTAAATCCCATCTAGATGGTAAAAAGATAATTTTAAGTCCAGAAAAAAGCATACAAGTACAAAAGGCAATAAACTCAGATATTATGATGGTGCTAGATGAATGTCCGAAATTGACCAAAGATAAAAAAATTATCTCTAAGGCAATAGATGTATCAACAGAGTGGGCTAAAAGAAGCAAAACTGAATTTGGAAATAATAAATCCAAGGCATTATTTGGTATTGTACAAGGCGGCTTATACAGGGATTTAAGAGAAGAAAGTCTAAGCAAATTAAAAAAAATTGGTTTTGATGGTTATGCTATGGGTGGGTTAGCAGTAGGAGAAAAACAAAATGAAATGTTTAAAATTTTAAAAGAGACTACAAATTTATTCCCAGATAGTAAACCGAGGTATCTAATGGGTGTGGGCACACCTTCAGACATTCTTGGAGCGGTAAGAGAGGGTATTGATATGTTTGACTGTGTTATGCCTACAAGATCAGGAAGGACAGGTTTGGCATTTACATGGGAAGGCAAATTAAATCTTAAAAACGCAAAATTTCAGAATGACAAGATGCCGCTAGATCCAAAATGTGAGATTAGAAATTTAAATAAATACTCAAAAAGCTATTTGAATCATTTAATAAAATCTAATGAAATGCTCGCTTCCATGTTAATTTCCTTACATAATGTATATTTTTATCAACAATTTATGCGGGAAATTAGGAAAAATATTAAAAATGGAACATTTGATGTTTTTTATGAAAAATACATAAAATTGCTCAAATAATTATTTGAATTTAAGGTAATTAGAATATAAAAGAGCGTTTCTAAGGGCCCTTAGCTCAGTTGGTAGAGCACCTCCCTTTTAAGGAGGGTGTCGATGGTTCGAGTCCATCAGGGCTCACCAATTACTTAGACTTTAATTGGTGGATAATCAATCATTACTTCTTTTACCCAGCCTTTTAAATTTTCAATCCTTTTTTTACTACTTGGATGTGTGCTTAAAAATACTGGAGCCTCTTTACCTTTCTTTTTTTCAGCCATTCTCTCCCATAATTTAACAGACTCCCTAATATCGTATCCTGATAGAGAAGAAAAAATTAATCCTAAATAATCAGCTTCTGTTTCTTGTTTCCTTCCAAATGGATTCATTATTCCTAACTGAAAAATATCTAAACCTGTATTTTGTCCAACAGTATTTCTAGTTCTGTTAATAGCTCCTCCCAAGAATATATCAGCAACCGTTGTTCCAAGATTCAGAGTCATTGCATGACTAGCTCTTTCAATTGAATGTCTAGCAACTGCATGTGCAATCTCGTGTCCCATGACAATAGACAAAGCATCAATGTTTCTAGTAATCTTGAGAAGGCCAGTATAAACAGCAATTTTGCCTCCCGGCATACACCAAGCATTAACGACTTTATCATTATCAACCAATATATAATCCCACCCAAAATTTTTGGTCGGATCTTCCTTGCCCTTGTTTAAAAAAAATGCACTAACAGCATTCTCCATTTTTTTCCCAATAGATCTTACTTCTTCAAGCTGAGATCCTTTAGTAATCAGTTTTGTTTTTTTTCGAAAATTTTCATATGCAGCGGCTGCCTGCATGTTTATCTTAGCTTCTGGAATTATACTTAATTGCCTTCTCTCGGTGATTGGTACAGTTGTGCATGATGGCAATAACACAGAGCAACAACCACATCCAAATAAGCCAAGAAATTTTCGTCTGTTTATGTTATACATATTGTAGATTCATGATTTTAAATAATAAATTACTAATTGCAATTTTTATATTAATAATAATTTTCATAATTTACTCTAGTTATACGTAAAAAATGTCACAGAATTTAAATAAAAAATCAATATTTAGCAAACTTAGAAATAATTTTATTGCAGGAATAGTTGTTTTAATACCTATTGGAATAACATTATATCTTACATTATTCATTATAAAATTTTCAAGCAAAATAATTCCAAAAGAAATAAATCCTAATAATTATTTACCGTTCAACATTCCAGGAGTTGAAATCCTAATAGCTTTAGTTTTTATAACTTTTGTTGGTTGGATATCATTATCTTTCATAGGGAAGAAATTTTTTGAGTACTTTAATAAGATTTTAAAAAAAATACCAATTTTAAGAACAATTTATTCTGCAATTGGTCAAATGACAGAAAGTTTTACAAACAATCAAAACAAACAAAAAAGTGTAGTATTATTAGAATACCCAAGAAAAGGAGTATGGGCCGTTGGTTTTGCTACAAAAGAAAATGAGGGAATAATTAAAGAAAAAATAAATCAAGATTTGGTAAATGTTTTCGTTCCCACAACTCCTAATCCTACAAGCGGTTTTCTATTAATGGTTCCTAAAAATGATTTAATATTTTTGGATGTATCGTTTGAGCAAGCATCTAAATTTATAGTTTCTGCTGGCACTACAAATATCAGTTAATCATTATTAATATTAATTATCTCAGCTTTATCAAAAAACTTTAATAGAAAATTGTATTTTTCATCATTAATATTATGTTGAATTTCATAAAAATATTTTTCAGCCAATTCAAATAAATCATTATGATATATTGGATTTGCAAATCGAAAATTTTTGATACCACTTTGCTGAAATCCTGTTAAATCACCAAAACCTCTGAGTTTCAAATCTTCTTCTGCTATAAAAAAACCATCATCTGAGTCCTTTAAAATTTTTATACGTTTCACTGCATTTTTGCTTAATCCATCTTTGAATAATAATATACAGACTCCTTGTTTATCACCCCTTCCAACTCTTCCTCTTAATTGATGAAGTTGGGCTAATCCAAATTTATTAGCATTTTCTATTATAATTAAATTTGCATTAGGAAAATCAATTCCTACCTCAATTACTGTTGTCGATACAAGAACTGATATTTTTTTACTTAAAAAATTTTTTAGAACAGCATCTTTTTTACTTTTATCAAGTCCACCATGTATAAGTCCGACGTGTTTTGGAAACTTTTTATTTATCAAATCGAATTTCTTTTTTGCAGATGAATAATCTAAAAAATTTGACTCTTCAATTAAAGGACATACCCAAAAAATTTGATTTTTCAAATTAATTTGCTTTTTTATATAAGGCCAAAGTTCATTAATTTTTTTTTCAGGTTTACTTAGCGTGATAATTTTTTTTCTATTTTTGGGTTTTTCAGTTATTTTAGAAATATCCATATCTCCATATAAAGACATCATCATAGTACGAGGTATAGGTGTAGCGGACATCAACAATACATCACAATTACTCCCGCCTTTTTTCGCTAGGTCGGATCTTTGTTTTACGCCAAATTTATGTTGTTCATCAATAATTACGTACCCCAGTTTCTTAAAATTAATTTTTTTTTGGAATAATGCATGAGTTCCGAATAAAATATCAATTTTTCCATTATTTAAATTATCAATGATTTCTTTTCTTTTTTTTCCTTCAGTCTTACCTGATAGAAACTCAATTTTAAGTTTTGAGTTAAAAATCTTTTTTGCTAAATTATAGTGTTGAGTTGCTAAAATTTCAGTTGGACCCATAAATGCGCATTGGTATTTATTTTCTATAACATTTGCTGCTGAGAGAAGGGATACGATTGTTTTTCCTGACCCAACATCTCCTTGAATTATTCTAAACATTCGTTTGTCATTTCGTAAGTCATTATTTATTTCTTCAAGTACTTTTTTTTGAGAACTTGTAAGTTTGAAAGGCAATTTGTTTAGAATTTCATTAGATAATTTTTTTTCAAAATATTTCTTAGTTTTTTTTATTCTAATTCTTTTTCGATTTTTTGATAACGTTAAAAAATTCGCACATATTTCATCAAATACTAATCTACGAAAACTATTAGAATTATGATCTTTACCATCACTAGTTTTGTGCAATCTATTAATACAATCGTTCCATCCCAATAAATGATTTTTCTGGATAAAATTTTTATCTAACCAATCATCTATTTCCGGTAAATCTTTTATTACTTGTTCACTAATTGATCTATATTTTTTTTCATTTATGCCTTTTGTTAATTTATATTTTTTTATATTTTGAGTTACATAGTCTTGATTCTCTAAAGAAGTTGCATAATCTGGGTTAGTAATTTGGAATTTGTTTTTAAAAAAACTTATTTTACCACTTATTATAACCCATTTATTGACAGGAAATAGTTTCCTTAAGTATCCCTCACGACTGTTAAAATAAACAATATCAATTTCTCCAGTTTCATCTTGGCAAATAATTTTATTTGGTAAGTTTCTTAATCGAGGAAACACTAATTTTTTTACTAAAACCTTGACAGTTTGTACTTTACCGATCTCTATTTTATTAATGTTAAAAACTTCGGATCTATCAGTTTCAGAGTAAGGAAGATTAAGTAATATATCTTTGATTTTTTCTATTTTTCTTTTTTTTAGGTACTTAGACAGTTGTTGCCCAATACCTTTTAGCTTTTTAATGTCATTAAAGATGAAATCTTTTTTTATTAAACTCATTAATTAATATATAATATATTTATGCCTGATAAATCAGATATTTTTAAAAAAAAATTACTTTATAGAGCCTCATATAGAGGCACTAAAGAAATGGATATTTTACTTAGTAGTTTTGTAAAAAAATATATTAACGGGTTTGATCAAGATATGCTTTATGAACTTGAAAAATTTTTAGATTTTGAGGATGAAGTTATTGCTAATTTCTATAATTTTAATATTTCAACTAAAAATATAGATAAAAATAATATTTCAAAAATTTTCAAAAACTTTAAAGTATAATGGCGGAGAGGGTGGGATTCGAACCCACGAACGAGTTGCCCCGTTGCTGGTTTTCAAGACCAGTGCTTTCAACCGCTCAGCCACCTCTCCACAAGTTAAAATAGTATTATTTATTACTATCAAAGTACCCAAATAACAATAATTAAGTATCAATTATCTTCTACTAGTTAATGAATAACAAATATGATAATTAGTAAAATGTCAAAAATTTTTGCTTTAATTTTAACATTCAATATTTTATTTCACGCATTATCTAATGCAGCAGAGCCCGATTTTAACTCCTGGCTTTATAATTTCAAAATTAAAGCTGTCAATTCAGGTATTTCAAAAAAAGTAGTCGATGATGTAATGTCAAATGCAAAGTTTTTACCAAAAGTAATTGAGTATGACCGTTTTCAACCTGAGTTTTACGAAGATACTTTCACTTACATAAAAAAAAGATCGTCTAGAAAAAAAATTAAAGAAGGTTTAAGACTTTACAAAAAAGAAAAGTTAATTATTGATAAAGTAGAGAAAGAATTTGGTGTCGAAAAAGAACTTTTACTTGCCTTAATGGGTATAGAAACTAATTTCGGCAAATATCTTGGAAAAATGGACATCATTTCCTCTTTAGCAACCTTAAGTTTTGATAAAAGAAGAAGTGATTTTTTTACAAAAGAGTTATTAATTCTTCTAAATCTAGTCGATAAAGAAATTGTTAAAAAAGATATCCTTTTTGGATCTTGGGCGGGAGCATTCGGAAATTTCCAATTTATGCCTAGAACAATAAAAGATTATGCAATAGACTATAATAAGAATAAAACAATTGAATTAAAAAAAACGGAAGACTCTTTCGCCTCTGCGGCAAACTATTTAAAAAAGATCGGTTGGAAGAAAAATCAGCCTTGTTTCATTAAAATTAATTTACGTGATAATATCCCAGGAAAATATCTAAATTCGTCTGCAAGAAATATTAAAAATAAAAAAAAAGTTAAATTCTTTTTAAAATATATTGATGGTGGTAATGAATTGAATTTAGAAAATAATTTAAATTCAGCAATAATAATACCAGACAAAGATATTATACCTGGTGCGGAAACTTATAAACCAGCATACATCGTTTTTGAAAATTACGAGAAAATTTTAAAATGGAATAGGTCATTAAGATTCGCATTGGCAGTTTGCACTTTAAAAGATAATTTTAAAAATGAAATTTAATCTTATAATATTGTTAATATTAGTTTATTCTTGTACAAATAATTATACCAGACTTGAGAATAGAGCACCGTATAACTCAAAAGGATTAGCACTTATATATAACGAAAGAGATTTAGATGATAAAGTCATTAAAGGGAAATTAGATAATTCCATGCTTCAAATTTCGCATCAAAACTTAAATGTAAATACTATGATAAAGCTTATTAATCCAAGAACAAACGACTATGTGGTGGTTAGAAATTCTAAACGCATTAAATACCCTGATTTTTATAAAATTATTATCACTCAAAAAGTTGCTAATGAATTAAATATTGATAAAGATTTACCTTTAATAGAAATTTTAGAAATTAAAAAGAATAAATCTTTTGTGGCAGAAAAAGCGAAAATATTTAATGAAGAAAAAAAAATTTTATCTAACGCTCCAGTTACTTCTGTTCAGATTTCGAATATTTCTAAAAATAAACTCAAGAAGAAAAAATTAAAAGATAACAAGATTTTTATTTTAATTGCCTCATTTTACTCTAGAGACTCTGCATCTTTTTTAAGAAAAAGAATCACCACAGAAATACCTAATTTTGATAATAATAAAATTAAAATTCAAAAAAAAAATAATAATGAAATCAACCTTATTTCGGGACCATATAAGACTATCAATTCTGTAAAAAATGATTACATTCAACTCAAAAACTTTGGTTTCGAAGATTTGGATATAACAATACATGAATAGATTAATACTTGTTTTATTTCTTTTATTTAATTTAAGTTTATCTGCGGTTTTAGCTAATCCTAAAATTACTGTGAGAACAGCAATACTTATGGATTATCATTCAGATGAGATTCTCTTCGAGTTAGATCCTGAAACAGAAATATATCCAGCATCAATGACAAAAATTATGACATCCATAGTTGCTTTCGATTTGTTGAAAAAAAATCAACTTTCATTAGATGATATGTTTACTGTATCAGAAAATGCTTGGAGACTTTCGCAAAGTGGATATTCATCAATGTTTATTATGATTAACGATACAGTATCCGTTGAAGATTTACTTAAAGGTATTATTATTGCCTCTGGTAATGATGCTTGTGTTGCTTTAGCTGAAGGCATAGCAGGCTCCGAAGAAAATTTTGCTGAAATGATGAACGAAAAAGCTATTGAAATTGGAATGAGTATGACAAATTTTACTAATTCATCTGGAATAAATGATCCCGATAATATTTCAACAGTTAGAGATATAGCTATAATGTCTAAATATCTAATTGAAAACTATCCTGTTTACTATGAGCTTTTTAAAGAAAAGACGTTTACTTGGGATAGAACTGGGGGCGATCCTATCAAACAAGGTAATAGAAACCCTCTTCTTTATAAAAATGTAGGAGTTGATGGTGTGAAAACTGGATATTTAGCAGTTGAAAAATATTCTTTAGCTAGCTCTATGAAAAAAAAAGATAGAAGACTAATTGCTGTAGCATCGGGTTTTCCAACAAAAAATTTGAGAAGCTCCGAATCATTAAAACTTTTAAATTGGGGATTCAGAAATTCTAATACTTTCGAAGTTTCAAATATAAACAACACAAAATTTGAATTAGATACATGGTTGGGAAAAAAAAATAAGTTAAATGCTATTCCAAAAGAAAATTACTACGTAACAATAAATAAAAAAGATATACGCCATTTAAAAGTATCATTGAAATATGATGGACCAATAGTAGCTCCCATTGATGAGGGAGAAAAAATAGCAGAACTAGTGATTCAAAAAAAAGATGAAATTATAAAATCTATTCCTCTTTATGCAGCGGAAGATTTAAAAAAGGTTAATTTTTTAAAAAGCTTGATAACCTCTATTAATTATTTAATTTGGGGTGATGTATAAAAAAAAACCTTTTTTTATTGTCTTTGAAGGGATTGAAGGCTGCGGCAAATCTTATCAAAGTCAAAAGTTATTTAATTTTTTAAAAAAAAAAAAGATACCCTCAATTTTAACTAGAGAGCCAGGGGGTACAAAAAGTGCAGAATTAATTCGTAATTTAATTCTTGAAGATTATTTCAAAAAAAATAAAAAAGAAAAATTTGATAAATATACTGATACTTTATTATATTTAGCTGCACGAAATGAGCATGTAAAAACTAAAATTAAACCAGCCTTAAAAAAAAAGATGGTTATAATTTGTGATAGGTTTATTGACTCAACAATAGCTTATCAAGTTTTAGGGAAAAAAGTTAAAGCTAACTTTATTCAAAATATTCACAAAACTATTCTTGATGGTCTAAAGCCTAATTTGACTTTTATTTTAAAAGTTTCATTAAAATCTTCGAAGATAAGATTATCCAAAAGAAAAGTAAAAAATAGATATGACAAATTTAGTCAATCCTTTTATAATAATGCTCAAAAATCTTTTCTTAAAATAGCAAAAAATAAAAAAAACTATTTTGTTTTAGACTCTTCTAGCGATAATGATCTTTTAGAAAAAAGAATCTCAAAAATTGTAAGCAAATATCTAAGCATTAAATGAACATTGCACAAACATTTAATCCAAAAAAAACTCCTAAATTAATTGGAATGGAAAAACATTTTGAATTTTTAAAGTTTCTTATCGTTAATGATAAATTACCGAAAGTTTCATTGCTTTCAGGAGAAAAAGGTATTGGCAAATCTACATTAGTAAATCATTTAATGTATTTTTACTTTGATAAAAATAATTATGACTCAAAAAAATATTCTATTACTCAAGAGAGTGTTTTTTATAAACAATATTTAAAGAATTTTTTTCCTAATACTATTTATCTTGAAGGTTCTGCTTTAATTAATATTAAAGTTGACGATATTCGATTACTTAAAGAAAAAATTTTCAAATCCTCAATGAATGACACAAAAAGATTTATTATATTAGACGATGTTGAAACTTTTAATATTAATAGTTTAAATGCACTTTTAAAGATAATAGAAGAACCATCAAGTAAGAATTATTTCATATTAATTAATAATAAAACAAAGCCATTATTAGAAACAATTAAATCAAGGTGCCTTGAAACTAAAGTAATTGTCAATAATGAAACAAAATTAAAGATCCTGTCTTATTTGATCGACTTTTATAATC
>CACHFP010000004.1 GCA_902579115.1 uncultured Pelagibacteraceae bacterium | reverse complement strand
TAGAGGTATTATCGATCAAGGAAAAAAAGATATTAAATCTGGAATAATAGTTTGTATTTCTACATTTGAAGATAAGGTTGGTTTAGCTGTAGGAATTTCACAAGATTTGACATCAAAATATGATGCTGTTGATCTTGTAAAAACTGCATCTACTATTTTAGGAGGCAAAGGAGGCGGCGGAAGAAAAGATTTTGCTCAAGCAGGAGGTGTAGATAAAAACAAAATCGAGGATGCCTTTAAAGGAATATTTAAGAAAATTAATTAAGTTTCTTTTTCAGATTTCCGTCAATCGCTGCTAAGAATTGATTCGTAGTTAGGAATTTATTTGATTTATCTATCAAAATTGACAAATCTTTAGTCATTGAACCACTTTCAACTGTTTTTACACACACGTCTTCAACATTTTTTGAAAATTTAATTAGTTCTTCATTACCATCGAGTTTACCTCTATGAGCTAATCCTCTTGTCCAGGCAAATATAGACGCTATTGGGTTAGTTGAAGTTTCTTTTCCTTGTTGATGCATTCTATAGTGCCTAGTTACAGTTCCATGAGCCGCCTCAGACTCTACTGTATTTCCATCTGGTGTCATTAAAACGCTGGTCATAAGTCCTAAAGACCCAAATCCCTGAGCAACAGTGTCAGATTGCACGTCACCATCATAATTCTTACAAGCCCAAATGTACCCACCATTCCATTTCATAGCACAAGCTACCATGTCATCAATTAATCTATGTTCATAAGTAATATTTGCTTTCTTAAATTTACTAGAAAATTCTTTTTCAAAAACTTCTTGAAAAAGATCTTTAAACCGTCCGTCATAAGCCTTAAGGATTGTATTTTTAGTTGATAAATAAACTGGCCATTTTCTTCCAAGACCGTAATTCATACATGCTCTTGCAAAATTTTTTATAGAATCATCTAAATTGTACATTGTAAGAGCAGTTCCAGATCCAGGAAAATCAAAAACCTTAAACTCTTTTTTATCTTTTCCATCCTTTGAAGTCCATTTAACTTCTAAATTACCTTCACCAGGTATAAGAAAATCAGTAGCTCTATATTGATCACCGAAAGCATGTCTTCCTATTACAATAGGCTGGGTCCAACCAGGCACAAGTTTGGGAATATTCTTACAAATGATTGGTTCTCTAAAAACTGTACCTCCTAAGATATTTCTTATAGTCCCATTTGGTGATCGCCACATTTTCTTTAGTTTAAACTCTTCTACACGAGCCTCGTCGGGTGTAATAGTTGCACATTTAACACCTACTCCATGTTGTTTGATAGCATTTGCCGCATCCACTGTAATTTGGTCGTCAGTTTTATCTCGACTTTCCATACCAAGATCATAGTATTTGAGATCTATCTCAAGATATGGCTTAATAAGCTTATCTTTTATGAATGACCATATAATTCTAGTCATTTCGTCGCCATCTAACTCAACTACTGGATTTTTAACTTTTATTTTTGCCATAAAAAATTGATTGATAAACTGTAATTTTTATACATATTAAGAAAAATTTAGCAAACTTAAAATTATGTTTAATACAGTTTTTCCAAAGATACACAAAGAAGGCTATAAATTCTTAGCTATTTCCATTCTTATTACATTTTTAACATTATTATTTTCTAACTTTTTAGGATTTATTTTGATTGTGATAACAATATGGGTTTATTATTTCTTTCGTGATCCTGAGCGTTTTTCAATAAATGATGATACTTTTTTAGTAAGTCCTGCTGATGGATTGATTACTGATATTTCTGAGAGATCTGGACCTGAAGAGCTAAGGTTGGAGAATACTACGTATACAAAAGTAAGTATATTTATGAATATTTTTAATTGTCATGTCAATAGAGTTCCAACTTCTGGAAAAGTTGAGGAAATTTATTATAAACCTGGAAAATTTTTAAATGCTTCTTTGGATAAAGCAAGTGAGGAAAACGAGAGAAATTATTTTAAAATTAAAAGTGTTTCAAATAATGAAGAGATAATAATAGTTCAAATTGCCGGATTAATAGCAAGAAGAATTGTTTGTGATGTCGAACAGGGCCAAGATTTAAAGCAGGGTAATAGAATTGGTATGATACGATTTGGAAGTAGAGTTGACGTTTATTTTAAAAATAAAAAAGTGTTAGCAAAATTAGGTCAAAATGTTGTATCAGGTGAAAGCTTAATCGCCTCAGAATAATGGAACAAAATAAAAAATTTAAACTAGTTACCTCAAAAAAAACGAGGCACCTTTTACCGAATATACTTACTCTTGGTGGAGTTTGTCTAGGTATAAGTTCAATTAAATTTTCAATTGATGGAAATTATAGTCTTGCGGTAATATTAATTTTACTTGCAGCAATATTAGATGCTTTAGATGGAAGAATTGCGAGACTTATAAAAGGCACTTCAGAATTTGGAAAAGAGTTGGACTCTTTAACTGATTTTGTTAGTTTTGGTATCGCTCCAGTATTTACTTTATATTTTTGGGAGTTGAACGCTCATGGAAAACTAGGTTGGGCAATAACTCTCGTATACTCTGTTTGTTGCGTTCTAAGATTAGCAAGATTTAATCTTACAAAAATAGATGATAATCAAAGTTGGAAAAATAATTTTTTTGAAGGTATACCATCACCCGCAGGTGGACTGCTTATATTAATGCCATTAATATATGAATTAACTGATTTTAATTTTAATTTAGATGTGAGAAATTTTACTCCCTATTTAACTATTGTTATCGCATTACTTTTAGTAAGCAAAATACCAACACCCTCATTAAAAAAAATATCAATTTCATCTAAAACAACTATTTTCCTTTTACTCGCTGCAGGGATAATTTTTATTGCTCTCTTATTTTATACATTTGAAACACTTTTAATTTTTAGTTTTATCTATTTAAGTTTTATACCTTTGAGTATTATTATTTATAAAAACCAGAAAAAAAAATATAATCAAAAAATATCTGATGAAGATCATGAAGATATTTTATAATGAAAAAATCTAAGCGTGTAAAAAAAAGCAATACTTGGAGAATTAAACAACATCGAGATCAATTTTTTAAAAAATCTAAAACTTTAGGTTACAGATCCAGGGCTTCATTTAAGTTATTAGAACTCAACAAAAAATTCAATTTTATTAAGAAAAACACTAATTTACTCGACCTAGGTTCATCGCCAGGAGGATGGTCTCAAGTAGTTAGTAAAATGATAGTCAATGGTAAAATTCTCTCAGTAGATCTCAAACCTATGGAGCCTATCAAAAACGTTAAATTTTTAAATTTAGATATTTTTGATGGTAGCTCTAGAGAAGCCATAAGGAATTTTTTTAAAGAAAATATAGATGTAATCATTTCAGATATGGCTGCAGACACAACCGGGAATAAATCTCTTGATTCGATCAGAACCAATCAATTATGCTCTGAAGTTTTAAAATTTTCCCCAGAAATATTAAAACCTCAAGGTGTATTTGTATCTAAGATTTTCTCCGGTGAAGACTTTATCGAAGTAAAAAACTTGGCTAAATCAATATTCAAGGAAGTAAATTTTTTTAAACCAGAGTCGAGCAGGAATGAGTCTAGAGAGACATATATACACTGTAAGATTTTAAAGAGTTTATAAATTTTTCAAATTGTTTATAATTATATATGGGTACAATTAAAGAATCTCTTACCTTCGATGATGTATTGTTAATTCCACAATACTCAAATATTTTACCGTCAGAAACTGATATATCATTAAACTTAACAAAAAAAATTATACTAAGAGCTCCCTTTTTATCGTCTGCTATGGATACAGTTACTGAATCAAAAATGGCAATCGCAATGGCCAAAGCAGGAGGTATTGGAATCGTGCATAGAAATTTAAATATTAAAAATCAATCTAAAGAAATTTTAAAAGTTAAAAATAAAAAATTAGTTGTGGGAGCTGCAATTGGGACGAGCAAAGAGGATTTAGAGAGAGCTAAAGCATTAATAGACGCACAATGTGACATGATAGTTATTGATACTGCGCATGGTCACAGCGAAAAAGTACTAAACATACTTTCAAAATTAAAAAAATTGAAACACTCCATACCTATATGTGTAGGAAACATTGCTACGGGCGATGCTGCAAAGAGATTGTTTAATTCTGGTGCCGATATAATTAAAGTGGGAATAGGCCCAGGATCTATTTGTACGACTAGAATGGTTGCGGGCATTGGCGTACCACAAATTTCAGCAGTAATGGAGGTAAAGGAATCTTTAAAAAATAAAAAGGTAAAAATTATTTCTGATGGTGGTATAAAATTTTCAGGAGATATAGCTAAAGCGTTAGCAGCAGGCGCAGACGCAATTATGATGGGTTCAATTTTTGCTGGAACCGACGAGAGTCCTGGAAAAAAATTTAAACTAAAAGGAAAAATTTACAAAAAATATAGGGGCATGGGATCTATAGGTGCTATGTCATCGGGATCTGCAAATAGATATTTTCAAAAAAAATTTAAGGATAAATCAAAATTTGTTCCCGAAGGTGTCGAGGGTAGAGTAGAATACAAAGGCAATGTATCAAAGATCATTTATCAATTGAAAGGTGGCTTAAGATCTTCAATGGGATATATTGGTGCAAAGAATTTAAATGAAATTTCAAAAAATGCAAAATTTATTAAAATTACAAAAGCAGGATTCTATGAAAGTATGGTTCATAGCGTGGAGATGACACAAAAAACAATTAATTATAAATTATAATGAAAAAAACTTTAATTCTTTTAATCTTTTCTATTCTTTTTTCAAACCCGTTAATAGCAAATACTAAATTTTTTGAGGAAGGTTTAAATTTGTATAAAAATAAAAAATTTGATGAAGCAAAATTTAAATTTGAGCAAGATATTGTTTTTAATCCTAAAAGTGAAAAATCTTATTTGTATTTATCGAAAATATACAAAACTTTAGATAAAATAGATCTGCAAGAAAAAAACTTAAATACAGTAATCTTACTTAACCCAGAAAATGAAGAGGCCATATATAATCTTGTAAAACTTAACTTGGAAAAATCAGACTATGAAAAAAGTAAAAAATTGAACAAAAGATTAAGCAGTTTGTGCAAAAAATTTTGTATTAAAAGTAAAAAACTAAATATTGAAATTGAAAATTTATCAAAAAAGTAAATGCAATTTCAAAACAACAATCAAAGAATTTTAATTGTCGATTTTGGATCTCAAGTCACAAAATTAATAGCTAGAAGAATAAGAGATTTAGGTGTTTATTCGGAAATAATTACACCAAAAAACGTTTTGAAGCTTAAAGATTTTAATAACGTTAAAGGTATCATTCTTTCTGGTGGCCCATCCTCAGTGACAAAACAAAAATATCAAAGTATACCTAAAAGTCTTTTTAAAAAGAATATACCTATTTTAGGAATCTGTTATGGTTTACAGTTAATTGCAAAATTATTTGGAGGAAAAATCAAAGCCTCTAAAAAGAAGAGAGAATTTGGTCGAGCCATAGTTGTAAAAAAAAAAAAATCGCTTTTAACTCAAAAATTTTTTAAAAAGAATAATTTTGTTTGGATGAGTCATGAGGACGCTGTGGTAAAACTTCCAAAAGGTTTCAAAGTAATAGGTGAAACAAAAAACTCTAGATTAACAATAATTGAAAATTCTGCTCTTAAGATTTATGGTGTTCAATTCCATCCAGAGGTAACACATACAAATAATGGAAGTCAAATATTTAGAAATTTTATTTTTTCAATTTGTAAAACTAAAAAAAATTGGAATCTGACATCTCAAAAAAAAAGATTAATCGAATTTATAAAAAAAAATGTAAACAAAGAAAAAGTTATTTGCGCTTTATCAGGCGGTGTTGATAGCAGCGTAGTCGCTTTGCTAATAAATAAAGCAATAAAGAAAAGACTTACTTGTATTATGGTAGATACAGGGTTAATGAGAAAAAATGAATTTAGAGATATTTTTTACATTTTTAAAAAAAAGTATAAAATTAATGTCAGATTAATAAATGCATCAAATATCTTTCTACAAAAATTAAAAAATGTAGTAAACCCTGAAAAAAAAAGAAAAATAATCGGAAAATTATTTATCAAGATATTTGAAAAAGAGTCAAAAAAAATTAAAGGAGTAAAATTTTTAGCTCAAGGCACGTTATACCCAGATATAATTGAGAGTAAATCTTACACTGGAAGTAAATCCTCAAAGATTAAATCCCATCACAATGTAGGAGGATTGCCCAAAAAAATGAATTTAAAATTAATAGAACCTTTAAAAGAATTTTTTAAAGATGAGGTAAGACTTCTAGGAAAATCTTTAAATTTATCAAAAAATATACTTTATAGACACCCATTTCCAGGCCCTGGTCTTGGTATAAGAATTATAGGTAACATAACAAAAGAAAAAGTTAGAATACTTCAGGAAGTTGATGATATTTATATCAAAGAACTAATTTCTAGAAAACTTTACCATAAGATTTGGCAGGCATACGCAGCATTACTCCCTGTTAAAACAGTTGGTGTAATGGGTGACACAAGAACCTATGAATATACTTGCTTGTTAAGAGCAGTTAAATCTGAAGATGGAATGACTGCAGATTATTTTAGTTTTCCAAAAGATTTTTTAGATGAAATTTCTAATAAGATAGTAAATAATGTTAATGGTATAAATAGAGTTGTATATGATATTACATCTAAACCTCCAAGCACTATAGAACTTGAATAAATACTTAATATTTAAATGAATAAAAAAATAAAAAAAATAATTGATAAAAAAAATAAGACAAAAATTGTAAGTTTAACCGCTTATTCAAAAAATATTGCAAAAATTTTGGATAAATATTGTGATATAATTTTAGTTGGAGATTCGATGGCCTCTGTTTTATATGGTCTTAAAAATACACACTCAATCAGTATTGAAAATATCATTCAACACACGATAAGCGTTAAAAAAGGGATCAAAAGTTCTTTGTTAGTTGTTGATATGCCAAAAGGAACTTATAACGATTTAAAATCAGCAAAAAAAAATGCCAAACTCATATTAAAATTAACTAGATGCGATGCTGTTAAAATTGAGAGTAATCAAAAAAATTTTCAGATAATTAAAGGACTGGTTGAAGAAAAAATTCCTGTTATGGGCCATATTGGTTTCACTCCTCAATTCAAGAAAAAATTTAAAGTTCAAGGACTTACAAAATTTGAGTCTACCAAATTACTCGAAGAGGCTCTTGACATTGAGAGAGCTGGAGCTTTTTCGATTGTTCTAGAGTGCATTTCACCAAATGTATCTAAAAGAATAACTAAAAATCTTTCTATTCCAACAATTGGTATTGGATCATCAAATTTTTGCGATGGTCAGATTCTTGTTACTGATGATATGTTAGGAATAAGTGGTTTTTACCCTAAATTTGTAAAAAAATATATAAATTTGACTAGAATAATTGAAAAAGCTGTAAAAAAATATACTTCAGATGTTAGATTGAATAAATTTCCTAAAAAGGAGAATTTCCTAAGTGAGTGAAAACGTGGATAAAAATCTAGAAATAAAATATAAATTTTTAAATTTTTTTAGAAATAATAAGTTTAAGATTTATATTGCTTTAGGGTTTATTTTATTAGCTCTAATGACAATAATAATCTTAGATATTAATAGCAAAAGAACTAATAAATTAATTTCAGAAAAATATGTATTAGCAAGCTTATTTCTATCATCTGATCAAAATGAAAAGGCGACAGAGATTTATAAAGACATAATCTTAAAAAAAAATAAATTTTATTCCATTCTTGCTTTAAACACTATTTTAGAAAAAAAACTTGTAACAGATCAAAATGAAATTTTAGAATATTTTAAGATTGTGGAAAATCTCAAAATTTCTAAGGAACAGAAAGAAATTATTAATTTTAAAAAAGCTCTTTATTATTTAAAAATATCAAAAGAAGAACAAGGTAATGCCTTATTAAAAAAAATTGCCAACTCTGAGTCAACGCTTAAATTTTTAGCGGAAGATATTTTATCGAATTAATTAAAGATGAGACTTATTGCTATTTTAATTTTTTTCTTATTATTTAATGCTTGCTCTTTTGATGATAAAACAGGTATTTGGCAAAATCAAAATAATCCAATTCAAAAAAAAAATAATGTTTTTAATGAATTTAAAACACTATCATCTTCAGCACAAATATTTGATAAAATTATATATGTTGATCCTAGTTTTAAGTTTAATCTTCAAAATGAAATCGCAAATTTAAGTTGGAAAGATCAATTTTTTAATCAATCAAACAATTCTTACAATTTTAAATACATTGGAAATAATAAATTAATTCAAAAAAGCAAAAAAATAAGTAGACATAAACTAAATAACTTTCTTCTTGTAGAAAATGATAACGTTATTTTCAATGATGAGAGGGGAAATATATTTGTTCACTCATTACTAAATAACAAAGAAATTAGAAAATATAATTTCTATAAAAAACAATTTAAAAAAATAAAAAAAAATTTAAATATGATACTAGAAAATCACATCATTTATGTATCTGATAATATAGGATATCTTTATGCTTATGATATTAAAAAAGATAAAGTTTTATGGGCTAAAAATTACAAAACTCCATTTAGATCAAATATAAAAATAATTAAAGATAAACTAATTGCAGCCAATCAAAATAATATTTTGTATTTTTTCGATAAAAAATCTGGAGATATAATCAAATCAATCCCTACAGAAGAAAACACAATAAAAAATGAATTTATAAGCAACCTTTCTTCAAATGAAAAATATACCTTCTTTCTAAATACTTATGGCTCTCTGTATGCAGTTGATAATAATCGTATGAGAATTTTATGGTTTATAAATTTAAATCAATCGATAGATTTAAATCCCAGTAATTTATTCGAAGGTAATCAAATTGTTATCAATAAAGATAAAATTTCAGTATCTTCAAACAGATATACTTACGTGTTAGATATGGAAACAGGATCTATAATTTATAAAAATAATTTTACAACTTTTATTAAGTCTTTGATTATAAATGATTACATTTTTCATGTAACAAAAAACAATCTTCTTATTGCAATTTATTTAAAAACAGGAGAAATAATTTATTCAGTAGATATAAACGAGGAAATTGCAAAATTTTTGAAAACAAAGAAAAGGAAAACAGAATTTCTCAATATTTTTATGGTAAATGGTAAACTTTTTATCTTTTTAAAAAGTTCATACATATTAAAATTTAGTGTAAACGGTAATTTAGATGAAATCCAAAAATTACCAAAAAAAATAAATTCTAATCCTATATTTTTAAATAAATTGATATTATTTATTAGTAATAAAAGTAAGTTATCAGTTGTAAATTAATTATTAGATTTTCCACTTAAAAGCGACAATTGTTTTATATTAAAACCTTGTAGATTATCGGAAGGTTTAATTGGATAATCACCTGTAAAATAATGATCACTAAATTGAGGATAATTATAATTTCTTTTTGATCCTGTTAAAGCATTATAAAGACCATTAATACTTAAAAATTTGAGGGATTTTGCTTTAATATAATCACACATTTCTTTAATACTCCTGTTGTGTGCTAGAAGCTCCTCTTTAGTGGGCATATCAACGCCATAAAAATCTGGAAATTTAATTTCAGGACATGCAATTCTTACATGTACTTCCTTCGCTTCTGCTTCGTAAAGCATATTTACAATTTTATGGCAAGTTGTACCTCTTACAAGAGAGTCATCAATCAATATAATCGATTTATTTTTTACTATAGTTTTAGTTGGACTGAGCTTTAGCTTTACTCCCAGACTTCTAATATTTTGAGTAGGCTCGATAAAAGTTCTTCCAACATAATGATTTCTTATAAGACCTAATTCAAATTTTTTGTTGGACTGTTCGGCAAAACCTAATGCAGCAGGTACTCCAGAGTCAGGAACAGGTACAACTAAATCAGCATTAAGATCTGTTTCCTTAGCTAATTCACTTCCTAAATTTTTTCGATATTCGTATGCGCACTTACCCCCGATAAGACTATCTGGTCTTGCAAAATATATATACTCGAATACACATGGCCTTGATTTCTTAATTGGAAAAGGTTTAACACTTTTTAGTTCATTATTTTCTATTATGACTATTTCACCGTTATCTACTTCTCTAATAAATTTAGCACCTACAATATCTAATGCACATGTTTCGGAGGCAAAAATATAGGAATTTTTTAATTTACCGATTACCAAGGGTCTGATACCTAGCGGATCTCTTACTCCAACGAGTTTTTTATTTGTCATTAAAATTAAAGAATATCCTCCTTGTATTAAAAAAAGGGCATCAATTAACTTGTCTAAAAATTTTTGTCTTTTTGATTTTGCTATAAGCTGAACAATTGTTTCAGTATCACTTGTAGTTCTAAAAATTGCACCGTCTTTTACTAGTGTTTCTCTCAGTAACAAAGCATTAGTTAAGTTTCCGTTATGAGCAACACTTAAACCCCCCATATGTAAGTCAGCAAAAAAAGGCTGAATATTTCTCAAAGAAGTTTCACCGGTCGTTGAGTATCTATTATGTCCAATAGCAAATGACCCAGGTAATTTTTTTAAAATTTCAGGATTTGTAAAATGATCTCCGACTAAACCTTGTCTTTTTTCTGAATGATAGTTTTTTCCATCAAAAGAAACTATTCCACATCCTTCTTGACCTCTATGCTGTAAAGCGTGTAATCCTAACGCTGTAAGTGCCGAAGCATCTTGATAGTTAGAAATACCAAAAATTCCACATTCTTCTCTTAGTTTATCTAATTTAAATTTTTTCAATTTTTTCTTTTGTGTCAATGAAGTCATCGCTTGATGGAAACTCCTCAATTAATATTTCACTTCCGCTTTTTATTAAGTTAAACGTAAAGGCTTCTTCTGCTGATATACCCCAATTTTTATAAGGATAAAACCAATTTAATATTGAAAATATACACACTGCAATAACGTAGCCTTTAAAAATACCAAATAAAAGCCCAAATGTTTTATCTATAGAGCCAACACCGGTCCACGTCACAGCTTTACTTAAAGCTCTTCCAATAACAATAGTTAAAAATAGAGTGAACACAAAAATTACAGCTCCAAGACCAACACTGTTTATAAATTCTGATTCAATATAATCGCTTACTATTGGCTGAAATTTGGGTACTAAAATAATAGTAATGATTGTTGAAAATACCCATTTCATAAATGATATTAAACTTAAAGAAAAACCTTTTAGAAAACATTGAACTATATGATAAATAAAGATTAAAAAAACCGAGGTATCAAATAAATTTATATCATTAAGAAAATTATCAACAAATTCTCCTATCATATAAGTTTTTTGTAATCTTCTTCAAACGGTTTGTAAATTAACAATAATTTTGGAAGAAGTGTGAGCACGGATATCATTGCTAATAACATCGCTAATCCTGTAAAAACACCAAAATAAATTGTAGGAATAAAATTAGATAGAACTAAAATTGAAAACCCAAAAACTATAGTTATTGATGTATTTAATATAGCAATACCCACGGTGCTATGGCATCTATCTACAGTTTTACTGTAGTTTTTAATCTTTTTAAACTCCTCCTTAAATCTATAAATGTAATGTATACTATTATCTACGGCAATACCTATGGTGATTGCAGCAATTGTAATAGTCATCATATCTAACGGTATTTCCATTAGACCTATAATTCCAAGTATAAAAAAAGCTGCTAAAAAATTAGGTACCACTCCGATAAAAGACAAAGTTACATTTCTAAACAATATAAAGAACATAGTAAATATTCCCAACATGACTATACCTAAAGTAAGAATTTGAGATTTAAAAAGGCTTTGTAATAAATTATTAAATAAAACTAATACCCCAGCTAATTTATACTCATTTTTATCAAATCCTAATTTTGAATTAAGATCATTATTAATTTTTTTAATTAATTCATTTCGTCTTAAATTTTCTAGTGAGTCTCTTACTCTGACTGTAATCCTAGCTTCATTTTCTTCTACCGAAATATATGGAGAAATAATTTCTTTTTTAATTTCATTTGGAATTTTGCTGTATAAAACTGCTATTTCTAAACTCTGAAGCTTTTTTTGATTTAAATCTTCTGCTACCCTTAAAATTGATCCGAAAGAAAGCACCTTTCCAATTTCGGGCAAGGAATCTAAATAGTCATGAACTTTTAATATCTTATCCATTTTATCTCTCGTAAACCAATATTTAGATTTATCCTCATTATTCTTAATATCTTCATCCCATTCAGAAAACTCATCATCATCCACTTTTTCTTTTTGCTTTGCTGGAAATTTTAAAATTACATTTAAAGGTGTGGTACCGCCTAAATCTTCATCAATTTTTTTCATTCCTTTATAAATTTCAGTTTCTTTGTCAAAATAATTTATAAAGCTATTTTCTACTTCAAGTTTAGTTATACCCGTGATACTAGCCAACAAAATAACAATAGTTGATCCAAAAATAAAAATAGTTCTCTTTTTTGCAACTGAGGCAAAAAAAGAGGTTATGAAAGATTTTTCAGTATCTTTTACCTGAATTTCATTTTCACTTGAGAATTCGTTCAATAAACAAGGTAAAAGTAAAAAAGTAACCAATAAAGAAACTATGAGTCCTAAAGTCATCATCCACCCAAAATCGATGATTGGCTTAATACCGCTAAATATTAAAGAGAGAAATGCACAAATTGTTGTTAAGACTGTGTAGAGAATGGGCAACATCATTTTTTTGCTTGCCTCTAAAACAGCCTCCTGTTTTGTAAAATAAGGATATTCTTTTTTTAATTGCAAAAACCTCACAGTAATATGTATGTTCATTGCCATATTTAGTATTAACATCAATGCAATAAAATTTGATGATATTACTGTAACTTTCCAACCTATCAAACCTAGAAAGCCAATCATTATAACAACCGATGTCGCACATCCCAGTAAAGGCATTACCACCCATTTTATATTCCTAAAAATAAACCAAAGTGTGAATACTATAAAAATAAATACTCCAATACCAAAAACCAAAATATCACTTTTAATAAAGCTCATCATATCATCAGCAATCATTGGTATTCCACCCAAGTGGATCTTTGCGTTTTCTCCATATCTGTTTATTACATCTCTAATTTCACTTATATTTTGATGGTTTCTGATGTTGTATAAATTTTTATAATCCTCGTACTCCTTGAGAAACTTTTTATAATTTCTTTTTTCCTCTTTTGTAAGTCCTACTTCAATAGACTGATTAAAGTATTGATCCTTTATTTTAATATATTCAGCTAATCTCTCATCCTTTTTAAGATATACGACTATCCCTGAAGTTTTGCCGTCTTCACTGATTACATAATTTTTATAAATAGGACTATTAATAATCTCTTCAAAACCTCTTTTTCTATCAATTTCTGGATAAGCTAGAGTTTTATAATTCTTTAATCTTTCCATTAAACTTTCATTTGTGCTTTTCAATAGAGGTACATCAATAACAGTTATAACATTATCTACCCATGTTAATTTTTCAATTTTCGATTTTAACAACTGTAAATTTAAGATAGTTTCCTTTTCAACAAAACTTGAGACTGGGGTGTAAGTGAGTACCAAAAAATCTTTTGATCCATATCTGTCATTAACCTCTCTGAGATATTTTAAATCTTTATCGCCCTCTAAAAGTAAAGCATCTGAGGAAGCATCTAAATTAAAGTTTTTTGATTGATAAAGTGAAACACATATCAAAGCCGCTATAAGCAAAAGAGTAAGTTTAGAAAAATCTATTATAATTTTTTTATAAATATAAGACCACATTGAGATGTTTCAGATATATCTTAATTTATTTATAACTAAAGAAAAAATTAACTTTAATTTTTGTTTAAATCTTTGAATTTTGTATATATTCCCTCAAATTCAACTTTTATTGTGCCAGTAGGTCCATGCCTTTGTTTACCTAAAATTATATCAGCCAATCCATTTACATCATTCATTTTTGACTGCCATTCTGCGTGCTCAATAGATCCTAATTTAGGCTGTTTTCTCTCTAAATAATATGCCTCTCTATAAACAAACATAACTACATCAGCATCCTGTTCAATTGAACCAGACTCTCTCAAATCTGCTAATTGCGGTTGTTTATCATCCCTTTGTTCAACAGCTCTCGACAACTGAGATAAAGCAAGCACTGGGACTGAGAGCTCTTTAGCCAACGCTTTTAAACCTTGGGTAATTTCAGAAATTTCTTGAACTCTTCCTTCATTTTTGCTCAGATTAGATCTCATCAATTGAATATAATCAACAACGATAAGATTAAGTCCAAACAATCTTTTAATTCTTCTAGCTCTATTACTTAAAGTTGCAATTGTAATCGCAGGTGTTTCATCAATATATAATGGTAAATTGTAAATATTTCTTGATGTTTCAATATATCTATTAATTTCTTCTTCAGTAACTTTGCCTCTTCTAATGTCATCAGATTTAATTCTAGCTTGCTCTGATAAAATTCTTGTAGATAATTGTTCTGATGACATTTCTAAAGAAAAAAATGCTACCGAGGATTTTTCTTGTCGCTTTAAAATATTTTGAGCAGCATTGTACGCTATGTTAGTAGCCAACGCAGTTTTTCCCATTGAAGGTCTTCCAGCTAAAATTATAAGATCAGATTTATGTAAACCGCCAAGTTTTTCATCAAGATCTCTCAATCCTGTTGGCACTCCAACAATACCTTGATCATTTTGCATTGCCAAAGTTGCCATTTCTATAGTTTGATCTAAAGCGTGATTAAACTTTAAAAATGATTGAGAGAAACTTCCTCTCTCCGCTAAATCAAAAAGAGATTTTTCAGTACTTTCAATTATTTTTTCTGCATTCTGTTCTTGACTTGAAGCATTCAGGGTCTCAGTCGACAATTGATTTGAAATTAAAACTAGTTCTCTTCTTAAATACATTTCATGTATTATTTTCGCATAATCTATAGCCTGTTTCGTAGATCCGGAAAATCGTGTAAGTTTAACTAGGTACTCAGTCCCCCCAACCTCACTTAGCATATTATCTTTTTCAAAGAAATTTTTTAAAGTTATTGGATTAGCAATCATTCCTTTATTATTTAAACTTTCAATTACTTCATAAATTTTAATGTGGGCTGGGTCATAAAAAGTTTTAGAATTAATAATTGTAGATATTTCGTCAATGATATCGTTATTGACTAATATAGATCCAAGTAAGGCTTGCTCTGCTTCTAAATTCGAAGGCTGTCTATTTTCTAATTTATTTTGAAGGTTTTTAATTTCTTTCACAACAGGATACTAGATTGGCAATTTAAATTTAAAAGAAAAAAGTTACACACTTTTTTTTTAAACTGTGGAAAAGTTATTTTGATTGTATTTTGTCAATCTTTATAGAAACACTTGCTTTCACCTCAGAATGGAAATTTATATATACTTTAAATAATCCTACTTTATTCAATTCATCTTTCAAAATTATCTGCGATGGACTAACATCAGCATTAATTTTTTTTTTAATCATATTTGTTATTTCCTTTGGTTTAATAGAACCATAAAGATCTCCATTCTCTTTACTTTCCTTAGTAAATAAAAAAGTTTTGTTATTTACTAATTTTGCTATTTCAAGAAATTTATTTTTTATCTCCAAATTTTTCTTATTTAACTCCACTTTCTTTTTATTTACAAATTCTTGATTTTCCTTGTTGTATCTTAAAGCCTTACCTTTTTTTAAAAGATAATTCCTTCCATAACCATTTTTAACTTGGACCTTATCTCCAATTTTTCCAAGATTTATTATATTTTCAAGAAGAATTATTTCCATTTTATACTAGCCCTAATATTTTTGCTTTTTTAATTTCTTTAGTAAGTTTTTTTTGCTTACTAAAAGAAACAGAGGTAATTTTTGAGGAAATTATTTTTCCATTATCTGAAATATATTTTTTTAAAAGGCTTATATTTTTATAATCAATTGTTGGTGCATTTTTGATTGATAATGGGCATTTTTTTGAAAATTTTCCCTCTGATTTCTGAAATAAACTCAGTTTATTTAAAGAATTGGAATTTTTCTTTTTTTGAAATTTTTTATTTGATCTTTTCATAATGATTATTTTTCTTTTTTAAAATATTCTATTTTTGTATCTAACTTTTTATATTTCACAGTCAAAAATCGAATTATTGATCCATCTAGTTTAATTTTTTTCTCTACTTCACTCAAAGTTTCTTTATTTCCTTCAAACTTATAATGAATGTAAAAACCTTTATTATAATTCTTTATTTTATTTGCTAAGCTTAGCAATCCCCATTCTTCAATCTTGATTACCTTACCACTAGATTTATTGATGATATCACTATATTTGTCTTTGATGACTTTCAATTCTTTTTCAGCTAAATCTTGTTTAGCTACAATTGTGTTCTCGTAAAATCCCATAATAATTGTGTTAATAATTTTTTTTTAATTTAATCAAGAGCTGGGTTATACTACACTTAAAAATTATAGCAATACTAATAATTATTGAATAAATTAAATAAAATGAACGCTTTATTATTTCCTGGTCAAGGGTCTCAAGTAGTTGGTATGGGGTCTGAATTTTATAGTAAATTTGAAAGTGTAAAAAAAATTTTTTCAGAAGCAGATAAAAAACTAAATTTTTCATTGACTAAACTTATTCTTGAAGGGCCCGAAGAAGAATTACAGTTAACACAAAATACACAACCAGCTATTTTAACAGTAAGCTATTCAATTTTTAAAGTTTTAAAAGATGAATTCAAATTTAATTTAGAAAAATTTAAATATTATGCAGGTCACTCCTTAGGAGAGTATAGCGCTCTTGTTTGTGCTGGAGCATTAAAATTTGACGATGCTTTATATTTGTTACATGAGAGAGGCAAAGCCATGCAAAATGCTGTACCACTTGGCCATGGTAAAATGCTTGCAGTTCTTGGAACAAGTATAATAGAAATTCAAAATCTCCTGAGCTCTTTTGACTTTAAATCTGGAGTATGTCAAATAGCTAATGATAACGCAGAAGGTCAAGTTATTATAAGCGGAGACTCAAAAAGTGTAGAATTGTTTCAATCTCATTTAAAAGAAAAAAAGATAAAATCTATCCCTCTTAAAGTAAGTGCACCTTTTCATTGCTCACTAATGAAGCCTGCAGCAGACGCAATGAAAGATAAAATAAAAAATATTAACTTTGAAAAACCAAATTTTGAGATTGTAAGTAATGTTACTGCCAATCCAGAAAATAACCCTGAAAATATAAAAAAAATGTTAGTTGATCAAATTTTTTCTTCGGTAAAATGGCGCGAGTCTCTTATAAAGATGTCTAATAATAGTGTATTTAATTTTATTGAGATTGGTCCTGGAAAAGTTTTGACCGGTATGGTTAAAAGAACTATAAAGAGTGCAAATTGCTTTTCAATTAATACAATAGCTGATATCACAGATTTAAATGATAAATTTAAAAGATAAAAAGGTTTTGATAACCGGTGCTACTGGAGGTATTGGAGGATGCCTTGTAAAAAAGTTCATTGAATTTGATTCAAATATTTTAGCTACAGGGACAAATGTAGAAAAATTAAGCATTATGAAAAATAATTTTAAAAATATTCACACTGAAACATTTAAACTAGACGAACATAAAAAAATTGAACAGTTTATTGAAATTGCAAATGAAAAATTAGGCGGGTTAGATATCCTTGTAAACAATGCTGGGATTACTCTAGATAATTTATCTATTAGATTAACTGAGGAAAATTGGAAAAAAGTTTTAGATATAAACTTAACATCATCTTTTTTGATGTGTAAATTTGCTATAAAAAAAATGCTAAAACAAAAAAAAGGTAAAATAATCAATATAACTTCTATTGTTGGTCATACTGGAAATCTTGGCCAAGCTAATTATTCAGCTTCTAAAGCAGGTATTGTAGCTTTTTCAAAAAGTTTAGCCATTGAATACGCAAAAAAAAACATAAACATAAATTGTGTCTCTCCTGGGTTCATAAAAACTGAAATGACAGATAAAATAAATGATGAGTTTAAAAAAAACTTAATAAATAAAATCCCTTCTGGAAACCTTGGAACTGGCGAAGACGTTTCTAATTGTGTAGCATTTTTGGCTTCTGACATGGCAAATTACATTAATGGTGAAACTGTGCATGTTAATGGTGGAATGTATATGGCTTGACAATTCTATTCAATAATCTAATAAGAAAATATAAATACGAAAGGAATTCATGTCTGACGATATAAAAAGTAAGATAAAGAAAATAGTTGCAGATCATTTAGGTATAGAGGAGGAAAAAGTTACTGAGGAAGCTAGCTTTATAGATGACCTAGGTGCTGACAGTTTAGATACAGTCGAATTAGTAATGGCATTCGAGGAAGAGTTTGGCTCGGAAATTTCTGATAGTGAAGCTGAAAAAATATTGACAGTTGGTGATGCAATTAAATTTATTGAGAGTAAATCAAACTAGTTTATTTATCTTCTAACGCCGTGATTCTTGATAATAAAAATATCATGGTCATTTTATCATCACCCTCAGGAGTGGGAAAAACTACTCTTACGAAAAAAATTCAACAAAAACATCAAAACTTCAAAATCTCAGTTTCCCATACAACTAGATCACCAAGATCGAATGAAGTCGATGGAGTTGATTACCATTTTGTCTCTAAAAAAAAATTTGAAGAGTTAATTGAAAATAATAAATTTTATGAATATGCAAAAATTTTTGAAAATTATTACGGCACTTTGAAAAAAGATGTTGATGAAACTTTATTAAAGAATGATATTTTATTCGATATAGATTGGCAGGGAACAAAGCAATTATCTAAATTTAAAAAACTCAACCTTATTAAAATTTTTTTAATCACAAAAAATAAAGATGAGCTTAAAAACAGACTTGTAAAAAGAAATCAAAACTCTGCAAATGAAGTTAAAAAGAGGTTTGAGTCTTTCGATGAGGATATAAATCACTGGAGTGATTATGACTATATAATAATCAATGAGAATTTAGATGTATGTTTTAGACAAATAGAACACATAATTTTGAAAAATAAAAAAAATTCTTTACCTTTTGTTAATTAAATTTGTTATTTTGTAATATATTTCTGGCTCTAAATCTGATGGCCTAAGTTTTAAGTTTAAATTTCCAATTTTTTTAATATCATTCATATTTAAGATTTTTTTTAAATTTTTATTAATCATCTTTCTTTTGTTAGAAAAAAACCTGTGAGTAATATTTTCAAGCAAATCCATATCTTTTAAGTTTAAGAAGAGTTTTTTTTTCGGCTTAAAGTGAATAACTGTAGAGTTTACTCTTGGCTTAGGAGAAAAACAATTAGGCGATACAGTAAATTTTTTTTTTGGATAAAGCTTCAAATTCGTTAAAATTGATATTCTACCATAATTTTTTGTTTGAAATTTTCCTAATATTTTTTCAGCTAATTCTTTTTGAAACATAAAAATTAAATCACAAAATCTAGGAGGCCATATTTTAAATTTAAGAATCTTCACTAAAATTTGAGAAGATATATTATAAGGTAAATTTCCAAAAATTATCGAATTTTGGCTTAATATTTTTTCAACATTAAAATTTAGAATATCTTCATTGTAAATTTTTATATTTTTTTTAGAGGAATACTTTAGTTTTAATTGTTGAGCTAAATTTGCATCTTTTTCTATTAATGAAAATGTTTTTGGTTGGTGAATTAAAATTTCATCAGTTAAAGCTCCTTTGCCTGGCCCTATTTCAATAATATTTCTGCCCTTAATTTTGGTGAGAGTTACAATTTTTTTAATAATATTTTTATCTATTAAGTAATTTTGACCTAATGATTTTTTTGCATTTATCATTTTATATTTTTATTCATGAATTCAATGCATCTTAATAAACTAATAGGATTTGCTTTATTTTTTCCAATCAGATCAGCAGCAGTCCCATGATCAGGTGAAGCTCTTAAATATTTAAGGCCAAGGGTTAAATTTATTGCCTCAAATTTTTTTAATGCTTTAAAAGGTGCTAAAACTTGATCATGGTACATCCCGACAATAACATCAAATTTTCTATAATTTTCTATGAATGTAGTATCAGAAATTAAAGGTCCAAATGCTTTTATTCTTAATCTTTTTAGTTTTTTTATAGCAGGTATAATTATTCTAATTTCCTCAGATTTTTTTCTTAACTCTGCATTGTGTGGATTAAGCCCTAATATTCCAATTTTAGGTTTTTTTTTAAAAATTTTCTTAAAACATTTATTTAGAGTTATGACTTTATTGATAATTAGTTTTTTATTAAGTTTTTTTGATACTTGATTGATATTTATATGTGTGGTTATTGGACTTACAGCAAAATTACCACTTTGAATAAGCATAACTTCGGTGTCTTTTTTAATTTTAGATTTTGATGCAAGGTATTCAGTCACGCCTGAATTATTTTTATTAAGTAGGGTTTTATTGATCGCACAGTTTATAATTCCAACCACTTTGCTATTCTGACATAATCTGTGAGCTGTATTTAATGACGAGATAACGAATTTTGATGCTTGACTTTTTCGAACTTTAAATGGATCTGTAATTTTTATATTTATATTAATAACTTTTAGAGACGCTGAATTTTCCCCTTCAGTAATATTTTTAACTTTTATTATTTTTATATTCTTTTTAATTTTTTTAAATTGTTTTTTCAACAAATTACAATTTGAAATAAAATATATTCTTTTTTTTAATGAATTGTTTAATTTTATCCAAGCTTTATAAATTATCTCAGAATTAACACTATTTGGATCTCCACTTAAAATTAAAATCTTATTTTTCATTTATATTCAATCAAACTATTATTTTTAAGTTTTGATAAATGGCTACGTGAGTAAAGATTATATAATTCATTCTTTTTTTGATTAACAAGCTTACTTTTAAGTTCAGATAAATTTATATCTTTAGTTTTTGAGGACCTTTTATCAGCAATCTTAAGAAAAATAATACTATTTTGTCTTTTTATTGGTTTTGATGTTTCTCCGATATTCATTGTATTAAGTATATTTAAAATTTTTTCAGATAATGACTCTGCATTAATCCAACCAAGATCTCCCTTATTATTTGAAGAAGATGAAATACTATATTTCACAGCAGTTTTTTCAAAACCTTCACTTTTAATTTGATTTTGAATCGTTAGAATCCTTTCTTTTTCTAATTCTTGTTTATCATTTAGGATTTCAATCTCAGAAATTCTGAACTCTTTTATATTAGAATTATTTTTAATTATAGTTTGCAACTCTTGATCAATATTATCAGTATCGATTTCAATTTTATTCGAATATAATTTATATATGAACTCTTGCCATTTTAATTGAACTTTGATTTCTTGAAGAAATAACTCAAAATCTAAATTATTTCGATTAAATTTGTTTTTTAATTCTAAAATATTATTTGATGATATAGAGTTTAAGTAAGCATTAACTTTTGCATTGTCACTTTTTATATTAACTCTATCTAATTCAATCTTCATTAATTTAAAAGTTATAAGAGAGTTCACAGCTTTCCTTTTGAATTTATTTATATTTTCTTGATTTACCTCTAAACCTGCTAAAATAAGTGATGATAAAATTTTATTTTTTATTTCGTAATCTGTAATTATTTGATTCTCAACTTTTAGAACTATTTTATTTTGAATCTTTGCATAAGAACTAATTGGTAAATTTAATACTAATAAAAGTAATATAATTAGAATTAAATTTTTCATTTACTAAATGTTGGAGATTCTAATCCACCAAATGGAGTTAAAGTTATTTTAAACATTAATGAATTTTCAGGCTCTAATTCAGAGTCGTTGTAGAATTCTCTTCTATAAACTAAACCAGCCCTCAAACAATCATTTATATATTCATAACTTAAATTATAAAATTCTGAAGAATTTGTTATCAAATTTCGCTTAGTTTCAAAAGATAGCAAACCTTTATCTTTGTTTTTTAAATTTAGTTCAGTCGTAAAATAATCTTGATCACCTATATGCTTTTTTTCTTGAAGATAATTAAAGTTTATATCTATTATTCCAATATTAAATTCAGTTCCTATCTCGTTATAATTAATATCATTGTAATTCTGATCTAAAGCAAAATTATAATTTAAACTAAATTTATTATTAAACTTATAATTTGCTGATCCTACAAGATCTGATAGTTTTTCGTCTAGACTGGTTCTACTAGCCATTTTTTTGTTTTCTTCTTGACTTATAACTTGAGCAACAGAAAAATCAAATTCTTTAAAATTATCTTTAATGTTATAATCGAGCCCTAAAGTTGCACTCGCTCCTGTTTCAAAATTATTTATGTTACCTAATCTATCCATGCTAAAAGCATTAATTGGATTCAATTTAGATCCACTTGTCTCTTTTCTCATGCTGCCAGGAGAATATCGTAAAAACATTTTAGGAGTTAATAAATGATTTTGATCACCAACATTTTTTTGCAAATTTATCTGTGAAAGAAAACCTAGAGCACCAAAGATTTCACTTGTCGCCTCATCTTTATAAATATCCACATTTTTTGCTTCATAATTTATATTTTTTATATTACCCAAAATTTTGGTGTTTATCCCAGTATTAAAGTTTATGTCTTTAAATCTCCAATTTAAATCGTTAACGAAAAAATTTGTGAGTTTGTTAGTGTCGTAATTGTGAGTTTTTAAGTTTGTCTGAAGATCTAAACTTCCAAATTTATCATTATTAAATAAGTTTTTATTAAATATTATTTCTGGGGCTATATATTCATATTTATCAGTATAATTGTCTTTTAAAGTTTCATATATACTTGCATTCATCCCGAAAAAAATATCATCAGTTTCATGAGTAAACTCCAATGAACTTTCTAGTGTATCTTTATTATAATCTACTAAATTTGATTTAATTTTATATAACTTAAGATATTTATCGTTTGAAACATTCTGAACTGATATATTTAAACTATTTTCTGACCCTTCTTTTCCAGTAAAATTTTTCACAAACTTTGCAAAAATATGAGATTTGTTTCCCGATTTTTTTGTCACACTAGTTTTTTTATAGCCCTCGGTAAAACCAAAGTCAGTAAGAAAACTAGAATTTTTAAATACCTGATGGTATTCTCCCATCATCAAAGGATTTTCCGATACGTAAAGCCTACTTGTTAATATAAGATTTCTATCTATTCCTAAATCCAGAAAGTACGGTATTGAAATTCCCTCTCCAAGATTTTTTGTATCATAAAGTGATGGGGGTAGAAAACCAGATCTCCTGTCGACAGTTGGGTCAGGATGGGCAAGTTTAGGAAAGTAAAAAATTGGAATATCATAAACTTTTATAACTGCATTATCGTAATAAATTGTCTTCTTTTTACTATCGTGAAGCATTTGGCTAGATTGTATCGTCCATGGCGGACATTTATCATCTTTTCTATAGTCACATAGCGTAAATATACTTTTATTAAAAGAGCTCGAATTTTTTTCAATTTTTATGGAGTTTGCAAATACTCGAGGTTTATTTCTTTGATCTACCTTAAAATCTTCTTGATTCAAGAAGGCCTTTATATCAGTGCCTAAAATTTCTTTTTTTTTTGTATCTATATAGATTTGCGAAAATTCGTAAATATTATTCATTTTATCTTGAATTTTAACTAAGCCTATAGATTTAAAAATATTACTATTTATATTAAATTCAAAATTTTCTAAATAAATTTGATTTCCATCTGGATCTTTCAATAATGTTTGGTTTTTTGAAGAAATTATATTTTTTTTGTTATCAACCTTTATATCTGCCCCTTTTAGAATATATTTTTCAGATGTGATAATTTCAGTTTCTCCAATACTTAAAAATATTTTTTCTTTTTCATTATATTCAGCACGGTCGGTTTTAATTACATTATTTTTGACATCATTTGCAGTAATATTATTTTTCAGTTTTAATAAACCTTTTTTTTTATTATATTCCAAATAATCACTCTCAATTGTATTATTATCTTCAGTTTTTATTACAACTTCATTTTCAAATATTGATGTGAAATTTTTTTTATCTAAGGTGATATCTTTAGCCTCGATCTTTATTTCTTCTGCATAGACATTTGAAGCTATTTTAAAAAAAAATAAAATTATCAAAAATTTATTTTTCATTTATTTGCAACACTCCAACAAATGCGAATAAGCTTAACGCTAGAACCGGCGACCAAACAGCAAGTGTGAGCGGAATCCTATCTGTTTGACCTAAAGCGAAAGACAGATCTTTAAAATAAAACACTAAAACGCAAGTGATTAAACCTAAAATAATAAATTTAACATTATCGGATCTTCTTAAGGTATTAAGCGTCATTACCGCTGCGATTGCCGTCATAACTAGTAAAAAGAATGGTAGAGACAACAAAGTATGAAGATTTTGATTTAAAAAAATTTTGTTATAACCATTTTCAATTAAAGAATTATAATTTATGATCAAATCCAAAAATGACATAGTTCCGAAATTCTTGAATAATGTTGTGATCTTCTCATAATTATAAATTGAATTTATTTCATATTTTTCATAATCTTTTTTATCAAATACGTCCTGTTTAAGTTTAAAAATTTTTACATCACTTAAAATCCAATTATTATTCTCAATATTTACTTTTTTAGAAATTAACTTTTCGGTTAAATTATAATCTTTATCAAAATGAAAAATAGTTACATCAATTAAACTTATACCCTCTGGTTTGTTTGCTGTAATAATTCTTTGACCATCCTTAAGGTTTTCTTTTATCCATAAACCATTTTTATTAAACGTTACTAAGTGATCGATGTCCCTAGCATAGCTTGATTTAGTTTTTTCATAATATTTCGTCATTGATGAAGTGATAGGATTAATAATAAATAAAACCAACCATCCTAAAACAAAAGAAGTGATTGCAAGAATAAAAAAAATTTTAATATTTGAATAACCAAAAACTTTCATTGTAAGCAGATCACCATTATTACGAATTTTAATCATATATATCATGCTAGACACAAATATTATGAAAGGTAAAAGTTGAATTATCATACTTGGAATGAAAATACTTGTGAGAATGAGAGGGGTAAAAATACTTACGTCTAAATTTTTAAAAAATTCTATCTCCTCAAATAAGTTGAGTATCACTCCAAAACAATAAGCAACAGTTGTCCATAAAAATATAGTTTTTAGAAAATTTGCAAGTAAGTGTATTAAAATAATTTTATTCATTTTTCAATTGTCTCTTTTGAAAATTTAAAGATTAAATAAAAATATATTATAAAAAACATTATAATAGGCATTCCTATAAAAATAATTTTTAAAAAATCATTTATCCCTGTGTATCTAACTGTAATCTCGGTAAAAAGTAATAGAATGAAACTATAAAAGAAAATAGTAAATTTATTTAAAAATTTTCTTTTAGAATTAATGAGAAGTAATGAACAAATTAGAGAGATTATCGGTATGTAAAAAGAAAGAGTAATACGTCTATTCAGCGCGGGTATCATCTCCGTTTCCGCTCCTTTTTCACAAATATTAGGTTTTATTTCTTTAGATAAAATACAATCAAAAAGTTTAAGTGTGGAGGTTTCTTGGATTTTTGGCTTTTTTATTGTTGAGGTACTCAAGCTAGAGAGATCAATATTTAATTGCTCAAATTTAATAACTTCATTTTCTGTATTATCTTTCTTTGAGGAAATTATTTTGCCGTCAAAAAGAAAAAATTTTTTTTTATCAACTAAACCATTTTTAGCAATTATAGTTGTACTTTCAATATCAGAGGTATTTGACGAAAGATTTTTAAGCTTATTTCCTTTATCATAAAGGAAAATATTTTTAACTTCATTTTTAGATTTTTGCTCTACAAAAAATGTAAAACCTTTAAATGCATCACTGAACTGTTGAGTTTTAACTGTGGGTAATAATGAATTAAATTGCTCTTTACTTAAAAGTAATCTTGATTTGTGAAGAGTTAATGGAGTTATAAAAGTGGAAAAAACTAAGTAAAAAACCAAAATAAATATTGAAATAAAAAAAAATAAATTTACTAAATAAATTTTTTTAACTCCTGAGGTCCATAAAATTATAAACTCACTGTCATCTAAATGTTTTACTATAAATATTGTCAGCGCTAAAAGGAATGAAAAAGGAATAAATTTTGGTGCAATACCAAAAAAATTTAGAAAAGAATATTGAAAATAAGTTGTTAAAGGGTATCCACTTTCTACGATTAAATCTAAAAAACTTACAGCTCTAACAGTCAAAGCTATAAGAGATAAACCGAATAATATGACAAAAAAAGTTTTTACTATCTCTATAAAAAAGTTTTGATAAATTTTGTTTTGCAGCATTTAATTATTGTATATAAATAATGCATCCATTAAATAAATTCAACTAATGGTTTAACTACGACCAATTTCCCATTGAAATTGGATATATTTGGACTTATATAGCTTTCAACTATATCAAATTTAATTTAAAAATATATGTCGATCAAAATAAACTATTCTAATCAATCAAACGGTAAAGCCAAAGCAAACATCGTTCTTTTTTCTAACGAAAAATTTAATATAACAGGCATAAAAAGATATCTTTCTAATTTTGAATTTTCTTATGTTAGCGATCTACTTAAGAATAGTGATTTAAAAAAAAATCTTTTCATTTTTGAATTAAATTCAAAAAAAAAAATAGTCCTAATATCAATTAAAAAAAATTTAAAAAACTCAGAAATTGAAAATTTAGGTGCTGAATTTTACGGACGTATTAATTATGGGAAAAGTAGTAGTTATTTTGTAATTTCAGACAGTGTAATTTCAAAAAATAAAAATTTTATAGCTCATTTTCTTCATGGTCTTAAATTAAAGTCTTATGAGTTTAAAAAATATAAAACAAAGAAAAATGAAAGAATAATTTCCTTAACTGTTTTAGGCAGAAATAAACCTTCATCACAAAATCAAATTAAATTCAAAGCTTTAGAAGAAGGAACATATTTTGCTAGAGATCTAGTTTCTGAGCCAGGTAATATTTTACACCCAGACGAGTATGCAAAAAGATTAATTAAATTAAAAAAAGATGGGTTGAAAATAAATGTTTATGACGAAAAAAAAATGAAAAAGTTAGGAATGCATTCTTTACTAGGTGTTGGCCAAGGAAGTATTAGAGGATCTTATCTTGTAACTATGGAATGGAATGGAGCAAAGAATAATAGCAAACCTCTCGCTTTTGTTGGTAAAGGAGTTTGTTTTGATACCGGGGGCTACTCACTCAAACCAGCAAAATTTATGGAGGATATGACTTATGATATGGCGGGGTCCGCGACAGTAGTTGGTCTTATGAAAAATTTTGCATTAAGAAAAGCAAAAATAAACGCAGTCGGTGTAGTAGGGCTTGTGGAAAATATGGTTAGTGGAAATGCTCAAAGACCTGGTGATATTGTAAAATCTTATAGTGGTCAAACTATTGAAATTTTGAACACTGATGCTGAAGGAAGATTAGTTTTAGCGGATGCATTAACTTTTACTGAAAAAAAATATAAGCCTAAATTTATTATTGATCTAGCTACTTTAACTGGAGCAATTATAGTTTGTCTTGGATCTGAATACGCTGGTCTTTTTTCAAATGACGACAATCTTTCCAAGCAAATTTTTGATGCTGGTGAAAAAGTAGATGAAAAAGTTTGGAGAATGCCTCTGCATAAAAACTACGACAAACTAATAAATTCTAAAAATGCAGATATGCAAAATATAAATTATGTTGGTGGCGCAGGATCAACTACTGCTGCTCAATTTTTACAAAGATTTATTCTTAATAAAACGCCTTGGGCACACTTAGATATTGCAGGTATGGCTTTCTCAAAATATGGCGGAGCTTTAAATTCAGGTGGAGCTACTGGATTTGGTGTAAGATTATTAAATCAACTGGTCGAAGAAAATTATGAATAATAAGGAGGCAACGCTCTCAATAATTAAACCTGATGCAGTAGAAAGAGATTTAACAGATGAAATAAAAAATATCTTTATTCAAAATAATCTTAATATAAAAGATAGTAAAAAAATTCATATATCAAAAGACGAAGCTGCTGAATTTTATAAAGTTCATCAATCTAAACCTTTTTATAACGATCTTTGTGCATATTTATCATCTGGACCGATCGTTGTTATGATTTTAGAAGGAGAAAACGCTGTATCTTTAAATAGAAAAATAATGGGCGCCACTGATCCAAATAAAGCTGAAAATAACACGATTAGAAAACTTTATGGAATATCTATTGATAAAAATTCAGTTCATGGTTCTGATTCTCAGGATAATGCTAAAAAGGAAATAGATTTTTTTTTTAAAAACTAATTTTTTCTATAGATTTTGATAATTGCTTCTGGAAAAGCTGAATACTCAAGTTTTTGAGTTTTAAATTTAAGAGAATTCTCGTTTTCGTCTGTATCAAGAAAAAATGTTTTTTGTACAATAATATTTCCACCATCCAATTTTTCATTTACGTAATGCACTGTACAACCAGCTTTTTTTTCCCCATTTTTAATAATTCTACTAAAAGTATTTAAACCCTTGAATTTAGGAAGCAAAGAGGGGTGAATATTAATTATTGGTTGTTTGTAAAAATTCAAAAATTTTTTTGAGAGAATTTTCATATATCCTGCAAGACAGATAAGAGAAATTTTATATCTTTTAATTTCGTTAAAAATTTTATACTCGTAATTTCTCGATTTTGTATCAACTATTACGCAAGGGATTGAATTTCTTTTTGCGTATTTTATACCATTTGCTTTTTTGTTATTTGAGATAATTAATCTTATTTTAATTGGAAAATTGTAATCTCTTGATTTTTGAATTAGATTTTTAAGATTTGAACCTTGTCCAGAAATAAAGATACAAGCATTTTTTTTTACCATTTTATAGAATTAAATAAATTTACGTTTTTCTTATTTTTTGATACATATCCAATTTCATAAGGAGTATATTCTTTAGAAAAATACTTTTTTATTTTCTTAACGTTCTTTTTTGATGCAATTAAGCAAAAACCTATACCGCAATTGAAAGTTTTCATCATTTCGTTTTCAGAAATTTTTTTTGTTTTAAGCCATTTAAAAATTTTTAATATTTTTATTTTAGATAGGTCAATGTTTACTGACAATTTTTTTGGAACCGATCTCAGTAAGTTTTCTATCAATCCTCCACCAGTTATATGCGCACAAGAGTTAATTAAATTTTTTTTAGTTAAGATCATAATTTCCTTAGAGTAAATTTTTGTAGGTTTAAGTAAGTCGTTTTTAATTTCTTTTGAAACCTTATTATTTTTTAATACAGATCTTACTAAAGAATATCCATTTGAATGAATACCATTTGACGGGATAGCTAAAATTATATCACCCTTTTTTACTTTTTTTCTGGATAAAATTTTTTTCTTTGAGACCAAACCTACGCTAAATCCCGCTAGATCAAATTTATCTTTATTATAAACACCCGGCATTTCTGCTGTTTCGCCTCCAATGAGTTTGCAATTCGATAAATTACAACCTTTTACTATTCCTTTTAAAATCATTTTAATTTTTTTTAAATTTAATTTACCAACTGCAATATAGTCCAAAAAAAATAGTGGTTTTGCTCCTTGAACAATCAAATCGTTTACACACATCGCAACGAGATCTATACCTATGGTGTCAAATTTTTTAAACTGATTAGCTAATTCTATTTTAGTACCGACGCCATCAGTACAAGAAACTATAACAGGATCCTTAATTTTACTTTTGCTTATATCAAATAAAGAACCAAAACTTCCAATATTTTGTTTATCTATTGAATTATTCGTTTTTTTGACACCTTTATTTGATAAAGTTGATATATGTTTAACAAATTTGTTAGCTAATGAAATATTTACACCGCTTTTTTTGTAACTATTTTGCATTTTTTTCATTGATTAAATGATACTTATTTTTTATGAAAAGTTTTAAATATATTATTATTTTAGTTATTTTTCTCAAAACTGGAAATGTTTTGTCAAAAAATAACTTATTTAATGTTAATAATATCGAGATTACAAAAAAAGCATCAAGTAATAATGAGATCTTTGCTAATCAAGCGATAAAACAAGGTTTTAATGAATTAATAGATAGAGTTCTTTTAAAAGAAGACATCTCAAAACTTGAAAACCTAGATTTTACAACTATTAAAAATCTTGTATCTTACTATCAAATAACTGGAGAACAAAAAGACTCAAAAGCGAAAACAAAAAAATTCAACATTTTTTTTGATAAAGATAAATTACATAATTTATTCTTTACAAAAGGTATCTCCTACTCAGATATTTTGAAAAATGAGCTTTATTTACTGCCAATTTTGAAGAAGCAAGATCAACTATATATATATTCACAAAATTTTTTTTATGAAAATTGGAATAAATCAAACGAAGATGAGATTTTAGAATTTAATTTACCTTTAGAAAATATTGAAACTATTCAAAAAATAAATATTTATAAAAATAATTTACTGGGTTTAGACCTAAGAGATATTTTTTTAGAATATACTCAAAAAAACTTAGCATTAGTTTTAATTAATGATACAGGTTCTTTAGAAGAAAAGGTTTTTTTGAAAACAATTATAATGGGAAAATCAATTAATAAAAATTTATTGGTAAAAAGGTTAAATTTTAATGAAGATGAATTTTATGAAAATATCATTTTTAATGTTAAAAAAGAAATTGTAAATTTAGCAAAATCTCAAAATTTAATCGATATAAGCACTCCATCCTTTCTTAATACAAAGTTTAAATTGGATAAAAAAAATAACAATTTAGTAGAGCTAAGAAAAAGAATTAATAATATAGACTTAATTGAAAATATTTATGTTCAAGAATTTAATAACGAATATGTTTTATTGAAAATAAAATATCTCGGTAAAATTGATAAAATTATAGATCAATTAAAAGAGCAAAAAATATTATTATCGCTCACTCAAGATATGTGGAGCCTTAAAGTTATTTAATGAGTCAATTAATATTTAAATTCCCTTTTAAAACGCGTTATAATGAGCATGATTTTTATGTATCAAGCAATAATTTTTCTGCATATAAACTTATAGAAAACTGGCCAAACTGGACTAGTAAATGGTTAAATGTCTATGGAGTGACCGGATCAGGCAAAACACATTTATCAAAAATACTTGAAAAAAAAATTAAAAGATTAAAAATTTTTAATGCTGATGAAATTAATGATGATACTATTATAAAACTTGAAAAATTAGAGCTTTTGATTATAGATAATTACAGTAACAATATTGAACAAAATTTGCTTTATTCACTATTAAATCAATCAAAACAATTAGAAAAATATATTTTGATTAATAGCAATACCCCTATTAAAAATTATACTTTTGACAGTGAAGATTTAAAATCAAGAATTGACAGTTTTTTCTATATAGGAATAGACTTACCTACAGACGATTTATTGCAAGTAATAATTGCTAAATCTTTTTCAGATAAACAAGTATACTTAGATAAAAAAATATCCCAATATATTATAAAAAATGTAGATAGATCTTACGATAAAATGTTTAAATTTTTAAAAGAAATAGATGAATTTTCATTATCATCTGGTAAAGCAATTAATATTAATTTAATTAAAAAATTACTTAATGAATAAATACAGAACACATAATTGTTCTCAATTAAGAGAAGGGGATATAGGTGAAGAAATTATCTTATCTGGGTGGTTACATCGTAAGCGAGATCACGGAAATTTATTATTTATAGATTTAAGGGATCATTACGGTATTACTCAGTGTGTAATAGAGAATAAAAATAAATTTTTTCCTTTACTTGAAAAAACTAAACCTGAGTCGGTTTTAAAAATTTTTGGCCAAGTAATAAAAAGGGCAGGAGGAACTGAAAATTTAGATTTAGAAACTGGAAAAATTGAAATTAGCGTAAAGGAAGCTGAAGTTTTATCTAATGCAAATGAACTTCCAATACCTGTCTTTGGAGAACAAGATTATCCAGAAGATATAAGATTAAAATATAGATTTTTAGATCTAAGAAGAGATGAGATGCATAAAAATATAATTTTTAGGTCAAAAATTATTTCTTTTATAAGAACTGAAATGTTAAAACTTGGTTTTTTAGAATATCAAACTCCAATTTTGACCTCATCTAGTCCGGAAGGCGCAAGAGATTTTTTAGTACCAAGCAGATTAAATCACGGTAAATTTTACGCTTTACCTCAAGCACCACAGCAATTTAAACAATTAATAATGGTATCAGGCTTTGATAAATACTTTCAAATAGCTCCATGCTTTAGAGACGAAGATGCAAGAGCAGATAGAAGCCCAGGTGAATTTTATCAGCTTGATTTAGAAATGTCATTTGTTGAACAAGAGGATGTTTTTCAAGTTGTTGAAAAATTAATGGTAAAACTATTTAAAGAATTTTCAACTAAAAAATTACAATCAGAAAATTTTCCACGTATTTCTTTTGAAGAGGCAATGAAGAAATATGGAACTGATAAACCGGACTTAAGAAATCCTTTAATAATTTACGAAGTTACAAATTTATTTTCTAGAGAGGATGTTAAATTTGATATTTTTAAAAAATTGGTTCAAAAGGGTGCAAATGTAAGAGCCATAATTACAAAAAATACAAAAGATAAACCAAGAAGTTTTTTCGATGACATTGATAAATGGGCTAAAGATCAAGGAGCTTCTGGATTAGCTTACTTTTCTTTAGAAAAAAACGAAAATATTTTTGGAAAGGGTCCAGTTGGTAAATTTTTTAGTGAGGATTCATTGAAAGAATTGATGAAAATTTGTAATGCAAACATTGGAGATAGTGTTTTTTTTGCCTGTGGAAGTAAGAATGACGTTGAAAAAATTTTATCACAGGCAAGGGATAAAATTGCTAAAGATTTAAAATTGATTGATGAAAATATTTTTGCCTTTTGTTGGATAGTTGATTATCCAATGTTTGAATTAGATGAAAAAACAAAAAAAATAATATTTAGTCATAATCCTTTTTCAATGCCACAGGGGGACATAAAAAGTTTGAACTTAAATAAGCCACTTGAAATAAAAGCCTATCAGTATGATATTGTTTGTAATGGGGTAGAACTTTCCTCTGGAGCTATAAGAAATCACGTACCTGAATTAATGTATAAATTATTTTCAATTGCCGGATATGACAAAAAACAAGTTGATGAAAAATTTAGCGGTATGATAAACGCCTTAAGTTATGGAGCTCCCCCACACGGGGGAATAGCTCCTGGAGTAGATAGGATAGTAATGTTATTAGCTGGCAAACAAAATATAAGGGAAGTAACTTTATTTCCGATGAATCAAAATGCACAAGATCTTATGATGAAGGCACCTTCAAAAGTTGATAACAAACAATTAAAAGAGTTAGGGATTAAAATTGATACAAAGAAAAATTAATTTTTCGTTTTCAAATTTATTCTCACATCAGATAAATCAACTAACTTTTCCTCATAATTACTTCGAACAAATCCTTTAGACGTTATATTTTTTACAATTTTCAAAAATTTGTCATCAGTATTTTCGTTTACTACACTTTTTGAACTTGCAATCGAAGGGGTGTGTGCCAATTCTTCTCTTCCAAGGTAAGATATCGCTAATTCTCTAAAAACATAATCTAAAATAGAGGAAGCACTTAAAATTCTATCATTGCCAACTACATTTCCAGATGGTTCAAATTTTGTATCAATAAAAGCGTCTACGTACTCGTCTAAAGGCACCCCGTATTGTAAACCTAAAGATATTGCGATAGCAAAATTATTCATCATAGCTTTAACTAGCTCACCTTCTTTATTTGTATCGATAAATATCTCTCCTATTTTTCCATCATCATACTCTCCAGTATGCAAGTAAACCTTATGATCACCAATCTGTGCCTTTTGGATGTATCCTTTTCTTCTATCAGGCATTTTAAATCTAGAGTTATTCTTCACTTTAATATTTGTTGTTTTTTCAGTCACTTGATTTTCAGATTTTGCTAAAATTTTGCTAGAAATATTCTCTGTTACTGAAGTTCCTAAATCATTTTTATTACTTTTTGTGGTTTTTTTGTCACCTAATTTTTTAGTTTTTCTATTGTTTAACTTTACATCTATAACTTCTACTTCTCCGTCACTACGATTATCAATTTTGGACAATTCTGTCTCGTTAAGGTCATCCAATGAATGAATAGTTTTAAAAGTGCAAGTATAGTAAGTTTCAACAACGAATTTTTTCATATTTAAATGGAATCTTTAGGTAAAGATATATATATAGACCATGAGAGTCTATTTTATTATGATACAATTAAAAATTGTGTGGATTTAAAATTTCTTTAAATTATGAAAATCATTTTTACTTGGTGGAATAAACAAACTTTTGGGACTTTTCTTAAAACACTTTTTACAGGTAAATTTGTAGGCAGAGATGAAATGGGAAACAAATACTACAAAAACAAAAGAGATGAAAGATGGGTAATTTATTCTGGAAATATTGAAGCTACAAAAATTACCTCTGATTGGTTCCTATGGATGCACCACACAACTGACAAAATTCCTGTAGATAAAGATGTTAAAAAATATAAATGGCAAAAAAAACATTTAGAAAATCAGACAGGATCTATGAATAGTTTCAAACCAGTAAAAATAAAAAAAAATAATTTAAAAAAAAAATATGAAAGTTGGAAATAAGATATTTAAACTTTTCTTCTTGGTGATATTCTTGAGTTTTTCCTCTAAAGCTGAAGAAAGAATTTCTAGTTCACCTTTAATAAATTTAGATAGTATAAAACCTAGTTTTGAAGACCAAGAAAGTAGTGATGCAGAAATAATTACAAAAAAAAACCTAAAGATTAAAGAGAGAAGTAAAGATCAAAATATGTTTCAAGTTAAATTAATTGGATTAGATAAAATAACTGCAAAATCTTCAGAAATATCATTAAATTTAAATGAAACCGCAAAGTTTGGACCACTTGAAATTAAAATCTTAAAATGTGGAAAAATAGAAAATAATAACAAAACAGATGACGTAGCATATATGCAAGTAAAAGATTTAACAAAAAATGAGAATGAAAAAGTTTTTATTTTTAATGGTTGGACATTTGCATCAGACCCAGCTCTAACGCCTTTCGATCACGCAATTTATGATTTGCAATTATTAAACTGTAATGCTTAATAGAATTTTTCTTTACCTAACCAATTTGTATCGAAGTCAGAATTGATAAATTTCCTATGTTTGAGAATTTTTTTATGTAAATCAATTGTTGTTGTTATTCCCTCGAGAACAAATTCATCCAAAGATCTCAAGGTCCTTTGGATTGCTTCTTTTCTATTTCTACCTTTACAAATTACTTTAGCAATAAGACTGTCGTAGTACGGGGTAATTTTACATCCTTGAAAGATTGACCCGTCAACTCTTGTTCTAAATCCGGAGGGTTGGTGGCATACACTAATTATTCCTGGACTTGGTTGAAAATCCAAAGCTGGGTTCTCTGCATTTATTCTACATTCTATTGAGTGTCCTCTAGGGTCTATATCACTTTGTTTTAATGCAGTATTTCCCGAATAAGCAATCCAAAGCTGCTCTTTTACAATATCTATTCCAGTTTGAACTTCAGTCACAGGATGTTCCACTTGAACTCTAGTATTCATCTCTAGAAAGTAAAACTTACCATTTTCGTAAATAAACTCTACAGTGCCCGCACCTTCGTAATTTATTTGCTCAACCATTTTAACAGTCTTCTCCAATAAGTCTTTTCTCTGTTTATCAGTGAGAACTGGGCTAGGAGTTTCCTCAATTAATTTTTGATGTCGTCTTTGTACTGAACAATCTCTTTCACCCAAATGAACAGTTTTATTTTTGCCAGACATTATCTGTACTTCAATATGCCTGGGATTCATGAAATATTTTTCTATATATAATTCATCATTTCCAAAAAATTTTTTCGCCTCTGTTTTTGCTATTAGGAATAAGTTTTCTAATTTACTTTCCTCTTCAACTATTTTCATCCCTTTGCCTCCACCACCGCCTGCAGCTTTAATTAAAACTGGGTATCCTATTTCTTTACAAATTGATTTTGCATCTGAAAAAGATTTAACCCCTCCCTCTGAACCCTCAATTACTGGTAAACCATATTTCTTGGCAATCCTTTTCGCTTCTATCTTATCTCCCATTTTTGATATTATATCAGCGCTTGGTCCAATGAATTTTATTCCATGCTTACTCACAACCTCTGAAAATTTTGCGTTCTCAGATAAGAAACCGTATCCAGGATGAATAGCTTCTGCACCGGTTAAATCTACTGCAGACATTATAGCAGATATATTTAAATAACTATTTTGAGGTTGATGCGAGCCTATGCAAACACTTTCATCCGCAAGACGAACATGCATCGAGTCAGAGTCAACGTCAGAATGAACAGCTACTGTTCCTATCCCCCATTCTTTACAAGCCCTAATTATTCTAACAGCTATTTCACCTCTATTAGCTATTAATACTTTATTAAACATTATTATTATTTCAAGATAACTAAAGTTTGACCAAATTCCACAGGTTGACCATCTTGAACAAGAATTTTTTTCACTTCCCCGTCATTTGTTGAGGGAACATGATTCATTGTTTTCATAGCTTCCACAATCATTACTGTTTGACCTTTTTTAATTTTATCACCAACTTCTACGAATTTTTTTGCCCCAGGCTCTGGAGCTAAATAAGCAGTACCAATTATTGGAGATTTAACTCTTATACCATCGGTTTCATTTGAAACATTTAAAACTGCTTTGTTTGGAGAAACAACTGCTCCAGTTTTAGACTGTTCAATGCTTTTTGTTGCTTTTGAAACCTTAATTTTTGTTTGTCCATCTTGATACTCTAGTTCAGTTAAATTAAATTCTTTTAGATTATCAACTAACTCTTTAATTAATTTTTTATCAATCTTCATTTTTTTAAGTAATATTTCATTGCATCTAATGCCATTACATAACCACTAGATCCGAAACCACAAATTACTCCCGTAGCCACTTTGCTTATGAGAGATTTATGTCTAAATTCTTCTCTATTATATATATTGCTTATATGCAATTCAATAATTGGAATTTTTATAATTTTTAATGCATCGTGTATAGCTACTGAAGTATGAGTGTAGCCTCCTGCGTTTATTATTAAACCATTTTGATTTTTTCTTGATTCTTGAATTTTTTCTACAAGTTCACCCTCGATATTAGATTGATACAAAGTGATTGCTAAATTGTTTTTTTTACCATAATTTTTACACTCGTTTTCTATATCCTTTAATGTAAAAGTTCCATATTGTTTTTTTTCTCTTTCACCTAAAAGGTTGAGATTTGGACCGTTAACAATTATAATTTTTTCCATTGCTATTTAATATTAGCATTGATTAACTGAATTATGGCAAAAATACAATTAAATGGTAAAAGAATTATAATAAAATCAAAAGTTTCTATCTTAGCTTTATTAAAAAAATATAAGCTCAATAACAAAAAGATAGCTATTGAATATAACGGCGCTATATTAAGTTCTACAGATTATAAAAAAAAAATCTTAAAAGATAATGATAAAGTAGAAATTGTTCATTTTATAGGTGGCGGTTAAATTGAAAAAAGACTTTTTAAAAATTAGTAATAAAAAATTAAAATCAAGATTAATCGTAGGTACTGGTAAATACAAAAATTTTTTTGAAACTGCTAATGCTATTAAAGCTTCAGGTGCAGAAATGGTCACTGTAGCTGTAAGACGTGTAAATATTACTGATAAAAAAAAACCAATGTTAACAGATTATATTAATTCAAAAAAAATTATTTTCTTACCGAATACAGCCGGTTGTTTTACTTCAGATGAGGCCTTACGAACTTTAAGATTAGCTAGAGAGATGGGGGGATGGAAACTAGTAAAATTAGAAGTTTTAGGTGACAAAAAAACACTTTATCCAAATATGATAGAAACAATAAAATCCACCAAAATATTAGTCAAGGAAGGATTCAAAGTGATGGTTTATTGTACTGACGATCCATTACTTGCAAAAAAGTTAGAAGATGTGGGTGCATCAGCTATTATGCCTTTGGCATCTCCAATTGGTTCTGGATTAGGATTGCAAAATAAAGTTAATATTTCGTTAATCATTAAACAATCTAAAGTCCCAGTGATTGTTGATGCAGGTATTGGAACCCCATCTGATGCTGTAATTGCAATGGAACTTGGTTGCGATGGTGTACTAATTAACAGTGCAATTGCAAACGCAAAAAAACCAACACTTATGGCTACCGCTTTTAAAGATGCTGTAATGGCTGGACGAAATGCCTTTTTAGCAAAGAGGATGAAAAAAAATTATTTTGCCAATCCAAGTTCTCCTTTAAAAGGAGTCATTTAGCTTTTCTTTTTCGCCTAACCCACAAAGTTCTAGGCATTTTTCTTGTTTTTGATTTTTTTGTATCTTTTTTAATTTTTTTACGTGCTTCTTTTTTATCAACTTTTTTTTGTAAAAAGTTCTTTTTTAACTCTTTAATTTTATGTATATTTTCTATTAAGTTTATTATTTTTTTGGATTTATTCATCAACTCAATTTTATATTCAGGTATGATTAATTGATTATTTGAGACTAAATCAACTTTATACGAGTATTTTTTTTGAAAATATCTTAGTTCATCCAAAAAATTTTTCTCTATATAAGATTTTACTTTTTCAGGAATATAAGCTTTTACGATTTTAACTTTATCACTAAAAGTTAGAAACTGTATCTTCTTTAATATTTTCTGGGAAAAAGACTCTAAAGATAGTTGCGTTTCCCATTTGATTGATCCTTCTCTTAATCTTTGTCTTGTCATTTCAAGAAGACCAAAATTACTTATTCTTCCTATTTGAATTCTAGCTCTATCTTTTTTTATACTTTCTCTCATTTTTTTTTCCACTGTTCGTCTATTATAGAAATTCATCATGTCAATAAAATCTATTACTATTAATCCAGAAAGATCTCTCAATTTAATTTGATGAGCAATCTCCTCAGCTGCTTCCATGTTTGTATTTAAAGCCGTTTTTTCAATATTAATTTGTTTTGTTGATTGACCAGAATTAATATCTATAGCAACAAGTGCCTCAGTTGGATTTATTACTAAATAACCACCAGATTTGAGTTTAACAGTTGGTTCAAAAATATTATTTAATTCTTTTTCAATATTTGCAAAATGAAAAAGAGGTATCTTACCTCTATATTTTTTAACGTTTTTAACGTTTTTTGGCATTAATTCTTTCATAAATTTTTTAGCTTTTTGATATGCATCATTTCCCTCAATATAAATATTTTTCGTATCATTGTCATAGGTGTCTCTTAAAGTTCTTTTTATAATATCTCCCTCTTCATAAACTAGAGAAGGGGCATTTGAGTCTAAAGCTTTTTCCTTTATTTCTTCCCAAGTCTTAAGTGTGTTTTGAAAATCTTTTTCTATTTCATTTTTAGTTTTATTTGCGCCAGCTGTCCTAACAATTACACCCATACTTTTTGGAATACTAATTTCATTTAAAATATTTCTTATTTTTTGCCGATCAGCAGAATTAAATATTTTTCTAGAAATTCCTCCACCCTTAGGAGTATTAGGCATTAAAACCAAGTATTTTCCTGCTAAAGATATAAAACTTGTAAGTGCCGCACCTTTTTGACCACGTTCTTCTTTGATTACTTGGACAAGTATAACTTGACCAGGTTTGATTACTTCTTGTATTTTGTACCTTTTGATACCTAAAGATTTTTTGACTTCTTCTCGATACTCTTTTTTTTCTACATCTTCGTTTTTTATACTATCATTTCCATTTTCCTTTGGTCCGTCAGTCTCATCTACGCTAGATAATTGCTGAACATTTTCTTGAGGGGCTTCAATCGTTTTATTTTTTAATTCTTCACGTATCTTTTCTTCAGCTTCTTTGATTCTTTCTTTATCTTCTGAAGGAACTTGATAATAATCCGATTGAATATCATTAAAAGCGAGAAAACCATGTCTTTCTCTTCCAAAGTTAACAAAAGCAGCTTGCAGAGATGGCTCTACTCTACTAATTGTTCCTAAATAAATATTGTTTTTAAAATTTAAATTATTTTTATCTTCAAATTCATATTCTTCAATTGAATAATCTGATTTAAGAACAATACGTGTTTCGTTTGGATGCGAAGCATCAATATATAAATTTTTTTCCATTTTAATTGAATTCCTTTAATTTTTTTGAAATCGGTTAATTTTAAATTTGTCATATTATTATTTTATACGATTTTGTGTATAATTACACTTAATTTCACTTAGTGCCCTAAGAAAGTCAAATTTATTATTATTATTAAGTTTTATGTTTAAATTTCTTAACTTTTCAGTAAAATTTTTAATTATATTTTTTGCGATAATTCTGTTTTTTTTGTTTTCAACATTATGGTATTTTTCAATAGGTTTGCCCGATTATAAAAAGCTTTCAAATTATCAGCCACCGATATCAAGTAGGGTATATTCAGACAATGGTAAACTTATAGCTGAATATGCTTTACAAAAAAGACTATTCGTTCCCTACGAGTCTATCCCAGAAGTTGTAATAAATTCTTTTCTATCTGCTGAGGACAAAAATTTTTTTAAACATCCCGGTGTTGATGCCAAAGGTATTTTGCGTGCAGTGATTAATAATGTAAAAAATATTGCTCAAAATAAAAGATTAGAAGGCGCCTCAACAATTACCCAGCAGGTGGCAAAAAATTTTCTTCTTACAAATGAAGTTTCAATGAAAAGAAAGATTAAAGAGGCTATTTTAGCTTTTAGAATTGAGCGAGCTTACGATAAAGAAAGGATACTTGAATTATATTTGAATCAAATTTATTTGGGCCAAGGAACTTATGGGATAGCTGCTGCAAGCTTAGAATACTTTGATAAATCAATTAAAGAATTGAATTATCCTGATGCAGCATTATTAGCCGCCTTACCAAAAGCACCAAGTAAATATAATCCCTACAGATATCCAGAAGTAGGAAAATTTAGAAGAGATTTAGTTTTAAAAAATCTAGAAGAAAATAATTTTATTTCAAAAAAACAATATATTGAATTCAAAAACTCCAAGATTAGTCTCAAAAAGAGAAAAATTGAAATTGTAAATGAAGCAAATTCTTATACTGAAGAAGTTAGAAGAGCAGTCAATGAAAAATATGGTTTTGAAAAATTATATTCTCAAGGGTTGAGTATAAGAACTCCTTTAAATATTAATTATCAAATTCAAGCAATTAAATCTTTAAGGAAGGGTATTGAAGATTACGACAAAAGACACGGATGGAGAGGACCGATTACAAATAAATTGAAAAACGCAAATTGGAAAAAAGAAATTGACAAATATAAATTAGACCCAACATTAAACTGGCATTTTGCAGAAGTAACTGAATTAAATAATTCAGAAATTAAATTCATAATAATTAATGAAAAAAAACCGACTATAGGTTTTTTAAAACTAGAAAATATTAAATGGACAATTTCAAAAAAAAAGACGATTACTGATAAATTTAAAATTGGTGATATAATTTTTGTTAAAAAAATTAAAAACGATTGGAAGATAAAGCAATATCCTAAGGTAAACGGAGGTATTGTAGTGTTAGATGCTTTTACGGGTGATATTAAAGCATTAGTAGGAGGATTTAATTTTAAATCAAGTGAGTTTAATAGAGTTACTCAGGCTATGAGACAACCAGGCTCCGCTTTTAAGCCCATTGTTTATGCTGCAGCATTAGAAAATGGCTTCTCCCCTAACTCTATAATTTTAGACGCTCCTTTCGTAGAGAGACAAGGATTGGGTCTTAAAAACTGGAAACCAGAAAATTATGGTAAAAAATTTTATGGTCCCTCAACTTTAAGAAAAGGTATTGAGTACTCCAGAAATTTAATGACAATAAGAATAGCAAAAATATTAGGTTTAAACACTATTTTAGATTTATCAAAAAAATTAGATATTTATGACGAAATTCCGGAACTACTGTCAGTTTCACTTGGAGCTGCAGAAACTACTTTGATTAATTTAACTGCTGCTTATGGATCTTTTGTAAATGGAGGAAAAAAAATTGAACCAAATTTAATATCTAGGATTCAAGATAGAAGGGGAAAAACTATATTTAAAATTGAAAATAGAAAATGTTTTGGATGTGATAAATTTGTGGAGAAAAAAATCGATTTACCTAAAATAGAAAATACTAATGATCAAATATTTAGTGAGGAAACCGCGTATCAAATGACTTCGATTTTAAGTGGTGCGGTAAAAAGAGGGACTGCTAAAAAACTTAGAAATCTTCAAGTACCTTTAGCTGGAAAAACTGGAACGACTAATGAAAATTATGACGCGTGGTTTATTGGCTTTTCCTCAAAATTGGTGATAGGTGTTTACATTGGTTTTGATAATCCTAAATCGCTCGGAAAGTTTGAAACTGGATCTAAGGCAGCTCTTCCTGTATTCAAAAATTTTGTAGAAAATGCACTTTTTAAAGAAGATTTTAATGATTTTAAGATACCTTCCAATATTTATCTAACTTCACTTAATTATGATACTGGTTTGAAGTCATCAGCAGGAGACAAGAATACGATTATTGAGGCTCTTAAAATAAAAGATATTAACAATATTAATAATAATAATTTAATTTCAATTAATGATCATGATACTCTTATTAAATTTAGACAATTTTACTAATGCAAAATTTTGAAAACAAAATATCCCAAGTAGAAAAAATTCTTAAAAATATCAGGGGGTACCTTTGATAAAAATAAAGTTGAGTCAAAACTATCAGATCTAGAAAAAACTTTATTAAAAGAAGATTTTTGGAAAAATAAAGATTTAGCAAAAAAAACTGTTAAACTCAAAAAAAAATATGAGGATATTCTCAGTTTATTTAGAAAATATTTTAATGAAATTAATAATTTAAAAGATCTTCATTTTTTAGCTTTTAAAGAAAAAAATGATGAAATTATTAGCGATTGCAATATCAAATTAGACGACACGATTAAGGAAATTAAAAAAGTAGAGATTAATTGTTTTTTATCTGGGGAAAACGATGATTTTGATATTTATTTAGAAATACATGCTGGCGCAGGAGGCACAGAGAGCCAAGATTGGGCCGACATGTTACGCAGAATGTATATGAAATGGTTCGATAAAAAAAATTTTAAATATGAAATTATTAGCGAACATAGAGGTGAAGAAGCTGGTATAAAATCTTCTACAATTAAAGTAAATGGAGAATATTTATATGGATTGATGAGAGCAGAATCTGGTGTTCACAGACTTGTAAGAATTTCCCCTTTTGACAGTGGAGCAAGACGTCACACAAGCTTCGCAAGTGTTTGGGTTTATCCAGCAATTGATGACGAAATAGATATAAAAATTGAGGAGAAAGATTTAAGAATTGACACATATAGATCTAGCGGAGCAGGCGGCCAACATGTAAATACTACTGATAGTGCAGTAAGAATTACACATCTTCCATCAAAAATTGTCGTTCAATGTCAAAATGAAAGATCTCAACATAAGAATAAAGAAACATGTTATAGAATGCTTAAAGCTAGATTATACGAATTTGAAATACAAAAAAGAGAGGAAAAAAATCAAAAGGAAATTGATAATAAAACAGATATAGGCTGGGGCCATCAGATCAGGTCTTATGTTTTACAACCATATCAACTTGTAAAAGATTTAAGAAATAAAGTTGAAAATACAAATCCATCAAGCGTTTTAGATGGAAATATAGATCAATTTATTGAGGAAGGAATTAAAAATAGGTAATGAAAAAATTTCTAAATTTATTTATTTTATTTTTTCTTATTATTCTTATTTCGTTGATTATTATTTTATCTACTACTGGCATCGAAACAAAAAAATTTAATAATTTAATAAGTGAAAAAATTAATCGTTCAAACTATAATATCAAGTTAAACATAAACACAATAAATTTTAAACTTGACATTAAAGAAATTAGTTTATTTTTAGGCACTAATAATCCCAATATTGAATATCGTAATGTAAAAGTTCCAGCAAAAAGCATTAAAGTTTATATTGATTTTCTCTCAATATTTAAATCAACTCCTCAAATAGAAAAAATAAATTTAGTTTTGGGTGAATTTGATGTTGAACAATTAAAGAAATTATCCGTTACACTTAAACCGTCAAATTTTAGAAGTTTCATTAAAAATAAAATTTTGGCAGGAAAATTAAATACAGTACTTGAAATTTATTTAAATGAGGAAAATTTAATTGATAATTTTATAGCAAAGGGTAGTGTTTCTAATTTAAAAGCTAAGATTTCAAATGATTTTAATTTAGACAATTCTAATTTTAGTTACTTTGCCGATAAAACCGATGTATTAATAAAAAATTTTTTTGGTGATGCAGGCCCTCTAAAAATAGAAGATGGAGATATAGTAGCAAAAATATCACCAGAAATATCATTAGAGTGTAATTTTAAATCTATTATTAAAAAGAGCAATCAAGAAAATGAAAAATTTTCTAATTTACAAAAAAAAAATAAATATCTAAAAATGATTTCAAATTTAGATGCAGAAATTAACAATAATTTTTCTATTATCTTTGACAAAACATATAAAGTAAAAAATTATGATTACAAAGGTAATGGAAAAATTTCTAGTGCCTTTCTTAACTTTGATAACCTTCTAGAGAATAGTCTTTTAATTGATAAAGTTAATCACTTATCGATAATGAATTCAATATTTGAAACTAATTTTAGTTCAAAAGATAATAAAACAACTATTTCTGGTAAATACGTTTCTAATCAAGGAATATCGTTACCTTTTGAATTAGAAAACAAATTTTTAAATAATACCTTAAAACTTAAATTAAATTTTGACTACGAAAAAACTATTCAATTAGATTTAATTAATTACAAAAAAAGTAAAGGGTCTATTGCTAATATTTCAGTAAATTTGGATAAAAAACTAGACAATTTAAGATTTAATGAGATCAGTTTTATTGAGGGTAAAAATCAAATTTTTTTAAGTGACGTTAAATTTAGTAATAACAATCTAAATTCTTTTAAAAAGATTTCAATTAAAACGTTTAAAGATAACATTGAAAATAATAATTTTTCAATTATTCAAAAAGACAAAATTTTAATTAAAGGAACTCAATTTGATGCATCCAATTTACCTAAAATTTTAAATAGTCAAACAAAAAATAACTTTTTTTCAGAAATAAATAAAGAAATTGAAATTGATCTTACAAATATAGTTGCACCTCTATCAGAAAAACTTAAAAATTTTAAATTAATTGGAAAAATTGAAAATGGGAAATTTACAAAAATATCTTCCAAAGGGGATTTTGGGGGAAATAATTTTTTAGATATAAGTATGAAAAAAGACAAAAATAGTAAAAAAAAATACTTAGAGATTTATTCTGATATAACAAAACCATTATTAACCGAATACAGTTTTTTTAAAGGTCTTACTGGAGGTAAACTTTTATTTACCTCAATAATTGATAATCAAGTTACTAGTTCAAAACTAAAAATAGAAAATTTTAAAGTAATTAATGCGCCAGGTATGGTAAAACTACTCTCCCTAGCCGACTTGGGTGGTTTAGCAGATTTAGCAGAAGGTGAAGGTTTAACTTTTGATGTTTTGGAAATAAAAATGGAAAAAAAAAAGGACACACTTAAATTAAATGAAATTTTAGCACTCGGACCAAGTATTTCTGTTTTAATGGAAGGTTATCAGGATTTAAAGGTAACTAGTTTAAGAGGCACATTAGTTCCAGCTAAAACTTTAAACAAGATGATCTCAAAAATTCCAGTGATTGGTGATATAGTTATTCCAAAAGAGGTAGGTGAGGGGTTGTTTGGCATAAGTTTTAAAATGAAAGGGCCACCGGGAAAAATTAAAACAACTATTAATCCAATTAGGACGATAACGCCAAGGTTTATTCAAAAAATAGTTGATAAGAAAAGAAACTAAAAAATTTTGACTTGGTAATGTTTTTTTTTACCGTGCGAAATCTTCAAAACTCCTTCTCTAAAATCAGCTGGGTAGATAATTTTTTTTTCATCATTAATCAAATTATTATTTATCTTTAATCCATTATTCGCTATTGCTCTTCTTGCTTCATTTTTAGAGGACATGATATTGTTATCTGATAAAAAATCTAAAAGTTTTATTCCCTTTTTAACATCATCAGGTTTGACTTTTATCTCTGGAAGATCCAATCCCAGACCCTTTTTTTCAAAAGTTTCCTTAGCTGTTTTTTCTGCAATTTTAGAAGCGTTTTCACCATGTAAAATTTTTGTAGCTTCATTAGCTAATAATATTTTGAGTTTATTTATATCTTTTTCTTTACTACAAATTTCATCAATATTACCTGGTTCGATCTCAGTAAAAAAATATAAAAATTTTTTAACATCTCTGTCATCTGTATTTCTCCAAAATTGCCAGTATTCATATGAGCTAAACAAATTTTCATTTAACCAAACTGCACCTTTTTCAGTTTTGCCCATTTTTGCACCTGATGCCAAAGTAATTAGAGGCGATGTTAGGCCGTAAGAATCTTTTCTCAAAATTTTTCTTATTAATTCTACACCATTCACTATATTTCCCCACTGGTCAGACCCACCAATTTGCAAAACACAATTATTTTTTTTAAATAATTGATAAAAATCATATGACTGTAAAATCATGTAATTAAATTCCATATAGCTTAACGATTGTTCTCTTTCTAATCTTAATTTCACACTATCAAATGTGAGCATCTTGTTGATTGTAAAATTACTACCTATTTTTCTCAAAAAATCTATATACTTAAGTTTTGTGAGCCACCTAGCATTATCTACAAATATTGGTTTTGTTTTTTTATTCTTAGTATTTAAAATTATATTAAAAACTTTTTTTATACTCTTAATATTTTTTTTAATATCTTTTTGATCCAGTAATTTTCTTGTAGAATCCTTTCCAGATGGATCTCCGATTAATGTAGTGCCTCCACCTAATAAAATAATTGGTCTGTGACCATGCTTTTGCATTAGTTTTAAAATCATTATTTGAAGTAAACTACCGACATGAAGACTACTTGCTGTGCAATCAAAACCAATATACCCAGAGATTGACTTTTTTTGACATATTTGATCAAGTTTATCTATATCTGTACATTGATTTAGATACCCTCGCGATTGCATTTCTTGTAAAAATTTGTTTTTCATAGAACAATTTTTTAAAACACTATTATACAAAAATTGTTATAAATAAATAAAAATATGCAAATAAATTATACATCTTTAGGCTTAATGAGCGGAACATCTGGCGATGGTGTTGATGCTTCTATTATAAATTCCGATGGTATAGATAAATTTGAGGTAATCAAAGACAAATTTTTTGAATATGATTCTAACACCTATAGCCAAATTCATTTATTAAAAGAAAATATTTTGCAGATAAACGATTTAAAAAAGTTTCGTGTAGAGTTAAAAGATTTGGAAAGAAAAATAACTTTGTTTCACGCAAAAGTCATAAAAGATCTTAAAGTTGATAGCAAAGATATCCTAATAGGTTTTCATGGACAAACGATTTATCATAATTCAAGAGAGAAAATTACAAAACAATTAGGTGATGGAAAATTGTTAAATCAACTAACAAAAAAAAAGATAGTATATAATTTTAGAAAAAAAGATATTGAAAACGGTGGTGAAGGAGCGCCTTTAACCCCCCTATTTCACCAATTAATTGTAAGTGAAAAAAAAATAAAATTACCAGTTTGTATTCTTAATATTGGGGGAATTTCAAATATTACTTTGGTTTCAAAATTTAAAGGGACTGAAGAACTTTACAGTAGGGATATTGGACCTGGTAATTGTTTAATTGATACTTGGATAAGGAAAAATTCTGATAAAAAATTTGACTCTAATGGATTAATAGCTTCTGGCGGTAAAAAGAACGAGATAATTTTTGAACAAGCTCAAGAACTTTATTCTAATAGACAGTTTAAAAATAGTCATTCTCTAGATACAAATGACTTTGATATTTCCTTTTCAAGAGGTTTATCCCTTGAGGATGGCGCAGCAACATTAACAGAATTTACAGCTAGTATTATTGGTGAGTCTATATCAAAATTTTTATCAAAAAAAAACATAAGTGTAGAGAGAATTTTGATTTGTGGAGGAGGTAGAAAAAATAAAACATTAGTAAATGCGATTATAAAAAATCTTCCCAAAAAAATTAAAATTGATTTAATAGATAACTATGGATTAGACGGAGACTTTATAGAGTCCCAAGCTTTTGCTTACCTTGCCATAAGATCTTTTAAAAAACTCCCAATAACTTTTCCTAATACTACTAATTGCCAAAAACCTATTACAGGAGGTGAAATAGTAATTTAAATAAGAGCAGTTTTTTCTTTAAGATATTTCTCAATTTCATTTTTTAATTCCTGTTCTTTATTTTTAAAAAAATGATTTGAGTTTTTAATTTTTGAAAAAATTACTTCTACGCCTTTCTGGCTTTTGATCCTCTCATCCAATTCACTAATACTCTCTTTTGAGACAAGTTCGTCGTTTTCACTGTATATCACTTGTCCAGAAGTAGGACATGGTGCCAAAAAAGAAAAATCGTAAACATTAGGCTGCGGTGAGACAGCAATGAAATTATTTACTTCGGGTCTTCTCATAATTAGCTGCATACAAATTAAAGAACCAAAAGAAAAACCCGAAACCCAACATTGACTATAGTCTAAATTTTGTCTCTCAATCCAATCCAAAGCTGCAGCGGCATCTGATAACTCTCCTTGACCATTATCAAAAACCCCATCACTTTTGCCAACTCCCCTAAAATTTACTTTAATAACAGAAAAACCATTTTCCAAAAAAATATTATACATCAATTGAACTATTCTATTATTCATCGTTCCTCCATATTGAGGATGTGGATGTAAAACTATAGCAACTGGAGAGCCAAATTTTGGGTTCTTATAATATTTAGCTTCAAGTCGTCCAGCTGGTCCAGGTATAAAAGTTTCAAAACTTTTTGGTTTCATTTTGATAATGATTATTATTAAAAAAAAAAGTACTGAGTTATATCATGTTTTTATGCGACAAATATCATTTTTTAATCCCGACTAAAATAGTAGGATTTATCCTAAAACTATTATATGACAACGTTTAATTATGAGGTTAACAAATAAAGGTAGGTACGCCGTAATGGCAATGGCAGATTTAGCATTTAATGCTGACAAAGGGCCTATTAGTCTTACTGAAATATCTTTAAGACAAAATATTTCATTGGCTTATCTAGAACAAATTTTTTTAAAGCTGAAAACCAATAAACTGGTACGTAGTTCAAGAGGAGCCACCGGGGGGTATGTTTTGGAAAAACCAGCTTCCGAAATTAAGTTATCAAATATTATTTTTGCAGTTGACGAAGAAGTTAAAACATTAAATTGTAAAAAAAATTCAAGAAGAGGGTGTAACAACAAATCAACTAAATGTATCACTCACAATCTATGGGACCAATTAGATCAACATATAAATGGTTTTTTTGAAAAAGTAAAATTACAAGATCTAACTAAAACAGCTGAAAAATAACAATGAAGACTGAAGAATTAAAAAATCAAGAATATAAATATGGTTTTACTACTGAGATCGAAAATTTCAAAGCTCCAAAAGGACTTTCTGAGAAAACTATAAGGTTTATTTCGGAGATTAAAAAAGAACCTAAATGGATGCTTGATTGGAGATTAAAGGCATTTAATAGATTAAAGGTTTTGAAAGAGCCTAACTGGCAAAAACCAAAATATCCTAAAATTAATTATCAAGATTTATATTATTATTCAGCTCCAAAGAGTATGAAAGACAAACCTAAAAGTTTAGACGAAGTAGACCCAAAACTTATTGAAACATATAATAAACTCGGTATTCCTCTTAACGAACAAAAAAGATTAAGTGGCGTAGCAGTTGATGCAGTTTTTGACTCTGTCTCTGTAGCGACGACTTTTAAAGGAGAACTGGATAAAAAGGGGATAATTTTTTGTCCTATTTCTGAAGCTATTCAAAAACACCCAGATTTAGTAAAAAAATATTTAGGGTCTGTTATTCCTATTAGTGATCATTATTTTGCAACGCTCAACTCAGCAGTATTTACAGATGGGTCTTTTGTTTATATTCCACCTAATACAAGATGCCCAATGGAGCTTTCTACTTATTTTAGAATAAACGCATCTGAAACAGGTCAATTTGAAAGAACCTTAATAATCGCAGACAAAGGTAGCTACGTAAGTTATTTAGAGGGTTGTACAGCCCCAATGAGAGACGAGAATCAATTACACGCAGCTAATGTGGAATTAGTTGCTTTAGATGACGCAGAAATAAAATATTCAACAGTTCAGAACTGGTATCCTGGTGACAAAGATGGAGTTGGTGGAATTTATAATTTTGTAACTAAGAGAGGCGCATGTAGAGGCAGAAATTCAAAAATTTCATGGACGCAAGTAGAGACTGGTTCTGCGATAACTTGGAAATACCCAAGTTGCATTTTACAAGGAGATAATTCTATAGGTGAATTTTATTCAATTGCTATAACTAATAATCATCAGAAAGCAGACACCGGAACAAAAATGATCCACATAGGTAAAAATACAAAAAGTAAAATCATTTCTAAAGGAATTTCTGCTGGCCAAGCTGATAATACATATAGGGGCCTTGTAGACATTAAGGTAAAGGCTAAAAATTCTAGAAATTATACTCAATGTGACTCACTTTTGATGGGCAATAAATGCGGAGCACATACTATTCCATATATAAGAAATAAAAACTCCTCCTCGACAATTGAACATGAAGCTACGACATCAAAAATTAATGAAGACCAATTATTTTATTGCAATCAAAGAGGACTAAACCAAGAAGAGGCAGTAAGTCTTATTGTCAATGGTTTCTGCAAAGAAGTACTACAGCAACTTCCTATGGAATTTGCGGTTGAGGCACAAAAATTAGTTTCTATCAGTTTAGAAGGGAGCGTCGGATAATGCTACAATTGCAAAATCTGAAAGCCTCAGTAAATGATAAATCAATTTTAAATGGATTAAACTTAGAAATTAAATCTGGAGAGGTTCATGCTATCATGGGGCCAAACGGATCAGGAAAAAGTACTTTAGCAAATATTTTATCTGGTAAAAGTGGATACGATATAAGTGGAAGCTTAAAATATGAGGGTAAAAATTTACAAGAAATCTCTATTGAAGAGCGCGCTCAAAAAGGAATCTTCCTAGCTTTTCAATATCCTTTAGAAATACCAGGCGTTAATACAACTAATTTTCTCAAAACTTCGTTAAATTCGATTAGAAAAGCTAAAGGTGAAAAAGAATTAGATACACTTAATCTTTTAAAATTAATTAAAGAAAAAGCCTCTGAATTGAACATCGATGAAAAATTTTTATCTAGACAATTGAACGTAGGTTTCTCAGGAGGGGAGAAAAAGAAAAATGAAATACTTCAAATGAAACTCTTAGAACCAAAATTAGCCATCTTAGATGAAACAGACTCAGGTTTAGATATAGATGCATTAAGGATTGTCGCTGACGGAGTAAACTCTCACAAAAACAAGAATAATGCGTTTCTAATTATCACACATTATCAAAGACTACTCGATTATATTAAACCAGATTTTATACATGTATTGTCAAAAGGCAAAATTATTAAAACAGGATGTTCTGAATTAGGTCAAGAACTAGAGAAAACAGGTTATGAAAATTTGAAATAATGGGGCAATTATTCAACATAGATTTGAAAAAAATATATTCCTCGAATGATAAAGAGGCAGCAGATAGAAAAAAAAATTTTGAATTTTTTTTAAAAAGAGGTCTTCCAAATAAAAAAAATGAAAATTGGAAATTTTCTGATCTAAATTATATAATTAGTAAGAATTTTAAGAATATCACTAATAACAATGAGTATAAATTTGATAAAAAAATTGAAACGATCCATGACTTTGATCATAATAAGGTTATTCTTGTAAATGGATTATTAAAATCTTTTGATTTACATTTTGAGGAAAAAGATAAAGTAAAAATTGAAACTTTAAAATCACTTGAAAGCTTTCACTACCAGTCAAAAAATAATCTTGATTATCTTAATAAAGCTTTATCAATTGGCGGGTTTAACTTGGAAGTTCAACAAAACTATAAATGTAAAAAACCAATAATAATTTATAATTATTTTTCTGAAAACTTAAATAACAAGATTATCAATAACTCAAATAGGATACAAGTAAGCCAAAACTCTGAACTAACTTTAATTGAGTATAATATTATTGAAAAAAGTAAATTTATTAAAAATACCTTTGAAAAAATTAATATTGATAAAGGTGCAGTTTTAAAACATATTATTTTACAAAAAACAAAATCCAACGGTTATTTCTACAAGAATATTTCTGGTACACAAGGTTATAATTCGAGCTATCAAAATTTCATATTAAGTTCAGGACTTAAATTTAATAAAATCGAGATTGATATGATTTTGGAAAAAGAAAAAAGTAGTTGTCATATTTTATCTGGATTAAATTTAAGCAAAGAAGAACATCAGGAAATCAAAACTCAAATTAATCATTTGGCCCCAAATTGCAAAAGTTACCAAAAAATTAAAAATGTTTTAGAAAACGACAGTAAAGGTGTTTATCAAGGAAAAATATTTGTTAAAGATATTGCTCAAAAAACAGATGCATATCAACTAAGCAAAGCTCTAATATTAAATGATCGAGCTGAATTTAACGCTAAGCCAGAGCTGGAAATTTATGCTGATGATGTTAAATGTTCTCACGGGTCTTCTTCTGGTGGCATAGACGAAGAAGCTATACATTATTTAATGACTAGAGGAATTGAATTAAGGGCAGCAAATAAACTTTTGATAAAAGGTTTTCTTAATGAAATTTTCGACAACATACCTGAAGAGAAAATTAGAACTTTTCTAGAAAAAACTATAGCGGGGCAGATTGATGAAGTTCGATAATATAAAATCAAAATTTCCAATCTTTAAACAAAAGATCAAAGGTAAACCTTTAATTTACTTAGATAGCGCTAACTCTTCACAAAAACCAAAAGCAGTAATAGATGAGATGTCTAGATTTTACGAAACTGAATTTTCGAATGTAGGAAGAAGTGTACATACCTTAGCAGTTAAAGCCACAAACAAATTTGAGGAAACTAGAGATATAGTAAAATCTTATGTTAACGCTCAATTTAGAGAAGAAATTATCTTTACAAAAGGAGCTACAGAGGCAATTAATTTAGTTGCCAGCACTTACGGAGAAAAATTTATAAAAAAGGGTGATGAAATTCTTGTGACTGAGTTAGAGCATCATTCAAATTATGTACCTTGGCATTATTTAAGAAAAAAAAAAGGAGCAGTAATTAAATTTGCATCTGTAAATGAAAGTGGAGAAATAGATATCGATGAGTTTAAAAATCAAATTACCGAAAAAACCAAGATGATTGCTTTTACTCATATTTCGAATGTGACAGGAACTATAATGCCTATAAAAAAGGTTACAGATTTAGCAAAATCAAAAAATATTCCAGTTTTAATAGACGGGACGCAGGGCGCCCCTCACTCAGTTCTAGATGTGCAAGATTTAGGTTGTGATTTCTATGCCATTTCTTGTCATAAAATGTATGGCCCTAATGGATTAGGTATTCTATATGCTAAAAAAAAATGGGTAGATGAATTGCCTCCTTATCAAGGAGGTGGAGGAATGATAAATGAAGTGAAAAAGGATGAAATCACTTACGCAGACTCGCCTAATAAGTTTGAGGCAGGAACAATGCAAACTGCAGAGGTAGTAGCTTTTGCAAAATCAATAAAGTTTATTCAAGATTTTGGAATAAAAAACATTGAAAAACATGAGAGTCAAATTCTTGAGTATGGTTTAGAAAAATTAAGAAAAGACAATTCTGTCAAAATTATAGGTAATCCAAAAAATAGAGCATCTATAATTTCTTTCACAATAAAGGGAATTCATCCTCATGACATAGCTACAATTTTAGATGATGACGGTGTTGCAATTAGAGCTGGCCATCATTGTTGTCAAATTTTACATGATAAATTAGGCATTCCTGCTTCTGCGAGAGCCTCAATTGGAGCTTATAACAGTAAAGAGGATATTGATGTTCTAAACGAGTCAATTAAAAAATGTAAGAAAGTATTTCAAATTTAAATGGAACTAAAAGAATTATATCAAGAAATTATTTTGGATCACGCAAAGAACCCTAGGAACAAGGGTAAATGCGAAGGATATAATCATGATGCCAAAGCACATAATCCTCTTTGCGGAGATAAAGTGCATATTTATTTAAAATTAGACAAAGATAAAAGTATTTCAGGTCTAAGTTTTGAAGGCGAGGGATGTGCTATATCTTTGGCATCAGCATCAATTCTTACAGATACTCTAAAAGGTAAAGATTTACAATTTTCAAAAAAAGTAACTGACGACTTTTTAAATATGTTAAAAAATAAATCGAAAATTACTTTAAACAGCTTATCAGAAGATCAAATAACAACTATATCCTCTCTATCAGGAGTTCAAGAATTTCCAATGAGAATCAAATGTGCTACTATGGCATGGCATACACTTCTATCTGCACTAGAAAAAAAAAGTTCAAAATAAAATGAGTGAACTGAAAGAAAAAATTATTACTGAAATCAAAAAAATTTACGATCCGGAAATTCCAGTCAATATCTATGAATTGGGTTTAATATATAAAATCGAAGTTAAGCAGGAAAATAAAGTGATTATTGAAATGACATTAACTTCACCGAACTGTCCTGTAGCTGAAAGTTTGCCAAATTCAGTTAAAGAGAATATATTAAAGATTGAGGGGATTAATGATGTTGATCTAAAGTTAGTTTGGGATCCTCCATGGACAAAAGACAAAATGTCTGAAACAGCAAAACTTGAGTTAAATTTATGAGCGAGCAAGTAATTAGACTTAGTGATAACGCAGCTGAAAGAATAAAACTTATAATGTCTAAAGCTGAACATTCCGCGGTAGGTGTGAGAGTTGGTGTAAAATCAGGCGGATGTGCTGGAATGTCTTACGTAATGGAGTATGCAAAAGAAATAAAGCCTAATGAAGAGGTAATAGAGGAAAAGGGAGTAAAAGTTTTTATAGATCCTAAAGCTATAATTTATTTGTTAGGCACAGAGATGGATTATAAGGAGGATAAATTTTCATCTCAATTTATCTTCAAAAATCCAAATGAAACTGAGCGATGTGGTTGCGGGGAGTCTTTTAAAATTTAACCACTATAATACATCTCAAATTCAATTGGATGAGGTGTATGCTCAAAATTATAAATTTCTTGAAATTTTAATTCAATGTAAGCGTCAATTTGATCATCTGTAAAAACACCGCCTTCAGTTAAGAATTTTCTATCTTTATCAAGGTTCTGCATAGCCTCTCTTAAGGATCCACAAACTGTAGGTAGTTTTTTTACTTCATCTTCAGATAAAGAATATAAATCTTGATCAAATGGTTTACCAGGATCTATCTTATTTTTTATTCCATCTATACCCGCCATCAACATAGAAGCAAAAGTTAAGTAAGGGTTCCCAGCGGCGTCTGGAAATCTTATTTCCATTCTCGCAGCTTTTGGGTTCATTATAACCGGTATTCTGCAAGAAGCAGATCTATTTCTAGCTGAGTAAGCCAAGATAACGGGTGCCTCAAATCCTGGAATTAACCTTTTGTAACTATTTGTCGTAGCATTTGCAAACGCGTTAATTGCTCTAGCGTGTTTTAAAATTCCACCAATGTAATAAAGTGCTTCTTTTGAAAGTCCTGCGTACTCTTTTCCCATGAATAGCGGAGTACTACCTTTCCATATAGATTGGTGACAATGCATTCCAGATCCATTATCACCCTTAACTGGTTTAGGCATAAAAGTTGCAGTTTTTCCAAATGAATGAGTTACCATTTGGACGGCATATTTATATAATTGAACATTATCGGCTTGATTTGTTAATGTTCCAAAATACATTCCCAATTCATGCTGACTTGGAGCAACTTCATGGTGATGCTTCTCTACTTTTACACCCATATCTTTTAAAGCTTTCAAATATTCACCTCTCATGTCTTGAGCGCTATCTACCGGAGGAACTGGAAAATATCCTCCTTTAATTCCAGGTCTGTGACCCATGTTACCGTTTTCGTATTTTTTACCAGTGTTATATGGTCCTTCTGAACTGTCTATGGTAAAACTCGTTTCATTCATATCATTTTTAAATCTAACATCGTCAAAAACAAAAAATTCTGGCTCAGGTCCAAAATAAGATTTGTCACCAATACCTGTTTTTTTTAAATATGCCTCAGCTTTTTTTGCTGTTCCTCTTGGATCTCTTTCGTAGGGATCTTTTTTTACTGCATCTAAAATATCACAGAAAATATTAAGAGTTGTGTGAGAATTAAATGGATCAATTATTGGTTTATCCAAATCTGGTTTCAATATCATATCGGACTCGTTTATAGCTTTCCAACCTGCAATTGAAGAACCATCAAAGAAAACTCCTTTGTCGAGCATATCTTTGTCCACAACGGTCGCATCTATTGTTAAATGTTGCAGTTTACCTTTAGGATCAGTGAACCTTAAGTCAACAAACTCGACTTGTTTGTCTTTCATAAGCTTAAGAACGTCATTAGAACTCATTAATTCTCCTTAAAAATTAGTTTTAATTTTGAAACGAACATATATAAGGAACTTTTTTATAGTAATATTAAAAATATATACCAGCTATGCATTTATCACATATATACAATTCAAACTTGAAATGAGAGAAGCAAATACATTTGATTTATTGCTCTTAATTTCCTTAGCAGTTATATGGGGATCTTCATTTTTTAATATCAAAATAGCAACTTATTCTTACGATCCAATTACACTCGCGCTAGTAAGAGTTATTTTTGCGAGCATTCCACTTTTACTTATATGCAAATTAAGGAAAATAAAGATTGAAGCTTTTACAGAAAATTGGAAATGGTATGCATTGATTGGATTGTTTAATATCGCTATACCATTTGTATTAATAGCAATTGGAACTGCAAAAATTAATAGTTACCTTGCAGCAATTTTAATGAGCACCACTCCTCTTAGCGGATCTATTTTAGCACATTTTTTTACAAAAGATGAAAAATTGTCTTTTTTCAAATCAACTGGAGTTTTAATAGGCTTTAGTGGAATAATATTATTATTTTTTGATAGAGTAATAATAAATAGTGAAAATTATATTTATGCTTTAATCACTATTTTAGGCTCCACATTTTATTGTGTTGGTGGATTATTAACTTTAAAACTCAAGAACAAAAAAAATGAAAATGTAACTACTTCTACTACCCTCTGGTCTGTTCTTTTTTTACTCCCATTTTCTTTAATTTTAGAGAGCCCATGGAACTCTGAGCCAACAATAGCTTCAACTTTGTCTTTATTATACTTAGGAGTTATCGCAACAGGGTTTGCATGGTTAATCAGATTTAGAATATTAACAGTAAATGGTTTGGTATTTCAAACACAAGTAGCTTATTTGATACCAATATTTGGAATAATTTTTGGATATTTTCTAATGAACGAAACAATAACATGGAGAGTCTTAGTTTCATTAGTTATAATTCTAATTGGTATATATATTTTTAAAAAAAACAATAAAACAATAGAAAGTTAAATGGGATCAGAATCAATAGAGGCAAGTTTTTTATCAATTTTTTCTTTAATAAGTTTCTTTATCTTCTTAATTGTAAGCAAGTATTCTTTAAAAATTAGAAGAGGAGCATTACTTGACAGCGATTTTGTTAAACCTCAAGCATTTCATCAATTTCCTGTAACAAGAAGTGGCGGAATAGGATCTATAGTTTGCTTAATGATATTTTTTTATTTTTATTATTTACTCTATGGAAAAATTTTATACGACTATATTTTAATAAGTTCTTCCATGTTTTTAATTGGTTTTTTAGATGACCTACAAATAAAGATAAAGCCATTTAAAAGACTTCTTGTCATGGTGTTTCTGCTATTAATATTTATATTTTTTTTACCAATTAAAATATCAAATATTGATATACCATTTTTAAAAATTTTAATGAATAATCATTTATTTTCATCAATATTTGTACTTCTATGTTTTTTATTTGTAATTAATGGTGCAAATCTAATTGATGGTTTTAATGGCCTGTTATCAATTAATCTTTTGATCGTTAATGGAGTTTTAGCTTACATAAATCTAAATAGCGCTCATCAAGAATTTTCTTTTTTAATAATCGGTCAAATAGTTATTTTACTAATTTTTTTATTTTTTAACTTCCCGTACTCTAAAATTTTTTTAGGTGATAGTGGCGCATATCTATTGGGTTCTTTAGTAGCTTTAAATACAATTATTACGAATAATTTAAATCCAAATATTTCTTCATTTTTCTTTTGTACACTTTTATTTTACATATTTTTCGAGGTATTTTTTTCATTTTTTAGAAAATTAACTCAAAATAAATCGCCTATCTATCCTGATGAACAACATTTACATATGTTGAGTTATTATAAAATTTCATCATTTTATGGGAGAGAAAAAGCAAATTTTATTAATTCAATAATTGTAAACCTTATTTATCTAATTCTTATTACTCCAGGACTGTATTTTATTGAAAGTCCAAATTTGAGCAGGTATTGGTTTTTTACACTGCTGATACTTTATATATTAATTTATTCTAGACTTTATCGTTTAACAAAAAATTAAATTGTTATATAAAGCAACGATTAAGTGGGCAAGTGGCGGAATTGGTATACGCGCTGGTCTTAGAAACCAGTGCCGCAAGGCTTAAGAGTTCGAGTCTCTTCTTGCCCACCAAAATTATGAAAATAGAAATTCAATCAAAAAAAGGGTTAAGAACAATTTTATCTATAATTGTAGATAAAAAGAGCATCCAATCAAAAATAGATGAAAGATTGTCTGAGCTTCAGAAGGAAGTTTCTCTAAAAGGATTTAGACCAGGAAAAGTTCCTCCCGCATTATTAAAAAAACAATTTGGAAAATCTATCTACGGTGAAGTAATTGATAAAGTTTTAAGAGAAACTTCATCAAAAGCGATATCTGAAAAAAAACTTAAAATAGCAGGACAACCGAAAATTGATCTCAAACAATTCGGTGAAGGAAAAGATTTAAATTATGAACTACAAGTTGATTGTTTACCATCAATAACACTTAAATCATTAGATAAAGTCAAAGCAAATGATTATAAAATTAAAATTGACCAAAAGATTATTGACGATAAATTAAAAGAAATATCTAAACAGAATAAACAATTTAAAAATAAAAAAGAAATAGATAAGGCAAAAATAGAGGACCAGGTTACTTTTGATTACTCAGCGACAGTTGATGGAAACAAATTTGAAGGCAATGAGGGAAAGGGAGTGCAGATCGAGCTTGGAAAAAATTTATTTCTAAAAGGTTTTGATGAGCAATTAGTCGGTGTTATTAAAGGAGAAACAAAAATCATTAACTCAACATTACCACCTAATCATCCCAATAAAGATTTAGCAAACAAAAATGCAAAATTTAAATGCAAAATTTTAAGCGTAAAACACCCAGTAGAAACTAAAATTGATGACAACCTGGCTAAATTAATGGGAGCGAAAGATATTAATGATTTAAAATCTTTAATAGAAAAGCAAATTTCGGCTCAATATAATCAAGCTTTGAATGCAATAACAAAAAAAGAAATATTGGATCAGATAGAAAAAATTCATGATGTTGAATTACCAAAAAATCTCATCGAGCAAGAAATAATGCTGATGACCAAGAATTTAAATCAAGAAGAAAAAGAAAAACATAAATCAAATAACGAAAAAATTGCTAAATCAAGAATAAAACTAGGTCTTATATTAAATGAACTCGGTGAAAAAAATGATCTTAAAGTCTCTGATGAAGAAGTGAGAGCCGAAATACAAAAGCAAATTAAAGGTATGCCTAGTCAAGAAAAAATGGTATTGGAATATTATCAAAAAAATCCAAGCGCCTCTCAGAGTTTAAGAGGATCTTTATATGAAGAAAAAATCATTGAATTGATTAAATCAAAAATAAAACTTGATAGAAAAGAAGTAAACATTAAAGAGGCAGAAAAAATAATCTCAGAATTCAACAAACCAAATGTAGATGCAGACCAATATTCAAAAACTAAATCTTCTTCAAAAAGTAAAGCAAAAACAAAAAAAATTAGTAAAAAGTAATCAATAGTTGTATAAACCATTAATGAGTCGCGAATTAGAAGAAAAAATGAATAGCTTGATACCTATGGTGGTAGAGCAAACCAGTAAAGGTGAAAGAGCTTATGATATTTATTCTAGGTTACTTAAAGAGAGAATAGTTTTTTTGGTTGGACCAGTAAATGATACAGTTGCTTCCCTTGTAACAGCTCAATTATTATTTTTAGAGTCAGAAAATCCAAATAAAGAAATTAGTTTTTATATTAATAGTCCTGGTGGTCTAGTAACAGCCGGATTAGGAATCTATGATACAATGCAATATATAAATTCACCAGTATCTACACTTTGTATTGGCCAAGCATCTTCAATGGGATCTTTTTTATTAGCTGCTGGTGAAAAAGGAAAAAGATACTCGTTACCTAATTCTAGAATTATGGTCCATCAACCATCTGCTGGATTTCAAGGTCAAGCTACGGATATCCAAATTCATGCGAAAGAAATTTTATCATTAAAAGAAAGGCTGAATAATATTTATTCAAAACATACAGGAAAATCTGTGAAAGACATCTCAGTGGCTTTAGAAAGAGATAATTTTATGACAGCAGATGAGGCTAAAAAATTTGGTTTAATTGACTCAGTTGTGGAAAAGAGAAAATAAATCACTACATATAGAATTTAGCACAACTTCAACTTGATAAGAATAATCTGTCAATTTATATTAATCATATTGATTCGTTATGACGGAAAAAAATAACAAAAATATTCTATATTGCTCTTTCTGCGGAAAAAGCCAACATGAAGTAAGAAAGTTAATAGCTGGACCAACGGTGTTTATTTGCGATGAATGTGTCGAGCTTTGTATGGATATAATTAAAGAGGAAAACAAAAGCTCAATAGTAAAACATCAAGATGGAGTTCCTTCGCCCAAAGAGATATGTAACGTTTTAGATGATTATGTTATTGGACAAAAGTTAGCAAAAGAAATTTTATCTGTTGCAGTTCACAACCATTATAAAAGACTAAATCATGAAACAAAAAATAACAAAGACGTTGAACTTTCAAAGTCTAATATTTTATTAGTTGGACCTACAGGTTGTGGAAAAACATTATTAGCACAAACTCTAGCAAGAATTTTAGATGTACCATTTACAATGGCTGATGCAACAACGTTAACGGAAGCTGGTTATGTTGGTGAAGATGTTGAGAATATAATTTTAAAATTATTACAGTCCGCTGATTATAACGTTGAAAAGGCACAAAGAGGAATAGTTTATATTGATGAGGTAGATAAGATAAGCAGAAAATCCGAAAATCCATCTATAACAAGAGATGTTTCAGGTGAAGGAGTACAGCAAGCATTATTAAAGATTATGGAGGGAACTATTGCAAGTGTCCCCCCTCAAGGCGGCAGAAAACATCCTCAACAAGAATTTTTGCAAGTCGATACAACAAACATTCTTTTTATTTGTGGCGGGGCATTTGCCGGTTTGGATAAGTTAATTGATAGTAGAGGTAAAGGAAGTTCGATTGGGTTCGGAGCAAAAGTAAAAAGTTATAAAGAACAATCACTATCTGAATTAATGAAAATGCTTGAGCCTGAAGACTTAATTAAATATGGACTAATACCTGAGTTCATAGGGAGAATGCCAATCATTGCTACTTTAGATGATTTAGATGAAGCTTCACTAATTAAGATTTTAAAAGAACCAAAAAATTCATTAATAAAACAATATCAAAGATTGTTTGAATTTGAAGAAGTTGAGCTTGAATTTAAAGAAGAGGCTATTTCAGAAATCGCAAAAAAAGCTATATCAAAGAAAACTGGAGCGAGAGGTTTAAGATCGATATTGGAAAATATTCTTTTGAAAACGATGTTTGAGCTTCCTGATATGGAAGACGTTATAAAAGTGACTGTTGATAGTTCAGCCGTTAAAGGTAAAACTGAACCCATTGTCACATATGGTAAAAAATCAACAACATCTGTAGCATAAATTAAATTTGTTTCTTGAAATTAATGTATTTATTGCCATATTAATAGTTAATGAAAACAACTTTAATCAAACCATTATTACCACTTAGAGACATTGTAATATTTCCTTCAATGGTTGTACCGCTGTTCGTAGGAAGAGAAAAATCTATCAAAGCACTTCAAGAAGTGATGAAAGCAGATAAATCAATTGTATTGATTACACAAAAAAATTCAGAAATCGATGATCCAACAAGTAAAGATCTATATCAATATGGATGTTTAAGTAAAGTTCTTCAACTTTTAAAATTACCAGATGGAACTGTAAAAGTTCTTGTTGAAGGTCAAAAGAGAATTAAAATTGTAGAATACCACGAAAATGACACCAATTTTTTAACTTGTGAGGCTGAAGTTGTTGAAGATCAAAATATTACAAAGGATCTTGATCAACTGGCATCAGGTCTTGTAAAAAAATTTGAAAAACTCCAAGTTTTAAGCAAAAAAGATTTAAATGACGGTTCTAATAACTTAAGGAACCTAAAAAACCCTTCACAAATAGCTAATAATATTTCAGCCAATCTAAATATCCAGATGTTTGAAAAACAAGAGTTGTTAGAGATCACAGATTTGAAAAAAAAGTTAGAAAAAATTCATTCTTTTATTGAAAAGGAAACAAGTGTTATTTCTGTCGAGAAAAAAATTCGTGGGAGAGTGAAAAATCAAATGGAAAAAACTCAAAGAGAGTATTATCTAAATGAACAATTAAAAGCCATTCAAAAAGAGCTTGGCGAGATTGACGAAGGAAAGGACGAGTTAACTTCGCTTTCAAAGGCTATTTCAGAGGCAAAGATGCCTAAACTTGCCAAAGAAAAATGTTTGTCGGAATTAAAAAAACTTAAATCCATGAGCCCTATGTCAGCAGAGGCGACAGTTGTAAGAAATTACTTAGATTGGATGACTGAATTACCTTGGTCTAATAAATCAAAAATAAATACTGATCTTAACAACGCTCAAAAAATTTTGGATGAGGATCACTATGGCCTAGAAAAAGTTAAAGAAAGAATAATTGAGTTTTTAGCGGTTCAAAAAAGAATTCAGAAATTAAAAGGACCTATTTTATGTTTAGTCGGACCACCGGGTGTTGGAAAAACATCTTTAGGTAAGTCTATCGCAAAGGCTACTAATAGAAAGTTTATTAGAATATCTCTGGGAGGTATACGTGACGAGGCTGAGATAAGAGGTCATAGAAGAACTTACATAGGTTCTTTACCTGGGAAAATTATACAGATGATGAAGAAAGCGGGAACAAAAAATCCTCTGTTTCTATTAGACGAAATTGACAAAGTAGGAAATGACTATAGAGGTGATCCCTCATCAGCTTTACTTGAAGCATTAGACCCTGAACAAAATAAAGAGTTTAATGATCATTACTTAGAAGTGGATTACGATTTGTCTGATGTTATGTTTGTCACTACCGCAAACACCCTAAATATTCTGCCCCCTTTACTTGACAGGATGGAGGTTATTAGACTGTCTGGTTATACAGAGGACGAAAAAGTAAATATTTCTCAAAAATTTTTAATTCCAAATCAAAGCAAAAATAATGGTTTAAAGAAAGATGAATGGACTATAAGTGAGGAGATTAATAGAAATATTATAAGGCATTATACAAGAGAGTCAGGCGTGAGAAATTTGGAAAGAGAAATCTCAAAGGTTGCTAGAAAATTAGTAAAAAAAATTGATAATAAAGAAAAAGTAAATAATCCAATCAATGAAAAAGATTTAAAAGATCTTTTAGGAGTACAAAAATTTAAATACGGAGAAATCGAAGAGGAAAATAGAATTGGAGTAGTTACTGGTCTTGCTTGGACCGAGGTTGGTGGAGAGATTTTAAAAATAGAATCTGCTGTAATGCCAGGCAAGGGAAAAATGCAAATTACTGGAAAGCTTGGAGATGTAATGCAAGAGTCGGTTAAAGCAGCAAAATCTTACATAAGATCAAAAAGCTTAGAATTTGGAATTATTCCTCCAATTTTTGACAAAAAGGATTTTCACATTCACGTGCCAGAGGGAGCAACACCTAAGGACGGTCCATCCGCGGGGATTAGTATGGTAACATCGATTATTTCAGCAATTACAGAAATTCCTGTAAACAAAAATGTAGCTATGACCGGCGAGATTACTCTAAGAGGTTTAGTTCTACCAATTGGTGGTTTGAAAGAAAAATTATTAGCTGCCCATAGAGCAGGTATTAAAAAAGTTTTAATTCCAACTGATAATCAAAAAGATTTAGTAGAAGTTCCAAAAACTATTTTAGATAACATTGAAATAATTCCAGTTAAAAATGTTGAAGAAGTTCTCAAAATAGCTTTAGTAAAACCTTTAAAAAGAGTTGAGTGGGTGGAAGTTGATCAAATTTCAAACAAGGAAAAGGAAAAGAAAGAATTAAGCACTCACTAACCTCATTCCAACCAATCTTTAAATTTATTCCTATTATTAGTAATATATTTTGGCAGTGAATTATCTTTCTCTTTAATTAGTTGAATACTTGATTTCCATTTTTTCTCTTTTTTATCGGCGCTATGATCGTAAAAAATTTTCTTTTTTTCTATTATTTCTTCTACATCTGCGACACCCATACCACTCTCTTCATATTCCAAATGATGTAAAAAATTTTTCATTTTAAAATCAATTTTTTCTGGCGATTTTACGTTTGTAAAATGCCAACCTCCATTTGAAATGAAACTAACATCATTATACTTCGTATTTGAAAAAAAAGTATCCACTCGCCAAATAGGATATTTTCTTGATTTGATATTTCTTAACCATTGAGGGTTTTTAAGATATTTTTTCTTACAAATTTTTGAACCATACCAAATAAAATTAGGATGAATTAAATTTAACTTATAATAAAACATTTTTTGCTCAAAAAACATAATTTTAGATTTATATCTGAAATTTTGAAGATTGGGAATTTCATCAACATCGTTGATTATAATTAAATCATCGTCACCAAAATCATCAATTTTTGTTTTTAAAAAATTTCTTTGATAATTTTCTCTTACTAAAGCATTATCTAAAATCTTTGAATTTTTAGTATTCAAACTATCTTTTTTTTCAATTTTTCTAAGATTATCTGGTTGCTTTGTGAGTGGTATGTAAATTATTTTATCCTTAAATTTTTTAAAATTATCTAAATTAAATCTTAATTCTCTGTTTGTTCCGCTATGACTAAAATTTGCCTCACAAATAATAAAATTTGAAACGTATTTATCAAGTATATTTAGACGAATATCTAAAATCATATCTTCGTCATAATACATAAAACAATCAATGATATTCATTACAATTGAGTTATAATAAAACTTATTGTAAGTAAATATCATCATTACTAATATGGTAAAAAAAATTATTATAACTGGTGGCCTTGGTTATATTGGAACTGAATTATGCAAGCTATACTCAGGGGTGAGCTGGCATCACAAAATTACTGTTATCGACAATCGTTTTATTTCCGAGAGGGTTAATCAATTAAAAAACTGGAATATGAGATTTATCAATGGCGATATCTTAGATAAAAATTTTGTAAGAAAATATTTCTCAGACGCAGATGTCGTACATCATTTAGCTGGAATTACAGATGTTCCAAGAACAAAGAATGAGTCAACGAAAATTAAAGATGATAAAATAATTTCGGTTGGTGTTGAAGGCACCAAAAATATTCTAGATGCAATAAGCAATAAGTGTAAAATAATTTTTCCGTCTACTCATGTAGTTTTCGAAGGTTTAAAAGAGGTAAAAAAAAATATTAAAGAGGACGAAACAACAATACCTATTTTATCTTATGCATCTTCCAAAGCAACAAATGAAAAGCAGTTAAAAAATTCTGGTAAAAATTTTATAATATTGAGACTCGGATCGGTTTATGGATATTCTTCTGATACTATGCGTATAGATATAATGCCGAATTTATTTTCTAAAATTGCATCTCAAAATGGAACTTTAAAACTTTTTGCTGGAGGAAGGCAAATCAAAAGTCTTGTTCCGCTTATAGATGTTGCAAGATGTTTTAAATTTATGGAAGAAAAAAATGATATCAGTTTTGAAACATTCAACTTGAGTAAAGATACTTTGACTGTAAAAGAAGTAGCGGAAATTTGCAGAAAATATAATAGTAAAATTGAATTGAGAGAGACAAATGACGAGGTTCCGAATTTAGGATTTTCTTTATCTAATAAGAAATTATTAAACACTGGATTTAAATTTCTCTACGAAATAGATGAAAGTATTAAAGAGATGATAACGAAATGGTCAGAACAAAATATAACAAAAGAGTTAGAGTACGTGAAAGATGGTGAAAATATATTTGAAGATAACAGAGGTAAAATAAGCAACCATGAATTAACAGAACCAATAAATCTTATTGGCTTGATCGACTCAAAAAAAGGAACAATTAGAGCAAACCACTATCATCCGCAACAAGAACAAAAGTGTTTATTTACAAAAGGTCAGATTATAGAAGTTTTTCAAGATATAATTAATCCTGACTCTCCTAAAATAACTCAGGTGGTAAACGCTGGACAGCTATCAGTGATAAAACCAAACGTGGCCCACGCGATGGTTTTTACAAAAGATAGTACATTTTTAAATTTAGTAAGGGGAGAAAGAGACCATGAAAATTATGGTATTACTCATACTATCAAGCGTATTTTTGTAGACGAAAAAGAAAAAAAATTATTGTTATCATGTTACAAGTTTGAATGCAGATCATGTGGTAATTCAAATTTGAGAAGAGTTTTGTCTTTAGGATATCAGCCGCTAGCAAATAATCTTCTTAATAAAGAAAATGAAAATTGTGAATTATATCCGCTTGAAGTTAATTACTGTGAAAAATGCCATAATTGTCAATTATCAGTTTCTGTTGATCCAAAAAAAATGTTTTCTAATTATTTATATAAATCTTCAACATCTAAAAAATTTAGAGATCATTTTGTTAATGCTGCTAAAAAATATACTAGAGATCTAAAATTAAACAAAAAAAAATCTTATATATTAGATATCGGCAGTAATGATGGAATAGCACTGAAGCCGTTTAAAGATCTTGGGTTTTCAAAAATTTTAGGGGTAGAGCCTGCAAAGAACTTAGCTGAAATAGCAAACAAAAACAAAATAAAAACTTTTAACGGTTTTTTAGAAAGCAAAAATTTAAAAAAGATAAAAAAAAATGCAGATTTAATTTTAGCCTCTAACGTATTCGCTCACTCAGATAATTTGAAAGAAATGGCTAAATGTATGTTCAATCTTTTAAGCAAAAAAGGAACTATTATTATAGAGGTTCAATATTTAATGAATACTCTGAAAGATCTTACTTTTGACAATATATATCACGAGCATTACAATTATTGGTCTCTCACTTCATTAATAAATTTTTTTGGTCAATTTGAGGGAAAAATATTTAAAGCAGAAAAAATTGATACGCACGGTGGATCTTTAAGAATATATATTAAAAAAGATAAAAAAATAAAAAATGATAAAAGTATAAAAAAAATTCTTGAAGAGGAAGAAAAGTTTGGAATTAAAAAATTCACGACCTATAAGAAGTTTGGTGAAGAGGTGTATAAAATTAGAGAAAATGTAAGAAAGAATATTAAAAGATTAAAAAACCAAAATAAAAATATTATTGGTTATGGAGCACCTGCAAAAGCTACTACCGCACTTAATTTTTTTGGAATATCTGAAGAAATAGACTTTATTGTTGAAGATAATAATTTGAAACATAATAAGTTTGTACCTGGTGTAAAAATTAAAATTAAAGAAAAATCTTATATAAAAAATAAAAAAAATACTATCCTAGTTTTGGCTTGGAATTTTTTTGAAGAAATTAAGAGGAATAATCTAAATCTTTCAGATCATTTTACAAATATTAAAGACCTCGAGACTAATATGTCGTAATTAAATTTTTCCAAATTTCAAAAATATTTCTTATACTTTCAAAAAAGTAATTTAAATAAAATTCAGACAAAGGAATTTTTGTTACTATAAATTCTTGTGAAAAATATAAAATACGTGATAAAGCTATCACAAAGAAAATGAATACAAGTAGTGAATTATAAAATCCAAAAGAAACTTTACCTTTTTCTTGTTTGCTAATTTTCTTTTCAGGCTGTGCGTCGTTAATTTTTATACCATGCTTTTTTGCTAAATATTCAGGTGAGTATAAACTGATTTCTCTTGGTTTTTTTGAGGCAGTCCTTTTTACTTTTTTTGGTTTCTCTATTTCTTGTTTGATTGGCTGAGGTTTTGAAACCGCCTTTTTTTGACGAGCGATTGATTGTGTTTTTTCAACATCTCCCACAGGGAATTGTTTCCATTTTAATCCACAAAAACCACACTGAACCATTCTTCCAGCTGCAGGTATGGAATTATCTGGAAGCGTAAATTTCTTTTCACCACAATTACAAGTTATAATCATAGATAACAATAATACTGCTATTTATATAAATTACACTAGAAATTAAATACTTTTTTACTTTATAAAGTTTTTATTGTATATCTCGATTTTATTTAATTAGGGCGGTTAGCTCAGTTGGTAGAGCATCTCGTTTACACCGAGAGGGTCATAGGTTCGAGTCCTTTACCGCCCACCATTAAATATGGGGGTGTAGCTCAGTTTGGTTAGAGCGCCTGCCTGTCACGCAGGAGGTCGCGGGTTCGAGTCCCGTCACTCCCGCCACTAGTTGATAATGATTTTCATCTAATGAGTTATAAATCCACATTAAATCGTCAACATAAATGCTTCTATCTGTCCTGTACTCTAAGTCATTAAATGTTATAAAGAGATATTATTAATATAAGAATCTCCAAACTACGGTATTGGAGTAGGTATTAATAAATAAATGATTTACAATTTTTTAACAGATTACTTATCTATAATAATATTTCTATTTATTGCTTTATTTATAAGCATTGGATTTATTGTTGCAAACTTTCTTGCATCACCATCTAACCCTGATCCTGAAAAATTATCTGCATACGAATGTGGATTTGAAGCGTTTGATGACTCAAGAATGGAATTTGATGTACGTTTCTACTTAGTTGCAATATTATTTATTATTTTTGATCTTGAAATAGCTTTCCTTTTTCCATGGGCAATATCATTAGGTAGTCTCGGGGCTCTTGGCTTCTGGTCTATGATGATTTTCTTAGCTATTTTAACAGTAGGATTTATTTATGAATGGAAAAAAGGAGCTTTAGAATGGGAATAAAATTTGATTTAAGCCAGGAAAAACAAAAAAAATTCCAGATGAGTTTAAGGAATTGGCAAAAAATTTTGCAGAGAAAGGTTTTATAACAACCTCTTCAGATAATTTAATCAATTGGGCAAGAACGGGTTCATTGCACTGGATGACTTTTGGTTTAGCTTGTTGCGCCGTAGAAATGATGCAAACTTCAATGCCTAGATATGATTTAGAAAGATTTGGAGCTGCTCCACGAGCTTCACCTAGACAGTCTGATGTTATGATCGTTGCAGGAACATTAACAAATAAAATGGCACCAGCTTTGAGAAAAGTTTACGATCAAATGCCAGAGCCAAGATATGTTGTATCGATGGGAAGTTGCGCTAATGGCGGTGGATATTATCACTATTCTTACTCTGTAGTAAGAGGTTGCGATAAGATTGTACCTGTAGATATTTATATTCCAGGATGCCCGCCATCCGCTGAAGCTCTTCTTTACGGTATTTTACAATTACAAAAAAAAATTAGAAGAGAGGGAAATCTACAGAGATAAACTATGGTTGAAAATTTAAAAAGATTAGAAAAATTGATTAACTCTGAACTAAGTAGCAAAATTAAAGATTCATCTATTGAAAATAATGAACTTTTAATCGAGATAAGTGATAGTGATTTAATGGAGGTAGTTCAATTTTTAAAAACTAATGAAAAATGTAAATTTAGACAACTAATCGATATTGCAGGTGTTGATTTTCCTGACGAAGAAAAACGTTTTAAACTTATATACCTTTTTTTATCTCACGAAAATAATCAAAGAATTAAACTTTCATTTAATTTTGAGACAAATCAACTTATTAACTCTATTACAAAAGTATTCCCTTCAGCTAATTGGATGGAGAGAGAAGTTTTTGATATGTACGGGGTAAAATTTAAAAATCATCCAGATTTAAGAAGAATACTAACTGATTATGGATTTAAAGGCCATCCACTGAGAAAAGATTTTCCTCTGACTGGTTTCAACGAGGTTAGATATAGCGAGAAAGAAAAAAAAGTTGTTTATGAACCAGTCAAACTTGAGCAAAATTATAGAAATTTTGACTTTGAAAGTCCCTGGGAGGGAACAAATTATGTTAAACAAATAAATAAAAATGAGAAAGATGGTAAAAAAAACTAAATCTTTAAATCTTAATTTTGGACCTCAACACCCCGCAGCACACGGGGTGCTAAGACTTATATTAGAACTTGATGGTGAAGTTGTTGAAAAAGCTGATCCACATATTGGCTTACTTCATAGAGGAACTGAAAAATTAATTGAACAAAAAACTTATACTCAAGCTTTACCATACTTCGACAGGCTTGATTATGTAGCGCCGATGAATCAGGAGCATGCATTTGCCTTGGCAGCAGAAAAATTACTTAAAATAGAAGTCCCTATACGCGCAAAATTTATAAGAGTAATTTTTTGTGAAATTGGAAGAATTTTAAGTCACATTCTTAACGTTACTACACAAGCATTAGATGTGGGCGCCTTAACACCTTCTCTTTGGGGTTTTGAGGAAAGAGAGACTTTAATGACATTTTATGAGAGAGCCTCTGGGTCAAGATTGCACGCTAATTATTTTAGAACAGGAGGTGTTCACCAGGACATCCCATTAAAATTGGTTGAAGATATTGAAAAATTTTGTAGATCTTTTCCAAAAATAATTGATGATTTAGAAGGTTTACTTACTGATAACCGTATTTTCAAACAGCGTAATGTTGAAATAGGAGTAGTAACTAAACAAGAAGCCTTAGATCATAGTTTTTCAGGTGTTATGTTGAGAGGATCCGGTATTCCATGGGATTTGAGAAGATCTCAACCTTATGAAATATATAAAGATTTAGATTTCAAAATTCCAATTGGAAAAAATGGAGATTGTTACGACCGCTATCTCTGCAGAATAGAGGAAATGAGAGAAAGTGTAAAAATTATTTTACAATGTATTGAAAAATTACCTAAAGGTCCGGTCAAGTCTATAGATGGGAAAATATCTCCACCAAATAGAGACGATCTTAAACAATCAATGGAGGCTTTAATTCATCATTTTAAATTATTCACAGAGGGATATAGAGTTCCAAAAGGCGAGGTCTATACAGCAGTTGAAGCACCAAAAGGTGAGTTTGGTGTTTATCTCATATCTGATGGAAGTAACAAGCCTTACAGATGTAAAATTAGAGCTCCTGGTTTCTCTCATCTTCAAGCAATGGATTATCTTATTAGAGGTCATATGTTAGCCGATGTACCTGCAGTTCTAGGATCTTTAGATATTGTATTCGGGGAGGTAGATAGATGAGTTTGAAAAAAGTTCATGATGAACAACCAAAAGAATTTAAATTTTCAATTGGAAATCTAAAAAAAGCAGAGGAAATTTTAAAAAGATATCCAGAAAAAAATAAAAAAAGTGCTGTGATGCCATTTCTTTATTTGGCACAAAAACAAAATGATAATTGGATTCCTTTATCCGCTATGAAATATATAGCAAATCTTTTATCTATGCCTTACATCTCTGTTTATGAAGTAGCTACGTTTTATACAATGTTTAATTTGGCACCTGTTGGCAAACATTTTGTTCAAGTTTGTACGACTACTCCATGTTTAATTCGTGGTGCTAATAAAATCGTGGAGCTTTGTAAAGAAAAAATTTCACTTAAAGAAAATGAAGTTTCTAAAAAAGGTAACTGTTCATGGATGGAAGTAGAGTGTTTAGGTGCATGCGTTAGTGCGCCAATGATACAAATCAATGAAAATTATTATGAAGATCTCGATGAAAAAAGTGCCAGAGAAATCATAGACTCAATTTTAAATGATAAACCATTAAAACCAGGGTCTTACAGAGGACGTAAAAATACAAGTCCTGAAAAAAAACAATTAGTTAATGGAGAAAATCATGCTTAAAAAAGAAAATAAGATATTCACTAATCTATATAATGATCTTGGTTGGGAAATTGATAATGCAATTAAAAGAGATGATTGGAAAGATACTAAAAATATAATTACAAAAGGGAGAGAGTGGATTATTAATGAAGTAAAAACATCTGAACTTAGAGGAAGGGGTGGAGCAGGATTTTCAACTGGACTAAAGTGGTCTTTTGCGCCAAAAAAAGTTGGTTCCAGACCACATTATTTGGTAATAAATGCTGACGAGTCCGAACCAGGTACTTGTAAAGATAGAGATATATTAAGGTTTGAACCTCAAAAATTAATTGAAGGATGTCTGATAGCTGGTTACGCCGTAAATGCCAATATTTGTTATATTTATATAAGAGGAGAATATTTTAACGAGGGTGAAAGGTTGCAAAATGCAATTAGTCAAGCATATGAGAAAAATTTTTTAGGAAAAAATGCATGTGGTTCTGGTTGGGATTTTGATATTCACATTCATTATGGTGCTGGCGCGTATATATGTGGTGAAGAAACAGCTTTGTTGGAAAGTATAGAGGGTAATAAAGGCCAGCCCAGATTAAAACCTCCTTTCCCAGCCCTTGTAGGTCTTTATGGTTGTCCAACAATAGTGAATAACGTTGAAACGATCGCTGTTGTTCCGACTATCTTAAGAAGGGGTGGAAAATGGTTTGCTTCAATGGGTAAACCAAAAAATACTGGAACAAAAATATTTTGTATATCTGGAAATGTGAACACACCTTGTAATGTAGAAGAGGAAATGGGAATACCTTTAAAAGTTTTAATAGAAAAATATGCTGGAGGAGTAGTAGGAGGATGGGAAAATCTTCAAGCAGTAATTCCGGGCGGTTCTTCAATGCCGTTGTTATCAAAAAAAATATGCGACACGATAACCATGGATTTTGACACTCTTGTTCAAAACAAAAGTGGACTAGGTACAGCAGGTATTGTTGTAATAAACAAAGACCAAGACATAGTTGCGTGTATGGCGAGAATTGCTAGGTTTTATAAACACGAAAGTTGTGGCCAGTGCACCCCTTGTAGAGAAGGAGCCGGATGGATGTGGAGAATATTGGATAGAGTTGAAAAAAGAAAAGCTACTTTTAGCGATATCGATTTATTATCTGATGTAACTAAGCAGATAGAGGGACACACAATTTGTGCTTTTGGCGAGGGCTCTGCATGGCCTGTACAAGGTTTATTACGACATTTTAGAAAAGAAATTGAAAGTCGTTGTAGAGAAGAACCATTGATTAAAAAGAAAATAGACAACCCTTATCTAGTTGACCAGCATCTTTTGGAGAATAAAAATGCCTAAAATTATTATTAATGGAAAAGAAATAGAATTTGAGAAAGGCATGACAGTTCTTCAAGCGTGTGAAATTGCCAACGTAGAAATTCCAAGATTTTGTTACCACGAAAAACTATCAATAGCAGGAAATTGTAGAATGTGTTTAGTTGAGATGGAAAAATCAGCGAAACCAATCGCATCTTGTGCGATGCCTGCAGCTGAAGGTATGAGTATAAAAACTAATACTGCTTTTGTTGAAAAAGCTCGAAAAGGTGTGATGGAATTTTTACTAGCAAATCACCCTTTAGATTGTCCAGTTTGTGATCAAGGGGGAGAATGTGACTTACAAGATCAATCTATGTATTACGGAGTGGATAAATCAAGATTTGTAGAGAATAAAAGACAAGTAAAAGAAAAATATATGGGTCCATTAATTAAAACCCAGATGACAAGATGTATTCATTGCACACGATGTGTAAGATTTGCAACTGAAGTTGCCGGTGTGCCTGAAATAGGTGCAATAGGCCGTGGTGAAGATATGGAGATTACAACTTATTTAGAAAAAGCAATGGAGTCTGAACTTTCGGCTAACGTAATAGACTTGTGTCCAGTAGGAGCTCTGACATCTAAACCATATGCTTTTGAGGCTAGACCCTGGGAACTTAAAAAAACAGAGAGTATCGATGTAATGGATGCGGTAGGTTCTAACATAAGAGTTGATACATATAATTGGGAGGTAAAAAGAATATTACCTAGACTTAACAACGACATAAATGAGGAATGGATCTCTGACAAAACAAGATATTCATGTGACGGATTGCTTAAACAAAGGTTAGATGTTCCTTATATAAAAAAAAATAATAAACTTCAACGATCTTCTTGGGATGAAGCCATATCTCTTTTGGTAAGCAAAATAAATTCTGTAAATCCAAATGAAATCGGTGGTCATATTGGCGATATGGTAAACTTAGAAAACGCATTAAGTTTTAAAAAATTATTTACAATATTTAAAAGTGATAATTTAGAATTTAGAGAAAGAAAATATTACTTAAATTCATCAGAAAAAAGTAATTATATATTTAATTCATCAATAAAAGGAATTGAGAATTCCGACTTAATTCTTTTAATTGGTACAAATCCAAGACATGAAGCCACTATGCTTAACGCAAGGATAAGAAAAATGTTTGCACATAAGCGTATTCCAATTTTTTCAGTGGGTGATCCCGGCAATCTTACTTATGATTATATTAAAATCGGGAATAGCACAGATGATATTAAGAAAATATTTAATAAAGAAGGAGAATTTTCAAAAAAATTATTTTCTTCAAAAAAACCAATGATTATAATTGGTGAGTCTGCTTTAGAGCTTAAAAGCAGTAAATATATAATTGAAGAATTTAAAAAAATATTAAAAAAAAATAATTTTATTTCTAAGGAATGGAATGCACTTAATTTTTTACCACAAAATGCATCTACGGTTGGTTTAATAGACTTAAAGATTTTGCCTAAGGAAGATGAGGAAAATAATTCTTTTTTTGAAAAATTAAAAAACAATCATTTCAAAGTATTATATCTTTTAGCATCAGACAATTTAGAAATTAAAAAAAATAATGAATTTATTATTTATCAAGGAAGTCATGGAGATAGAGGTGCTGAAATTGCAGATTTAGTCCTTCCGAGCGCTGCTTTTACTGAGCAAAATGGTCTCTATGAAAACTTAGAGGGAAGAGTACAAGAATGCAAAAAAGCCTCATATCCGATTGGGGAAGCATTAGAAGATTGGAAAATTTTTAATTTGATTTTGAGAAAATTGGAAAAAAAAGAAAGTTTGTTGAATTTTGACTCATTAAGAAAAGAGGTTTTAGATTTAATTCCAAATTTTACAAAACTTAATGAGTTACCCAGTTTCAAGGAGAGCGAAATGAAAAATACTTCTTCAAGCTTCATAAGTGAAGAAATCAATATTAAAGAGCTGGATTATTATTTCACCAATTCAATTTCAAGATCCTCTAAAACAATGAGTGAGTGTCGTCAAATTAAACAAAATTCAAAAAAAACTGGCACTGATAATTTATGATTGAATATTTTCAAATTCTAGGACAAGAAGTTTATAAGATTATTTTCTTAGTAATTCCAATTCTTGTATCCGTAGCTTTAATAGTTTGGTTAGATAGAAGAGTTTGGGGACTAGTGCAAAAGAGAAGAGGGCCCAATGTAGTTGGTCCTTTCGGTCTTTTTCAAACCCTTGCTGATGCTTTAAAGTATATTTTTAAAGAAATAATTATTCCTGCTAGTGCAAATAAAGTTGTTTTTATTCTAGCACCAATCATAACTATGACTTTAGCTCTAGTTGCTTGGGCCGTGATTCCATTGAGTAAAAATTTAGTTTTGGCAGATATTAATGTTGGTATCCTATATCTTTTTGCGGTCTCCTCACTTGGAGTTTATGGAATAATAATGGGAGGATGGGCGTCTAATTCTAAATATCCTTTTCTTGGAGCAATTAGATCCGCTGCACAAATGGTTTCCTATGAAGTATCTATTGGAATTATCATAATTAATGTGCTTTTATGTGTTGGTTCATTAAACTTAAATGATATTGTAATCGCTCAAAAAGATTTGTGGTACGTGTTACCCCTTTTTCCAATGTTTGTAATTTTTTTTATTTCAGCACTTGCAGAAACTAATAGACCACCTTTTGATTTACCTGAAGCAGAAGCAGAGCTAGTTGCTGGATACCAAACCGAATACTCAGGGATGATGTATGCAATGTTTTGGCTAGGGGAGTATGCAAATATACTTTTAATGTGTGCCATGGGTTCAATTCTTTTTTTAGGAGGGTGGTTACCGATTTTAGATGTTTACCCAATAAATTTAGTACCCGCACCTGTTTGGATGATAATTAAAATATTATTTTTATTTTTATTGTTTGCTCTCATCAAAGCTATAGTTCCAAGATATAGATATGATCAACTTATGAGATTAGGATGGAAGGTATTTTTACCTTTCTCATTAATCTATCTTGTATTGACAGCTAGCTTCTTATTTTACTTTGATAAATTACCAGAGGTAATTTTCTAATGAAATTAGGTAGAATTTTTAAAACAATATTTCTTTTGGAATTTATTTCTGGATTGTCTATGGCAATAAAGGAGCTTTTTAGAAAGTCAAAAACCATCAATTATCCTTTTGAAAAAGGACCAATCAGCCCACGAATGAGAGGGGAACACGCTCTTAGAAGATATCCAAGTGGTGAAGAGAGATGCATTGCGTGTAAGTTATGCGAAGCTGTTTGCCCTGCTCAAGCTATTACGATTGAGTCAACAGAAAGATCTGACGGAAGCAGGAAAACAACTCGATATGATATTGATATGCTTAAATGTATCTATTGTGGATTATGTCAAGAGTCTTGCCCTGTAGATGCAATAGTTCAAGGACCAAATTTCGAATTTGCCACCGAAACAAGAGAAGAACTTTATTACAATAAACAAAAACTTTTAGAAAACGGCGATAGATGGGAGTCAGTTCTAGCAAAGAACATCAAACTAGATAAACCATACAGATAGATGATAATTCATTCAGTCTTTTTTTATTTCTTTTCAATAATAGCTATTTTTTCCTCTCTAATGGTAATAACTTCAAGAAGCACAATTAATTCAGTTTTCTTTTTGATATTGGATTTTATCTCGGTAGGTTGTTTATTCATAATGGTTGGAGCCGAATTTTTAGGAATGATTCTGTTAATTGTTTACGTTGGCGCGGTGGCCGTTCTATTTTTATTTGTTGTTATGATGCTTAATGTTGCTGAGCAGAAACAATCTTGGTTTATAGGAAAAAAATCGACACATATACCCACGGGATTGATAGTGAGTGTTTTGATTTTATTAGAGTTACTAGTTGTAGTTGGTGGATGGAAATATAAAGAGGATTTAATGTCGAGTAGCACATTAGTTATTTCAAATATCTCAAATACTCATCAATTAGGTTTGGTAATGTATACTGATTACATTTTATATTTCCAGTTAGCTGGAATAATTTTACTTTTAGCAATGATTGGAGCTATCCTTCTTACATTTAGGGAGAGAGTAGGTGTTAAAAAACAAAATTATTTTAATCAAATTTCAAGAAGCCCATCAACTGCTATAGAACTTAAAGATGTAAAGTCTAATGAAGGTGTGAAAATAGATGATTGAAATTGGATTAGGTCATTATTTATCATTAGGGGCAATTATCTTTTTCCTAGGAGTAATAGGAATTTTTTTGAATAGGAAAAATGTGATAGTAATATTAATGTCAATAGAACTTATCTTATTAGCAGTAAATATAAATCTTATATCATTTTCAATTTTTTCAGGAAATATAGTTGGCCAAATTTTCACAATGCTTATTTTGACAGTCGCAGCAGCAGAGGCAGCTATAGGTTTAGCTATAATAGTAGTTTATTACAGAAATAGGGGTTCAATAAGAGTAGAAGATATTCACGGCATGAAAGGCTAAATGGAATACGCAATAATATTTTTACCATTAATTGGTTCGTTGATAGGCTATTTAGGTGGATCAATTACAAAATATTTTTCTGAAATTACAACAAGCTTTTTTGTAAGTTTGTCTGCAATTTTATCAATATTTGTTTTTTTGAGGGGTATCCAGAACGATATTTATGGAAATTACCTTGTCTTTGAATGGATCTCATCAGGAAAATTTACGGCAAACTGGTCAATTAATATAGATCCATTAAGTTCTGTAATGCTTGTAGTTGTTACATTTGTCTCAGCTTTGGTGCATATTTATTCGATTGGTTATATGAGTCACGATCCACATAAACCAAGATTTATGTCCTACTTGTCATTGTTCACTTTTTCTATGCTTGTATTAGTGGTTTCGGACAATTTTTTACAGCTCTTTTTTGGATGGGAAGGTGTCGGTTTATGCTCTTATCTATTAATTGGTTTTTGGTTTAAAAAAGAAACTGCAAATAACGCTGCAATCAAAGCTTTTATAGTAAACAGAATTGGAGATTTTGGTCTTGCAATAGCGATTTTCTTAATTTTTTTCTTTTTTGGAACAATAAATTTTGAGGATGCTTTTGAGGCTACGAGTTTGTATGCCGAAAAGAAATTGGTGTTTTTGGGATTAGAATTAAAATTAATAAATTTAATTTGTATATTTTTATTTATTGGTGCAATGGGAAAATCTGCACAATTTTTACTTCACACCTGGTTACCTGATGCTATGGAAGGTCCTACGCCAGTTTCAGCATTAATTCATGCAGCTACCATGGTCACAGCCGGAGTTTTTCTTGTTGTAAGATGCTCACCAATGTTTGAGTACTCTGAAATCGCTCTAAATTTTGTTACTGTAATTGGATTGATAACAGCAATATTTGCAGCATCCGTTGCATTAGTTCAAAATGATATTAAGAAGATAGTTGCATATTCAACTTGTAGTCAATTAGGTTATATGTTTTTTGCTGCAGGAGTAGGAGCATATCATGTGGCAATGTTTCATTTATTTACCCATGCTTTTTTTAAAGCTCTTCTTTTTCTAGGCGCTGGTTCTGTAATTCATGCTTTTAATGATGAGCAAGACATAAGAAATATGGGAGGTATAAGAAAAAAATTGCCTTATACTTATATTTTTATGCTAATAGGAACACTGGCACTTACAGGGTTTCCTTTACTATCTGGTTTTTATTCAAAAGATGCAATTATTGAATTTGCTTATCTGAAAAATTCACCATTAGGAAATTATGCTGCTACTATAGGTATTTTGACAGCATTTTTAACCTCAATCTATTCTTGGAGATTGTTTTTTAAAGTATTCCACGGAACCTACAATAACAAAATAATTTCAATTAAAGAAACACATGAGTCACCTTTAATAATGTTGATACCATTATTATTTTTAAGTATTGGTGCAATTTTTTCGGGATACTTTTTTAAAAGTATTTTCATAGGGGATCATAGTGTTGATTTTTGGAAAACATCAATATTTTTTTTGAGTGAGATTAAAAGCGATGTAATTCCACTGTGGTTTTTACTCATTACTCCTATCTTAGTTGTAATATCTGTGCCTATTTCATTTTATTTGTATGTTTCTAATCCAAAATTAATCGAGGACTTTAAAAATACAAATTTGCCATTATATGAATTTTTATTGAATAAATGGTATATTGACGAATTGTACGATAAAATATTTGTTAGACCAGCAAAAAAAATTGGTTCATTTTTTTGGAAAAAAGGCGATGTTGGTATCATTGATAAGTTTGGTCCTGATGGAATTTCAAAATTAATAAAAATTATTTCTAATAAAACAGGACGTTTACAAACTGGTTTTATTTATGACTATGCCTTTGTAATGTTATTAGGTTTATCAGTTCTACTAACTTATTTAATTTTAAAATAAAATGAACTTTCCCATATTATCAACATTGATTTTTTTACCTTTAATAAGTTCATTTTTTATTTTTTTATCTAAAGATAAAACAAATAATTATAGCTCAATTTATATATCTTTATTTAGCAGTATAGCTACTTTCTTATTATCATTATTTCTTTGGTACTCTTTAGATGTTAAAACTTCAGAATTTCAATTTGTTGAAGAGAAGTCTTGGATAAATAATTTTATAAAATTTAAGTTAGGTATAGATGGAATATCTATATTATTTATAGTTTTAACAACTTTCATTACACCAATATGTATTGTCTCTTGTATTAATAGTATAAAGACACGGGTAAAAGAATTTTTAATTGCCATCTTAATTCTAGAAACTTTTATGATTGGTGTTTTTTGTTCGCTGGATTTGGTAATTTTTTATCTATTTTTTGAGGCGGGTTTAATACCAATGTTTTTGATCATTGGCGTTTGGGGAGGCCCGAGAAGAGTCTACTCAGCATTTAAATTTTTTCTATTTACTTTGCTTGGCTCAGTTTTAATGCTTGTAGCTATAATTATGATTTACTGGTTAACAGGAACAACTGACATAACACAAATTTATGAAATAACTATTCCTAAAGAGTATCAAAATATTTTATGGTTAGCATTCCTAAGCTCTTTTGCTGTAAAAATGCCAATGTGGCCAGTGCATACTTGGCTTCCGGATGCACATGTTGAAGCGCCAACAGCTGGATCAGTTATTCTAGCTGCAATTTTACTCAAAATGGCTGGCTATGGTTTTTTAAGATTCTCAATACCAATGTTTCCTATTGCTTCAGAATTTTTTACTCCACTGATTTTCACTTTAAGCATTATAGCAATCATTTATACTTCTTTAGTTGCTTTAATGCAGGATGATATGAAAAAATTAATTGCATATTCATCTGTAGCTCATATGGGTTATGTAACCTTAGGAATTTTTACATTAACTAAACAAGGAATTGAAGGCAGCATTTATCAAATGATAAGTCATGGCCTAATTTCTGCAGCGCTATTTTTATGTGTTGGCGTTGTTTATGATAGGTTACATTCAAGGATGATAAGTGCTTATGGAGGTTTAGTTAATTATTTACCCAAATATTCTTTTTTATTTTTAGTATTTGCACTCGCAGCTCTTGGGCTACCTGGAACTTCTGGATTTCTTGGAGAATTTCTCGTTTTGACTGGAACTTTTCAAAAAAGTTATTTAGCTGCCATGCTGGCAACTTTTGGAGTAATTCTTGGTGCAGCATATATGTTATGGATGACTAAAAGAGTAATTTTTGGAACAGTAAATAACTCAGATATCAAAAATCTCAAAGATATTAATAAGTCAGAGATTTTAATGTTAGCCACTTTAGCTTTTTTTGTCATTTTTTTTGGTTTTTATCCATTACCACTTATGGAAACATTTAACGTTTCAGTTAACAGTTTAATAGATAATTATCAAATAGCACTCAATGGGAATTAAATATGATTAATAATTTAGATATAATGCTTCCAGAGATATTTTTATCTCTTTCTATTTTTACTATTCTAATGGCAGGAGTATTCATCAAAAAAAGCTTTAATATTATTTTCAATTTTTCATCAATAATTATAATTACTACAATTGCTATAATTTTAAGTAGTTCTCATAATGAAATAAAAATCTTTTCAGATAGTTTTACTAGAGACGCATTTTCAAATTATTTTAAAGTGCTGATACTTTTATCATCACTGTTTGTTCTTAATTCCTCCAAAAATTTTATAGTAGAAAATAAATTGGATAAATTTGAATACCCAATAATTATTTTGCTATCGATTTTAGGAATGTTTTTTATGGTAAGTGCTAATGATCTAATTCTCTTTTACCTTGGTCTTGAACTTCAATCGCTCTCCCTTTATATTTTAGCTTCGATAGATCGAGATAACTTAAGATCTACAGAGTCTGGAATAAAATATTTTGTTTTAAGTGCATTATCATCAGGCCTTTTATTATATGGTTGTTCATTACTATATGGATTTACCGGATCTACTAATTTTGACTATATTTCAGATCAATTAACTAAAGAAAACACTGGAGCAGTATTTGCTATGGTATTCATACTTGTGGGTCTTGCATTTAAAGTTTCAGCTGTGCCTTTTCATATGTGGACACCTGATGTTTATGAAGGAGCTCCAACCTCTATTACGAGTTATTTTGCTGTTGTACCAAAAGTTGCGGGTTTAGCTTTATTAATTAAATTTATGTTTATACCTTTTTCTAATATTTTATTAGAATGGCAGACTATTATTATTTTTATCTCAATTGCTTCTATGATTTTGGGCGCAGTAGCTGCAATGGTTCAAAAAAATTTTAAAAGGCTGCTAGCTTACAGCTCAATAGGACATATAGGATATGCTTTAGCTGGTGTGGCTACTGGGGCTATTTCAGGATACCAAAGCGCAATAGTTTATATATCAATTTATGTTGTGATGAATATTGGAGCTTTTTCATGTCTTTATTTATTAAAAAAAGATGGTCAATATAAAGAGAACATTTCAGATTTATCAGGTATTTCTAAAAAACATCCTCTTCTTGCGATTTCATTTTTAATAATATTATTTTCTTTAGCTGGTGTTCCACCTTTAGGTGGGTTCTTCGCCAAATTTTATGTCTTCGTAGCAGTTCTTGAAAAAGAAATGTATACATTAGCAATTATAGGTTTGCTAACAACAGTTATGTCAGCTTTTTATTATTTAAAGATTATAAAGACAATCTATTTTGACGACAATATAATTACTTTTGACACTGGAAAAAATAAAAATGCTCAGGCTTCAGTTTTTGCAAGTTGCACAATTTTACTAACATTCTTTTTGTATCCCTCAATATTGAATAATCTAGTTATCTCCTTATTCAGTAATTAATGAAAATTAGACTTAAAAAATATAAAACAGTAAGAAGCACTAACGATATTGCAATAAAGTTGATTAGAAAAAAAATTTCTACACCCACTCTTATTACTGCTGAAAAACAAATTAGAGGCCGAGGAAGAATGGGAAAAAAATGGATTTCTAAAAAAGGAAATTTATATATCAGTATTTTTTTTAATTTAGATAATAAAAAGATAAATTTCAAAGAATTTGCCATACTCAATCCCAAAATAATTAAGAATATATTATCTAAAAAAATTTCAAGAAATATCAAAATTAAGTGGCCAAATGACCTATTATTTAATAAAGAAAAATTTTGCGGAATTTTACAAGAAAAATTTTATTTTAATGAATTTAATTACTTAATAGTTGGAATTGGTTTAAATACTAATATTGCTCCACAAAACAAAAGCTTTAAATCAACTTGTTTAAAAAATATAATAAAAAAAAAAATTAATAATCAAAAGATTTTGAAAAATATATTAACTACTTATGAAAAATTTCTTAAAGACAGTTATCATCTGTCATTTTCACAGCTAAAAAGGAAATATAGATAATCTAAATGTATTACATTGTTGGAGATATAGGAAATACATCTACGAGAATTTGCGTATTAAATAAAAATTCTCAAATAATAAAATCAGTAATTTTTGATACAAAAAAGATATATACAAAAGGATATACAAATAAAATTTTTACGAAGCTTTTAAACGAAAAAATAAAAAAAAAAATTTTATTTTCTAGTGTAGTTCCATTAGCTTTTAAAAAACTTAAAAAAAACCTGAAAAGATTTAAATTAAAAGTTTTCGAAATAAAAAAATTAAATTTAAAAAAAATGATTAAGATCAATATAAAAAATATAAATCAATTAGGATCTGATAGAATTGCTAATTCTATAGAGGGAAAAAAATTTGAAAATTGTCTAATAATTGATTTTGGTACTGCCACCACTTTTGATATTGTTAAAAATAGTGTTTATGAGGGAGGAGTAATAGCACCAGGTATAAAACTATCCATGAAAAACTTGAATCAGTTTACTGCTTTACTTCCTATTTTTGATTTAAAAAAAAAACAAAAGAGCTATGGTAAAAATACAAAAGATGCATTAAATGCTGGTTTTATCTGGGGTTACGAAGGATTAATAAATAATATAATTAATAAAATTACTTTGAATTGGAAAATGGATTATAAAATAATATTAACAGGGGGTTACGCAAATCTTTTTGACAAAGTAATTGATAAGAAAACAACAGTTGATCAAAACATAACAATTAAAGGTATTTCAAAAGTCTACAGAGAACTTATATGAAAAAAGAAGAATTAATTTTTTGTCCTCTAGGAGGGTCAGGCGAAATAGGTGGAAATATGAATTTATACGCTTATGGTAAAGAGGACAATCAGAAATGGATTATTGTTGATATGGGTGTTTCTTTTGCTGACGACTCTGTTCCTGGAGTTGATTTAATTATGCCAGATGCAGGATTTATAATAGATAAAAAAGATGATTTGTTAGGAATTGTGTTAACCCATGCTCACGAAGATCATATTGGCGCAGTTGCACATATATGGCCTAATTTAAAATGCAAAATGTTTGCAACCCCGTTCACAGCTGCTCTTATTTTGGAAAAATTTAAGGAAAAAAAAATTGATATTTCTTCTTACTTGGAGGTAGTTCCTCTTAATGGCAAAATAAAATTAGGTGAATTTCAAATAGACTTTGTTACTTTAACCCATTCAATTTTGGAACCAAATGGTTTAAGTATCAAAACTCCTCTTGGCACTGTATTACATACTGGAGATTGGAAAATCGATCCTAATCCTTTAATAGGAAGTCAAATTGATGAGCAAAAATTAAAATCTATTGGTGATGGCGGTGTTTCAGCTATGATTTGTGACTCCACAAATATTTTCAGCCCTGGTAGAGCTGGATCAGAGTCGGAAGTGAGAGACAGTCTTCTTAGAATAATGGAAATAAAAACTAATAGAATTCTCGTCACATCTTTTGCTTCAAATGTTGCAAGAATGGAGTCCATCTTTTATTGTGCAAAAAAAACTAGTAGAGCTATCTGCTTAGTAGGTAGATCTATGCAAAGAATATACAAAGCAGCAAGAAAATGTGGTTATCTTCAAGGACTTATTGAACCCTTAGAGCCAAGAGACGCAAAAAAAATTGCAAAGAATAAAATTTTATATTTAGCCACTGGTAGCCAAGGAGAGCCAATGGGAGCAATGAATAGAATAATCAATGGTATTCACCCAGATGTGCATTTAGAAAAAAGTGACTGTGTAATTTTTTCCTCAAAAATTATTCCAGGAAATGAAAAGAAATTATATCATTTACAAAACTTAATAGTTAAAAATAAGATGGAAATGATTAGCGAGGAAAATGCGTTCGTGCATGTTTCTGGTCATCCAAATAGAGAGGACTTAAAAGATATGTACAAATGGGTTAAACCTCAATGTGTCATACCAGTACATGGAGAACATAGACACATGGCTGAACATGTCTCTTTCGCAAAAGAAATGCAAATACCAAAAACTCTATTAATTGAAAATGGCGATATCATAAAAATATTACCTGGTAATAAACCAGAAATCATTGATAAAGCACCATCAGGTAAAGTTTACCTTGATGGAGATATTAATGTTGAAACAGACTCTCAATCAATTAGAGATAGAAAAAATTTATCTTTAAATGGATATCTTGAAATTACTCTAATAGTTTCTAACAACGGAAATATTAAAAGACCTGTAATTTCTTACAAAGGTATCCCTGAAAAAAATGAAGATGATACTTTTATTTTTGATATGGAGGATGAGATAATGAATATTTGTAAAACTTTTTCTATGGAAAATAAAAAACAACAGCAAAACTTAATAGAAATATTAAAACAAAACTGCAGAAGAATTGTTAGAGAAAAAACTGGAAAAAAACCGTTTACCAATATTAATATCGCTAGAATTTAATGGGGATAACAGGATCTATAATAATCTATGTAATGATATGGTGGATAATATTTTTCTCAGTATTACCTGTAGGAATTCAATCAAATAAAGAAGTTTTTAGAGAGAAAATTGAGGGAATGGATCCGGGGGCACCGAAAAATCCAAAAATAGCTAAAAAATTTTTTATTACCACTATAATCACTACTATAATTTTTATAGTGATATATTATCTAGTTGAAATTGATTTGTTAAATTTAAGGGAATTTTTAAAATAATGCTTCTCTCAAAATTATTCGTTCCTATTATAAAAGATCTTCCAGCTGAGGCTAAAATAAAGTCGCATCAACTTATGCTACAAACAGGAATGATCAAACAATCTTCAGCAGGTATATATTCTTGGTTACCATTAGGCTTTAAAGTAATGAAAAAAATTGAACAAATTGTTAGAGAAGAACAAAATTTTATAGGAGCACAAGAAATGTTAATGCCAACAATTCAATCAGCAGAAATTTGGAAAGAAAGCGGAAGATACGAAGATTATGGAGAGGAAATGTTAAGAATAAAAGATCGTCAGGGTAGAGAGATGCTCTATGGTCCAACGAATGAGGAATTAATAACAGACGTCTTTAGATCAAGTGTTAAATCTTATAAATTATTACCACAACTTCTTTATCATATACAATGGAAGTTTAGAGATGAAATTAGACCAAGATTTGGCGTTATGAGATGCAAAGAATTTTACATGAAAGATGCATATTCTTTTGATTTATCCGATGAAGACGCAATAAAATCATACAATAAAATGTTTTATTCATATTTGAAAACATTTCATCGCCTTGGCTTAAAAGCAATACCAATGGCAGCAGATACTGGACCAATTGGAGGAGAACTTTCTCATGAATTTGTTATTCTAGCTGAAACAGGTGAAAGTAAAATTTATGCAGATAAAAACATTTTTCAAATAAATTTTAGTCAATATAGTTTTGAAGAGAAATCTTTAAAAAAAATGAGAGAGGATTTTAACAAAATATATGCTGTAACAGATGAAAAGTATAAAAAAGATGAATTTGATAAAAATGTTAATAAAGAAAATCAAATGGTAACAAGAGGGATAGAAGTAGGGCATATTTTTTATTTTAGCGATAAATATTCTAAACCATTGAATTGTTTGATTGATGATAAAAATGGAAAAAAAACATCCGTAAAAATGGGTTCGTATGGAATAGGAGTATCTAGATTAGTTGGCGCGACAATCGAAGCTAACTATAACAATAATGTAATGAAATGGCCAAAATCTATAGCACCTTTTGATGTGGTTATTATACCTAGCATCAATAAAAATAATAAAGAAAACTTGGAAAAAGCTCACAAAATTTACCTAGAATTAAAAAAACAAAATATTGACGTATTGTTAGATGATCTTGATGAAAATATGTCAAATAAATTTAAAAAACACGACTTGATTGGAGTTCCTTATCAAATCATAATCGGCTCAAAATCTCAGGGGGATGATTTAGAATTTAAGGAATTAAACTCTAAAAGTGAAATATTAAGTCTGAATAAAATTAAATCAAAATTAAAAACTTAATACTTTGTTTACAAAAGCCGAGAGACTTATTTCTTTAAGAAACCTTAGACCCAAAAAAAAAGAAGGTTTTTTAAAGATAATTTCTATTTTTTCTTTTTTAGGAATAATGCTAGGTGTAGCAATCTTGATAATTGTGATGTCGGTGATGAACGGTTTTAAAACTGATTTAACAAACAAAATTTTAGGACTTAACCCTCATATTGTAGTTCAACCTAATAGTTTTCAAATTGACGAAAATTTTATTTTAAAGGTAAAAGAGAAATTCCCAAAAATGAGTTTAAGTAAATCATTTACAGGAGAAGGGATTGCATTAAATAGTAACAACGCAAAAGGAGTCATTTTAAAAGGTGTAAATAAAAGTGAAAAAAATATATCTATTTTCTTTGAAAATTTTATAACACATGGAGATTTCAAAAATTTTGATGCTAGCGATGTACTCATTGGTTCTGAGTTAGCTTTCAATTTAAATTTGAAGGAGGGGGATAAACTTAGTTTGATGTCATCTGCGTTTGTGTCTACTCCATTAGGTAGTTTACCTAAGCAGGAAAATTTTAAAATAGCAGGTATATTTAATACAGGCTTCTTAGAATTTGATCAAAACATTATTTTTTTAAATATCGAAGATGCATTATCAATTTTTGATAAAGAAGTTAAAGATCAAAACATTGAGATTTATTTAGAGGAACCACTGAAAGCAAACTTTTATAAAGAAAAATTACAAAAACTAAATCAGAATTATTTTATTTATACGTGGTCTGACTTAAATAAAACTTTATTTAGTGCTTTAAAGGTTGAGAGAAATGTGATGTTTATTATCCTTTCTCTTATTGTGGTAGTAGCCGCTTTTAATATAATTTCAGGTCTTACAATCTTAATTAAAAATAAAACAAAAGAAATTGCCATTTTAAAAACATTAGGACTAAGTAACAAATCTATAAAAAAAACTTTTTTTTTGACTGGGCTAACCATTGGTTTTTTTGCAACAATTTGTGGAGTGATATTAGGAATTTTAGTATCTCTTAATGTTGAAAAACTAAGAATTTTTTTATCGAAAGTTTTTAAATTAGAGATCTTTCCTTCTGATATATATTTCTTAGACAAATTACCTAGTGAAATAAATTTAAATTCTGTAATAATTATTTTTATTATCTCATTAATCATTTCTGCGATAGCCTCTTACTTACCAGCAAAAAGAATCTCAAAAATGAGTACTTTTAGGGCTTTAAGATATGACTAAAATCTTATTAGAGACAAAAAACTTAAAAAAAAGTTTCAATCATGTAAATGGAGTAATTACTCTTTTTAAAAATTTAAATATCAAAATTAAAGAAGGTGATATGGTAGCAGTAATAGGTCCTTCTGGTTCAGGGAAATCTTCTTTACTTCATTTATTTGCTTTACTTGATCAACCATCAGAGGGAAAAATTATAATTAATAGTAAAGATACAAAAGATTTATCAAATAACCAAAAAGATGAATTAAGAAGAAATAATATCTCAATAATTTTTCAAGATAATAATTTATTAACAGATTTTACAGCTATAGAGAATGTAATGATGCCCTTAATTATAAGAGGAGAGGGTAATAAAATTGTTTATGATAAAGCACAAAAAATTTTGAAAGACGTAAAAATTTTAAATAGGTCAAATCATTTTCCAAATGAATTATCAGGCGGAGAACAACAAAGAACAGCTATTGCTAGAGCGCTAATTGCAGAAACAAAAATAGTATTAGCTGATGAACCAACTGGAAATCTTGATTACAAAACTTCAAAAGAAATTTTTTCTCTTTTTTTAAAATTAAAAAAACTGAAAAAAACAATAATTTTTGCAACTCATAATAGAGAACTTGCTAACAGGGCTGATTACAAGTTGTTTATTTCAGACGGTAATATAAAACGGGTTAATGCCCTTAAATGAAAGTGTCTTTAACAATTTTAAGATTCATACGCAATATTCGATTTGTGAAGGCGCAATTAAGATAGACGATTTAGCAAATTATTGTAAAATAAATAAAATAAAAGCCCTAGGATTAGCCGATAGTTACAATTTGTGTGGAGCATTAGAATTTTCGGAAAAACTGTCTAAAGTTGGCACACAACCAATAATAGGTACTCAAATAAATCTTAGAAACCAAAATATAGTTGGAAGAGTAACCTTGTACGCTAAAACTGAGAATGGTTACAAAAATCTTACAAAGTTATCTTCATTAAGTTACCTTAACAGTAAAGAGAAAAATGAACCTTCATGTGAACTTAAAGAAATTATAAATAATAATGAAGATATTATTTTACTAACTGGAGGACATAGAGATTTTTTTGGTAAGCTTTTTAGCTCAAATAAAATAAAAGATTTTAATGAAACTATTAAATTATTCAAAGATATCTTTAAAGATAGAATTTATTTTGAAATTCAAAGACATAATGAAAATAATGAGAAAAATTATGAAAATTTCATTCTAGGTCAATCGAATAATTTAAATATCCCTTTAATTGCGTCTCAAGAGGTATTTTATATAAATAAAGAAATGTTTGAAGCGCATGATGCACTTAAATGCATAGGAGAAAAAGATTTCGTTGATGATAAAAATCGCTTTAGATTAAGTAATCAACATTTTTTAAAAGACAGCAAAGAATTAGCGGAAATTTTTTCTGATATTCCTGAGGCTTTAGAAAATAATTATAATTTTCACTTAAGATTTAATTTTAAACCAAAAAAATCTCGACCAATACTCCCCTCAATAGCAAGTGGACAAAATAATTCACCAGAGCAAGAAATTCTTAGACTAGCAAAAGAGGGATTAAATAAAAGAATCGATAATTTTATAAGCAAAAAAAATAAATCAAAATCAAAAAATGAATTGCTGAAGATTTATGAAGACAGACTCCAACATGAGATTGATATCATCAATTCCATGAATTATGCGAGTTATTTTTTGATTGTATCGGATTATATAAAATGGGCTAAAAAAAATTCAATACCGGTTGGACCTGGACGGGGATCTGGTGCTGGATCACTGATTGCTTATTGTCTAGATATAACTGATCTAGATCCAATAGAATTTGATCTGATTTTTGAGAGATTTTTAAATCCAGATAGGATTTCAATGCCAGATTTTGATATCGATTTTTGTGAGGAAAAACGAGATAAAGTTTTTGAGTATTTGAAATCTAAATATAAAGGAGGAGTAGCACATATAATTACCTTCGGTAAACTCAAAGCAAGAATGGTATTAAGAGATGTTGGTAGAGTTTTAGGTATTCCATATGGACATGTAGACAGAATTTGTAAAATGGTACCTTTCGATCCTTCACGACCACTTACCTTGCAAGAGTCAATCGATAGAGAGCCAAGATTTAAAGAAGAAATAAAAAATAATAAAAAGGTTGAGAAACTTCTTGAACTCTCTTTGAAACTTGAGGGTTTGAATAGGAATATGGCTACTCATGCAGCAGGTGTAGTAATTGCAGGTGACAAATTAGCAGAGCAATTTCCACTTTATATTGATCATAGTTCTAATCTTATTTTACCTTCTACTCAATATGATATGTATTCATCCGAAAATGCAGGATTAGTCAAATTTGACTTATTAGGTCTTAAAACACTAACAGTAATTGACAAAACTTTGAAGAGATTAAGAGCAAAAAAAATTAATCTTGAGATAAGTAAAATTAATCAAAACGATGAGAAAGTTTTTTCACTGTTATCTACAGGAGAAACTACTGGTTTATTTCAATTAGAAAGTGCGGGTATGAGAGAAGCAATTAAACAAATGAAGCCAAATCGATTTGATGACATTATTGCACTTGTTGCATTATATCGACCAGGGCCAATGAGCAATATTCCAATTTATAATGATTGTAAAAATGGTTTAAAAGAACCAGACTATATTCACCCAATACTAAAAGAAATATTAAAACCAACTTATGGAATCATAATTTATCAAGAGCAAGTCATGCAAATCGCTCAAATCTTGGCAGGTTTTACTGCAGGGGAGGCCGACATATTAAGACGAGCAATGGGAAAGAAAAAAAAGTCAGAATTAGATAGACAAAAAGAAAGATTTGTTAATGGTGCGATTAAAAATGGAATAACTAAAGATGTTGCAAATTTTGTTTTTACTAAAATTGAGCCATTTGCTCAATATGGATTTAACAAAAGTCACGCCGCCGCATACGCACTAATTGCATATCAAACGGCGTATTTGAAAACATATTATAAAGAGGATTTTATTGCGGCTACTATGTCAACTGAACTTACTAATACTTCAAAATTAAGAGAGTTTGTTGAGGAATTAAAAAGACTTAAAGTTGAAATTATAAGACCCTCCATAAATAAATGTTATGCTGAATTCAAGGCTATAGAGGGAAAAATATATTATGGATTAGGAGCTATTAAAAATGTTGGGTTTGAAGCAATCTCAAATATTATCCAAGAAAGAGAAAAAAAAGGAAAATTTAAATCTATTTCAGATTTCATATATAGGGTATCTTCAAAAGATGTAAATAAATTACAATTAGAAGGACTGACAAAAGCTGGAGTATTTGACGAGTTCGAGAATGATAGAAGTAAAATTTTTAATTCAATTCCCAAAATCATACAACAAATAAAGAATATTAATGAGGACAAAGATAGTAATCAATCGAGTCTATTTCAAAGCCAAGAAAATTTTGAAAATAAGTTTGAATTTGTAATATCAAAACCATGGACGCAAAAACAGTTATTATCAGAAGAGTTTAATTCCTTAGGTTTTTACATTTCAAACCACCCTCTAAATGAGTTTGAAGAAATATTTCATCAATTAAAAATAATTTCTTATGAAAGATTTTTTAATAATAATGAAAAAGAAGGATTGGTTGCAGGAACTATAATGTCAATTCAAGAAAAAAAAAGCGCAAAGGGAACTCCTTATGCGATTATAAAATTCAGTGATAAAAAAGGAGAATTTGAGTTATTTTTATTTTCTGAAATATTAGTGAAAAATAGAGATAAGTTAAAGGAGGCAGAATCTTTTATTTTAACTTTACAAAAAGATAAATCTATAAATGGAGATACTAAGACCAGGGTAAATGTAAAGAGGATTTTGTGTTTAGACGACGTAATTAATCAGCCATATTCCAAAGTAACCATTGAGGTTAAGGAAGGTTTTAACATCGAAGAAATAAAAGAAATATTATCTAATAATGGAGAAACCCAGATAAACCTAATAATTAATCATCAAAATAAAAAAGCTATATATTCTCTACAAAATAATAGAAAATTCGATTTAAGACATCTAAAAGCTCTAAAAGCTAAGGAATATGTTACAAAAATAACAGTTTAGAGTATTGATTTTTCAGTTTGATTGTATATATCAGTGTCTTATTTCGCACACAGTTACAAGGGTATTGCCCTACCGGTCCATAAAAATGGAATTACTGTGGTGGATAAACCGGAAAAAAAATATGAACGTACCAAAAGTAGACATTAAACAATTATTAGAGGCAGGCGTACATTTAGGCCATAAAACCCTTAGATGGAATCCAAAAATGAAAAAGTATATTTTTGGTGAAAAAAACTCTATTCACATTATTGATTTAACACAGACTGTAGAATTTATTAAGAATGCATTAGTCCAGGTACATAAAGTAATTTCGAGCGGCGGTAAACTACTAGTAGTTTCAACGAAAAAACAAGCTTCAGAACAAATTAGTGACTTAGCTAAAGAGACTGGTCAGTTTTATGTAAATTATAGATGGCTTGGTGGAATGTTAACTAATTGGAATACAATTCAAAACTCAATTAAAAGATTAAAAAAATTGGACGATCAATTATCTAAAGAAAATTTAGGTTTTACAAAAAAAGAAATATTAAAATTTGGAAAAGAAAAAGAAAAACTTAAGAGATCTCTTGGTGGAATAGCTGAAATGAAAAAAACTCCAGATTTGATCTTTATTATTGATACAAATATAGAGTCCCTCGCTGTTGCAGAAGCAAAAAAACTAGGCATACCAATAATTGCAGTTTTAGATACCAATTCAGATCCAACCGGAATTGATTACCCTATTCCTGGAAATGACGATGCTAGAAGATCAATAAATTTATATTGCGAATTGTTAAAGAATACAATTAAGGACGCTGAAAAATTTATTAAAGGCCCAGATGAAAAAGAAGCTAAATCAATTTCAAAAAAAAAATAATTTAATCATTTAAAAGATGTCTAATAAAAATATTTTAGAAAATATTAAAAAGTTAAGAGAATTAACAGGAGTAGGTTTCAAAGATTGTAAAATTGCAATAGATGAAACTAATGGTGACTTAGATAAATCAATAGAATTTTTACGAAAAAAAGGTATCGCTAAAGCTTCAAAAAAGATGAGTAGAACGGCCGCAGAAGGTTTAGCATTGGTAAAAGAGAGTGAAGGAAAATTATCCATTATAGAAATCAACTCTGAAACTGATTTTGTTGCAAAAAATAATGACTTCATAAGTTTTTGTAAGGAACTATCAGAATTGAATTTTTCTGTGAAAGGAAACCTGGAAGATTTGAATAATTCAAAGATGAAAAATGGAAATCTTGTAAAAGATAATTTAGTAAATTTGATATCAAAAATTGGTGAAAAAATAACTATTAGAAGAGGTCATTTTTTCGATAATTCAAAAGGTAAAAATTTTTACTATGTTCATTCTTCTATCGAGAAAAATATTGGAAAGATTATTTCAATTGTAAACTTGGATGGAATTGTGAAAGGTAAAAATGAGGAATTAGGATCAAAATTAGCTATGCATATAGCTGCATCAAATCCGCTAGCAGTTGAAAAGGAGGGTATTGATAAAAAGATTGTTGAAAAAGAAATGGAGATTATTAAAGCCGAAATTATTAATTCAGGAAAACCAAAGGAGATGGTAGATAAAATATCTCAAGGAAAAATTGCAAAATTTTTGAGCGAAAACTCTCTATTAAATCAAATCTGGATAATGGATGCTAAAAAAAAAGTATCTGAAATTTTATCGGAAAACTCATCTGAAAAACCAATTAAGGTACTAGATTTTAAAAGATATAAAGTTGGAGAAGGAGTATAAAGGTGAGCGGTGAATTTAATGAGAACAATTATTCATCTAAGATGGATAAAAGCATTCTTTCTTTTAAAAAAGATATTTCAACTCTAAGAACTGGAAGAGCAAATACTAACATGCTTGATACAATCAAAGTAGATGTATATGGACAATTAATGCCAATCGAGCAACTTGCAACCATTAGTGTTCCAGAGGCAAGATTAATTTCAATTCAAGTTTGGGATAAAGCAAATATTTCATTAATTGAGTCAGCAATACAAAAGTCAGATTTAGGAATAAATCCTCAAACAGATGGACAAATCTTAAGACTAAGGATACCTGATCTCACAGAGGATAGACGTAAGGAATTAATAAAAATATTAAAATCCATGGGGGAAAAAGGGAAAGTTGCAATAAGGAATATTAGACGTGAAGCAAATGAGGATCTTAAAAAAAAATTAAAAGATAAATTAATATCAGAGGACCAAAATAAAAATTTCGAAAAAACCATACAGAAACTGACTGATAATAACATCGAGAATATAGAAAAAATATTATCAAACAAAGAAAAAGAGATTAGTCAGATATGAACAAACTCAACCATATTGCCTTTATAATGGATGGCAATGGTAGGTGGGGGAAGAAGAAAAAAAAAGGTAGAAATTTTGGGCATATCAAGGGTGTGGAGGCTGTAAAAAAAATTGTAAGCAGTTCAGTTAAATTTAAAATACCTGTAGTAACTTTTTATGTTTTTTCGTCTGAAAATTGGAAAAGACCAAAAAAAGAAATATCCTTTCTATTTAATTTAATCAGTAATTATTTCTCTAAAGAAATTAAAAGTGTCATGTCGCAAGGTATAAAAATAAATATAATTGGTGAAATGAATAAATTATCTCCAGAAGTAAAAAAAATATTAAAAAAAACAATGCATTTAACAAAAAAAAATAAAAAAATACTTGTCAATTTAGCAATTAATTATGGTTCAAAAAATGAAATTCTAAATGCTATAAAAAAAACTAAAAAAAAACTAAGTTTAAAAAATTTTGAAAAAAATTTATTTACAAAAAATATACCACATCCAGATATTTTGATAAGAACTGGTGGTCATCAAAGACTAAGTAATTTTATGTTATGGCAACTAGCCTACGCAGAATTATTTTTTTTAAAAAAATTATGGCCAGATTTTAATTCAAGAGATCTTAAAAAAGTAATAAATCAATATAAGCAAAGTAAAAGAAATTTTGGAGCGATTTAATGTCAACAAATTTTAAAAAAAGATCAATTACATCCCTGATCTTGTTATCGCTAATAATTTTGATAATGAATTTTAATTATATTTTATTATATAGCTTAATTGTATTAGGAGTATTATCAATTATAGAATTTTTAAACTTAATGACAAAAATTATTAAGATTAAATTATTTAACTTAATAATTGTTTCATTTTTCTTTATTTATATATTTTTATTTTGTTTAATTTTTTTTTATTTTTCTCAGGTAAGTTATTTAAATATAATTTTATTTTCACTTTTATTTGGTTGTATTGCTTCAGACATAGGTGGATATATATTTGGAAAATTGTTTAAAGGACCAAGACTAACGAAAATAAGTCCAAACAAAACTATTTCTGGTGCTATTGGATCTTTATTTTTAACTTATTTAACTATTACTTCTTTTTTATTTTTTTATACAAATGATCTTAACTATAAACTTCTTCTAATAAGTACTGTCACTTCAATTGCTTGTCAATTTGGAGATTTATTTTTTTCTTATTTAAAAAGAAAAGCAAAATTAAAAGATACAGGTAGAGTTTTTCCTGGTCACGGTGGTGTTTTAGACAGAATAGATGGAATTTTAATCGGATTACCAATCGGATATATTTCATTTATACTATTTTACTAGATGAAACTCTTAATATCAATTCTTGGGTCAACTGGGTCAATAGGTAAGACAACTTTTAAAATAATTGAAAAAAAAAAAAGCTTGTTTAAAATAAATCTTCTATCAGCAAATAAAAACTATAAATTAATTTTCAAACAGATACAAAAGTATAATCCAAATTTTTTTGTAATAACAGATAAGGGAATATATACAAAAATAAAAAAAAAATTTAAAAATAAAAAAGTCAAAATTTTAAATAATTTTGAAAATTTAAGTTCTATAAAAAAGTCAGATATAACCATATCAGCAATACCTGGAATAGCTGGTTTAAAACCAACCATCATATTAACAAAACTAAGTAAAAAAATTTTAATTGCTAATAAAGAGTCCGTGATTTGTGGATGGAATTTAATTAAAAAAAAAGCAAAAAAAAATAAAACGAGAATAGTTCCACTAGATTCTGAACATTTTTCAATTTTTAAAATTTTACAGAATCAAAAAAATGAGGAAATTAAAAAAGTTTATTTAACTGCCTCAGGTGGCCCATTCTTAAATTATAAATTAAAAGATTT